>JALYLX010000145.1 GCA_030773995.1 Chloroflexota bacterium
AGCCCCACCCGCCGTGAGCTCTCTCCGGCCGAAGGACGGAGATCGAGCAAATGAGACTCGACGACGTCGTCGCCGTCCTCCCGGAGGTCGTCGTGACCGCGACGGCGTGCCTCGTCCTGATGGCCGATGCGGTCATCGACCGCAGGCTCGCGCGCCTCTGGCTGCCGCTCCTCGCCGTCCTCGGGCTGACCGCCGCGATCTTCACCGGCCCGTTCACGGTCGCGAGCCACACGGCGTTCGGCGGATTCGTTGTCGTCGACACGTTCACCACGTTCTTCCGGGTGCTGTTCTGCATCCTCGCGATCTTCGCGACGGTCGTCGCGCCCGAGTACCTCGAACGGCGGGGCATCCCGGCCGGCGAGTTCTACGCGACGATCCTCTTCTCGACCGTCGGCGCGATGACCATCGCGCTCGCGACCGACCTCATCACCGTGTTCATCGGTCTCGAGCTCATGACCATCCCGATCTACGTGCTGGCGGGAATGGCCCGCCGGGATCGGTACAGCAACGAGGCCGCGCTCAAGTACTTCCTGCTCGGCGCGTTCAGCTCGGCGATGCTCCTCTACGGGTTCGCCTGGCTGTACGGCCTTGCCGGCACGACCTCGTTCACGGGGATCGCCGAAGCGATCGCGGCGGGCGGCCTGACGAACGGCGCGACCCTCGTGGCCCTCGCGCTCGTGACGGTCGGGCTCGCGTTCAAGGCAGCGGTCGTCCCGTTCCACCAATGGACCCCGGACGCGTATGAAGGCGCGCCGACGCCGGCCACCGCGTTCATGAGCGTCGCGCCGAAGGCGGCGGCCTTCGCTGCGATCCTGCGGGTGATGATCGGCAGTCTCGGCCCCCTCGGGCTCGACTGGAGCGCGGTCTTCGCGATCCTCGCTGCGCTCACGATGACCGGCGGCAACGTCGTCGCGCTCGTCCAGGGGAACGTCAAGCGGATGCTCGCGTACTCGAGCATCGCGCACACCGGCTACATCCTCGCCGGCGTGGCGGCGTATCAGGCCGGCGCGTCGGCCTCGGCCGCCGTGCTGTTCTACGTGTTCGCGTACGGGATCATGAATCTCGGCGCGTTCGCCTGCCTCATCTACCTCGACCTCGATGGCACGCGTGGCGCGACGCTCGACGAGCTGAACGGCTTCGCCCGGCGCCAGCCCGCCGGCGCGCTCGCGTTCGCGGTGTTCCTCATCTCGCTCACCGGCATCCCCCCGACCATCGGCTTCGTGGCGAAGGTGTTCATCCTCCAGCCGGTGTTGGATGCCGGGCTCGTGTGGCTTGCCGTCGTGATCGCGTTGAACGCGGTCCTCGCGGCCTTCTACTACCTCCGGGTCGTCGTCCACATGTACATGTACGAGGTCGAGGCGAACGCGCCGCGGCTCCTGCGCACCGGCGGCCTGCTGTCCGCGGGCCTCGGCCTCGCCGGCCTCGCGGTGATCGTCATCGGGATCCTCCCGGACGGCGTGTACCGCTGGGCCCTGCAGGCCGCCGCGCCATTCGTCGTCCGCTAGCGGTGCGGCCAAATGACGGCGATCCGCTGCCGGCGCCGCGCTCGCGCAGACTGTCGCCATGCGAACCAGCCGCCTTGAGGCGTTCAGCGACGGCGTGTTCGCGATAGCCGCGACGCTCCTCGTGCTCGAGCTGCGTGTGCCCGCGGACAGCCCCGATCTCGTCGAGTCGCTCCGTGACCTGTGGCCGGCGTACGCCGCGTATCTCGTGAGCTTTCTGACGATCGGCATCATCTGGGTGAACCACCACACGCTGCTGGAGCACTGCCGACGCGTGGACCGCCGTTTCCTCTACCTCAACCTGCTGCTCCTGGTCGCCGTCGGGATCGTGCCGTTCCCGACTTCGCTCGTCGACCGCTACATCCTGTCGGAACGCTGGGCGACCGCGGCACTGGTCGTCTACGGACTCGGCGCGGTCCTCATCGCGCTCGCGTTCAGCGGCGTCTTCTTCTACGCGACGCATGACCATCGGCTGGTGGGGGACGCCGTCACGGCGCGCCGCATACGCCAGGAGGGACGACTCTTCCCGATCGGGCTCGTCGCGTACACCCTCGGGATCGCGCTGGCCTTCGTCGCGCCGATCGCGAGCCTCGCGGTCTACGGCCTCACGGCAATGTTCTACGCACTCCCGCTGCTACCGCTGCCGAGCCGCTAACGACGTCTCGTGGTTAGCGCGAGGGCAGCAGCCGCTCGCCGGCGAGTCCCCCGAGCGCTCCGAGCCCGGCGGCGATCGCGAGCGGGACGAGGATGGCCGGCAGCTCGAGCACGAGGAGGCTGCCGAAGCGCGAGACCGGCGCGAACGACGGAGTGAACGCCTGGTGCATCTGTGTCGCGAGGATGCTTCCGAGCAACAGCGAGAAGAGCAGCGCGCAGGGTGCGGCGGCGATCCCGAGGCGCCCGGCGATCACACCGGCGCACAGCAGGATCCCCGCGCTCACCCCGAGCAGGATGACCGGCGGCACCGGCAGCGGTTCGGTCAGCCCCCACCAGAACGCGAGGCCCGTCGTCGTCGCAAGCACCGATGCGAGCATCCGGGCCATGGTCATGACGCTTTTGAGGGGGGCTCGGCCGGGGCAGGCATCGCCCGGCCCGACCGCACGACGCGGCGGCGTGCCACCTCGCCGGCGTAGCCGGCGATCGCGCCGCCGATCTCGTACGGCACCAACGCGACAACGAGCTGGAGCTCGAAGACGAGGAGCGCGCCCAGATCGTTCGCGTAGCCGATCCGCGGCCAGTACTGGACGAGGCCTGACAGCAGCGCGCCAACGATGACCGTCAGCGCGCCGGCGAGTGCCCCGCGCCTGGCGGCGAAGAAGCCGGCCCCCGCCGACGCGACGAGGAGGTAGCCCAGCGCGAGCAGCGCGCCGGCGCCGAGCCACTGGTCGACCCGGAGCAGGACGGCGAGGTCAAGCGTCGCGGCCGCGAGGACCGCGATCGCGAACCGCATCAGCGCACGGTCGCGAGGCCGCGGTCCACGCGGTTGAGCCCTTCGCACAGCCCGTCGTCGCCGATGATCGCGACGTCCTCGATCCGCACGCCGAAGCGGCCCGGCAGGTACACGCCCGGCTCGATCGAGAACGCCATGCCCGGCTCGAGATGCTCGTCGTTGCCGGTCACGAGGTACGGATGCTCGTGCCCGTCCAACCCGATGCCGTGTCCGAGGCGGTGGATGAAGAAGTCGCCGTAGCCGGCCGCTGCGATGACCGCGCGCGCCGCGGCATCGACCGACTGCGCCGTGGCGTCGGTGCGCGCGGCGGCATATCCGGCCTCCTGCGCTCGCCGCACGACGTCGTGCACCTGGATCACCTCCTCGCCCGGCCGGTCGCCGACGTGCACGGTGCGCGTGATGTCGGACCCGTACCCGTCGCGGGTCCCGCCGAAATCGAGTACGACGACGTCGCCCGTCTTGATCCGCCGATCGCCGGTCTGATGGTGCGGCGAGGCGCCATCCTCACCGGCGGCGACGATCGTGAACAGCACCTCGTCATGACCTTCGTCGCGCAGCAGCGCGGCGAGGTCGGCGCCGATCTCCCGCTCGGTGCGCCCCGCGAACTCGAGATCGAGCGCCCGCACGTACGCGCGATCTGCTGCGGCGGAGACTGCGCGCAGCGCGGCGACCTCGGCGGGGTCCTTGCGCATGCGGAGCTCGCGAGTGATCTCGGAGGCGATCCGCAGCTCGCGCCCGGGCAGCGCCCGTTGCAGCCGCAGCGCGAAAGCCGCCCACATCTGGTCGGAGAGGGCGACCGCGCCGGGTCGCGTGACGAAGGTGGCCACGAGCGCGTACGGGTCAGCGGTCTCGGCCCAGGTGGCGCGAGCGAGATCCGGCGCCGCGCTGGCCGCCCGCAGCGCCTCGAGCTCCGGGACGACCAGCGTCGCCGCGCCGTCGGCCGCGAGCACGAGGCAGGTCAACCGCTCGCTCGAGAAGATCCGGTAGCCGGTCAGATAGGTGAGGTCGGAGCCGGGCGCGAGCACCAGCGCGGCGACTCCAGCGTCACGGCAGCGTGCCGCAGCGCGGGCGCGGCGAGCGGCGTGGTCCATCACGGTGCTCGGCATGCGATGTGCGTCCGCACTATCGCATAGGGAAACGGATGCTTCCGGTGGTCGCCGGCAGCGCGCTCATCCTCGTGGGTGTCCTGCTCGTGGTCCTCGGACCGAGCGCGCCGCCGCCGCTCGACGTCGCGCCGACGCCGCTGGTCAGTAGCTCGACGATCGCGCCGGCGACGGGAGCTGCGCCGCCCGCGACGCGCGATCCGAACACGCCGATCCCGCAGGGGTACCGCATCCAGATCCCGCGCCTCCAGATCGATCTGCCCATCGCGGAAGGTGATGTGACGCGCGACGTCGATCTGGGGAAGACGCCGGAGGGGTTCGCGTTCCACCTGCCGGGCACATCGATCCCGAGTATCGGTAGCAACACCTATCTGTATGCCCACGCGCGCACGGGAATGTTCTTGACGCTGTGGAACGCGCAAGTGGGCGATCAGGTCTTCGTCTCCACACCAGACCTTCGCGCCCTCAGGTACGTGATCGCCGAAGTGCATCCACGCGTGCCACCGGAAGATGTGTCGTGGGTGCAGCCCACGCCGACAGAACGGCTGACGCTACAGACATCGACCGGTCCGAATCCGACGGACCCCCGCTTCGTCGTCGTCGCAGTGCCCGCACCGCCACCCTGACGTGAACGCATAACGGTCGCGTCTCGCATCGCGGGAAGCTGCGGGCGGAGAAGCAAGCCGTTGTCGCGCACGGCGTGTCCACCGCCCAGACACAACGCGCGCCGGGCAGACACACGCTGGACTCGCGCCTGCCCGCTGAGCCTCCAGACAGCTCGGGGGTGTGGCTGGATGCCGGCTCACCTGGCACGCATCGGCGTCGCGGTGTTCGCGATGCTGTTCCCGTTCGCGCTCCGCTCCGCGAGGTGGCGCCGATCAGGCTCGCCGGCGTGGCGGTCGCTGGAGTCAAGACCGCACCCGAACCGACCGAGTCTGTCGCGCCGGCCACGCCGGTGGTCCTGGCATCGTGGCACGGCCGGGCTTCTACGGCAATCGCACCGCATGCGGCCAGACCTACAGCCCAAGCTCCTCGGCGTCGCTCACCCCGCCTTGCCGTGCGGGACCCTGACTGTCCTCAGCTACGACGGCCGGTCGATCACGCTGCCGGTCATCGATCGCGGGCCCTACGTCGCGGGCCGCGTGATCGATCTCTCGAATGCGACGAAGCTCGCGCTCGGATGCACCGATCTCTGCACGCTTCGGATGCAGATCGCCCGCTGACTGTCCGGAGATTGCCCGCACACTCCACGGCCGAGCGAGCGTCGGTATGGAACTTGCAGCCAAGCCGGGCCATCGGGCGGCCGAAAAGCCGCTTTGGGCGCGTCATGTTAAGGAGTGGAGCGGATGTCGAAGAGCAAGGGCGCGATGACCGTCGCCGAGGCCGGACGCAAGGGTGGCGCGACGACCGCCCAACGGCATGGGCCGGAGTTTTACGAGCAGATCGGCAAGAAGGGCGGCCGGACGACCGCGCAGCGCCATGGCGCGGACTTCTACGAGCAGATCGGCAAGCAGGGCGGTCAGAAGGTGAAAGAGCTTTACGGGCCGCGGTTCTACGGCCGCATCGGCAAGATCGGCGGCGACGCCGTCTCCGAGAAATATGGGCACGCGCACTTCGAAGAGATCGGGAAGAAGGGCGGCCAGAAGGTCGCCGAGCTGATTGCTCGCGGGCGGCAGGCGAGCTGACGAGCTTCGTCGACGGCACGGCGGGCGAGCGGGCGAGAGAGCCCACCGGCCGGGTCATCGCGTTCAGCGCGTATCAATTGCGGGGAATCCCGTCCCGCGCGGCATTGACACCGGAACGCGCCTCCATATCGTCCGTTCCTGTACGCGAACGGCCACAAGAGGCCGGGAGATGTACCGGTGAGCGCACGGCGCTCGCTCGCTCGGCGAGGAGAGGGAAAGTGGACGCGGTCGATCGGCTCGAAACAGCACTCGTGGCCGTCGAGTGGGAAGACATCACCGCGTACACGCGCACCGCGATCCCAGAGGACTTCGAGCCCTACCGGCTGCGCAAGCTCACCTGCGGGCTGCTCTGGAAGGAGACCGACGACTACATCGTCGTCGTGGGTGACTACGACGTCACCAATGCCGGCAAGGACTACCGCCACAACGACTTCCACATCATCCCGCGCGGCGTGATCCGGCAGCTCACCGTGCTTCGCGATCCGTCCGAGCTCGTCTCCCTGGACGTCGCCTCCGCCAGCTAGCCCGGCGGCTCGTCCAAGGCCTCCCCGGCTTCGTATCCAACCGTATCTGGGGATACGGAAACCCGAACGCCCGTTCGTCGGTATGGAACAACGGACGCCCGGTGGTCGTTTACCGGGCGAGATCTGGAGGCCAGCAATGCTTCGAGCCGAGCTCTACTGCTACTTCTGCGGCCACGGTTCCGGCGAGGTCCTTGTCGCGACGAAGTCGCGCCGTCCGACCCCGGAGCAGCTCCGCGCCGCGTACGCCCATGTCACCGGTCCTCGCGCGCCCGTCTGGGACGCCGGCGAGCAGCCGCTCTGCTCGCGCTGCGGCGGCCAACTGTTCCTCGAGAAATACGCGCACGAGGTCGTGCGCCGGCGCGCCGCGCTGAAGAGGGCCAGCTAGCCGAGGGTACGCATCAAGCCGCGGCCGTTCGGTCACTCCGTGGACCGGGCGGCCGCGTTGCTGTGCGGCGTCGTCGCGGGTTGGCGTGCCGGCCGGTGGCTGCGCATGCGCCTGCGGCGCGCCGATCCGCTCACGAGCCGGCAGCGTGAGATCGTGACCGGGATCGCGGCGGGGCTGACGAACAAGGAGATCGCGCGCCGAGCTGGCGTCTCCGAAGGCACGGTGAAGAAGCACATCGAGCGACTGCGACAACGCACCGGCGCGCCCAACAAGGCGGCGCTCGTCGCGCTGCTGGCTCAGGCCGTCGGGCCGGCGAGACCCAGGCGTTCGGCGATGCCGCTCAGGGCGGTGACGACCTCGCCGATCAGGTCGTCGAACGGGATCGCGAGATCCTCCGCACCAGCGAGCATCATCTCGCGGCTCACCGCCCGCGCGAAGGCCTTGTCCTTCATCTTCTTGCGCACCGACGACGCTTCGACCTCGGCTACCCGTTTGGAGGGACGCACGAGCGCGACCGCGGTGACGAAGCCGCAGAGCTCATCGACCGCGTAGAGGGTCTTCTCCATCGGCGTCACCCGTGGGATCCCGGTGTGATCGCCGTGGCTCTGGATCGCGTGCACGATCCGTCCCGGCACACCGGCCTGCTCGAGGATCGGCTTGCCGTGCTGCGGATGGCCGTCGGGGTCGCGCTCGTAGTCGAAGTCGTGAAGCAACCCGGTGACCGCCCACTCTTCCTCATCGCCATCGAAGCGCTCAGCGAATCGGCGCATCGCGGCTTCGACCGCGAGACCGTGCTTGCGGAGGCTGTCGCCCTTCGTGTGCTCGCAGAGCAGCGCATACGCCGCATCCCGATCCATCGGCGGGACCTTATCATCGTCGCGTGATCGAACTCACTCCCCTCGCGGCCGAGAAGCTCAGCGGCCTCATGTCGGCGAACCCAGCGCAACGGGTGCTCCGGGTGTACGTCGCTGGCCAGAGCTGTTGCGGCTACCAGTACGGGCTCGCCCTCGACGAAGCGCGGCTGCCCGATGACGCCGTCGTCGAGCGCTCGGGCATCGAAGTCGCGGTCGATCCGGACAGCTTGCCGTACGTGGAAGGCGCGACCATCGACTTCGTCGACGCCCTCATGGGCGGCGGGTTCACCGTCCGGAACCCGAAGATCGACAGCGGCGGCGGCTGCGCATGCGGGCGGCGCTAGCGGTCGTCTGACCCCATTACCGGCTGCGGCTGCCTCCTCGTCGTCGCGGCACTCATCGGGCTGCTCGCCATCTTCATCTTTGGATCGACCGATCCGGGCGAGCCCGTCGCGCAGATCGCCGGTCTTGTTCTCACCCTGTTCGTCCCGGTCGCCGCTCGTGCCATGACGTCGCGCGCTCATACGCCCGCGCGATCCTGAGGAGCCGCGACTCGGCCCACCGTCGGGCGACGAGCTGCAATCCGATGGGGAGACCGTTCGCGTCGAACCCGCAGGGGACCGAGATCGCGGGCAGGCCGGTGAGGTTGAACGGCGACGTGTAGGCGGTGAGGGTGGCTGCAGCGGCGAGCGCATCCTGCCCGTCCCGCAGCGGAGCGGTCATCGGCGTCGTCGGCAGGAGGACCGCGTCCCACTGACCGACGGCGGTGCCGTACGCGCGGCGCAGCTCGTCGCGGGTCCGCCGGGCTGCGGCGTATTCGATGCCGGAACGGGTCAGCCCGAGCTCGATGCGCTTTGCGACGTCGGTCCCGTAGGCCGAGCGAGCTGCCGCGATCCGGTCGCGGTGGTACGCGGCCGCTTCGGTCCCGATGATCAGCAGCTGCACGTTGCGCAGCTCGTCGGCTCGCGGGAGCTCGGCGTCCTCGATGCGGGCGCCCTCGTCCGCGAAGACCTCGGTCGCGATATCGATGGCCGCCGCTACCTCGGGCGCAGGTCGTTCGTTCGCGTTCAGTCGTCCGAAGAAGCGTCCCCGCACGACCCCGATCCGCAGGCCGCGGACCCCGGATTCGATGTCCGCCAGGTAGTCGTCCACCGGCACGTCCGCGGAGACCGGGTCCAGGGGGTCGTAGCCGGCGATGACCTGCAGGAGGAGCGCCGCATCGCGGACGGTGCGGGCCATCGGTCCGGCGTGATCGAGCGACCACGCGAGCGGGATCGCACCGCGCAAGCTTGCCCGTCCGTACGTCGGCTTCAGCCCGACGACGCCGCACAGTGATGCCGGTATCCGGATCGACCCGCCGGTATCGCTACCGATGGAGCCGAAGCACAGCCCGGCGATCAGTGCCGCGGCGCTGCCGCCGCTCGACCCTCCGGGGATCCGATCGAGGGCCCACGGGTTCCGGGTCGCTCCGAAGTGCGGATTGTCCGTCGTCACACCGAAGGCCCACTCGTGCAGGTTGGTCTTGCCCAGGTTGACCGCGCCCGCATCGAACAGCCGGCGCGCGATCACCGAGTCGTCGTGCGGGACGTTCGCCGCGAGCAGCTTCGATCCCGCGGTCGTAGGCACGCCTGAGACGTCGAAAAGGTCCTTCAGGGCGACCGGAGCCCCTGCGAGCGGGCCGCGCCCGTCCGCGGCGCGCGCCCGTTCGCGCGCGTCGTTGGCGGTCACGGCGATGAAGGCGTTGAGCTCGGGATCGCGTGCGGCGATCCGCTGAAGCGACGCTTCGGTCAGCTCGAGGGCCCCGACCGACCGCGAACGCAGCGCCGCCACCGCGTCCTCGAGCGAGCCGTCGAGCAGCGCGTCATCCACTGGCGGAACGATAGGTGGGCATCGCCCGAGAGAGCGCGAATGGGGCGGCCG
>JALYLX010000146.1 GCA_030773995.1 Chloroflexota bacterium
CCGCGTGCGAGCCGCTCGGCACGCCATCGGGGTCCGGGCCGGTCGCGCCCAGCGCACGCATCGACCGCCTCGTGGCGGGGATGTCGGTGGCCGAACGCGCGGGCCAGCTCATGAGCGTCGCCTTCCACGGTACGGCGATCACACCGGCGCTCGAGGCCATGATCCGTCAGCGAAGGGTGGGTGGCATCATCCTGTACGGCGAGAACTTCGACGACGCGGCGAGCGTGAAGCGCCTGACGGCGGAGCTCCAGCGGATCGCGAGTGACGCGAAGACCATCCCGCTGTTCGTCTCGATCGATCAGGAGGGCGGCGCGGTCGTGCGGATCGCCCGAGGGGCGACGGTCCTGCCGGGAAACATGGCCCTCGCGGCAACGCCCGACCCGAGCGACAGCGTCCGGAAGTCCGCCGCCATCACGGCCCGCGATCTACGGGCCGTCGGCGTGAACTTCGAGCTCGCGCCCGACGCCGACGTGAACAACGAGCCCCGCAACCCGATCATCCTCAATCGCTCGTTCGGTTCGGACCCACAGCGTGTGGCCGCGCTCGTCACCGTCGCGGTCCAGGCGTTCGGCGATGCGAAGCTCCTTTGCTGTGCCAAGCACTTTCCCGGTCACGGCGCGACCACGACCGACTCGCACACCGGCCTGCCGCTGCTCGATGTGGATCGCACGCGGCTCGACAGCGTTGAGCTCGTCCCGTTCCGCGCCGCGATCGCAGCCGGCGTGCCCGCGATCATGAGCGCGCACATCCGTATCCCGGCACTCGACGCGACGGCCGATCTCCCGGTCACGCTCTCGCCGAAAGTGATGACCGATCTCGTCCGCACGCAGCTCGGCTTCACCGGCCTGCTGGTCACGGACGACCTCGAGATGGGCGCGCTCACCCAGACGCGAACCGAGTCGCAGGCCGGCTACGACGCGTTCGTCGCGGGGGCGGATTACCTGCTGTTCCGGTTCGACGAGAGCGCCCAGACCGACGCCCATGCGAAGCTCTCGGCCGGGATGACGAACGGGGCGCTGAGCACAGCGCGCGTGGACGCCTCGCTGCGCCGGATCCTCGCGGTCAAGGAGCGCTTCGGGATCCTGGAGGGGTCCGCGCCGAGCGGGAACGCGGGAAGCGACGCGGACCGGGCCACGGCCGACGAGCTCGCGCGCGCGAGCATCACGGTCCTGCGCAGCGGCGGGTTGCCGCTCCGCGGACGGATCTTCGTCTGCTCGCCGGTCAACCCCGACATCGCGATCGTGACGGACCAGCCGTCGCTCGGCCAGGTCCTGGCGCAGCGCCTCCCGAACGTGTCCACACAGACGATCACGCTCTCGCCGATCCAGGTCGATATCGATCGCGCGGTCGCCGCAGCGCGCGCCGCGGACGTCGTCGTCATGGGCGCGGCGGATCTCTTCTCGTACCCGCAGCAGGCGGCACTCGCGAAGGCCCTGCAGGCAGTGAAGCTGACTGTGCTCGTCTCGCTGCGCTCGCCATACGACATCCAGAGCGCGCCGGCCGTCGCGGGCTACGTCTGCGCGTACACCGGGCGCGAGCCCACGCTCCGTGCCCTCGTGGATGTGCTGTCAGGGGCGCGCATGCCGACGGGGACGCTGCCGGTCGACATCCCCGGTGTCTACCGTATCGGCGACGGGATGAAGAAGCTCTGAGCCTCGAGCGGATCACGGCGATGGTCGACGCGTCGGCGGGCACACTGTTCACCGCATGCGTCGTGCGTATCGAGCGCGCGGGCCACGTCGACTCCTACGCGGCCGGGACGCTCTGCCCGGATCCGAGCGCGCCGCCCGACGCGCCGTGCACAGCCGACGCGATCTTCGATCTCGCATCGCTGACGAAGCTCACGACGACCTCACTGCTGCTGTCCTTCGTGCGCGAGCGCGCTCTCTCTCTGGAGACGCCCCTGCGCGAGCTTGTGCCCGACTTCCGCGGTGGACGCAAGGACGAGGTCACCCTCGCCCACGTGCTCACGCACACCGCCGGTCTCAAGTGGTGGCTCCCGCTCTGGCAGGAAACGCACTCGATCGATGAGGCGGTCTGGCGCGCGGCGCAGGAGCCGCTCGCGCAGGATCCTGGCACATTCACCTACAGCGACCTCGGCTACATCATGCTGACCGGCGGGCTCGCGAAGATGGCCGGCGAGCCGTTCGAGCAGCTGCTTGCCGAGCGGGTGATCGGACCGATCGAAGCGCCGACCCTTGCGTACGGACCGCGTGATCGCGCGACGTGCGCCGCGACGGAAGTCGACCCGTCGCTCGGGCGCGGCCGGATCCGCGGCACGGTCCACGATGAGAACGCATACGCGATGGGCGGGATCGCCGGGCACGCCGGGCTGTTCGGGACCGCTGCGGACGTCGGAGCCATCGCCCGCGTGTTCCGCGACGGTGCCGTCATCGGCAACGATCTCGCCACGCTCGCCCGGATCGAGCATGCGAAAGCGGAGAACGTGCGCCGCGGCCTCGGCCTCGCGCTCCGCGCCCCCAAAGTGCCGATGACGGGCGATCGCTGGAGCATGGACAGCTATGGCCATACCGGCTTCACCGGGACATCGGCGTGGATCGACCCGGTCGGGGACCTCACCGTCGTGCTCCTCACGAACCGCGTCTATTTCGGCCGGACGAACGACGACGCGATGTACCGGTTCCGCATCGCGATCCACGAGGCGGCCGCATCATGATCGCGGTCGGGATCATGTCCGGCACGTCGGCCGACGGGATGGACGCGGCGGCCGTCGACGTAGGGGACGCCCGGCATGGAGCGAGACCGAAGATCCGGTTCCTCGCGCACGTCGCGCGCGACCACCCCGACAGGCTCCGCTATCGGATCCTCGCCGCGGGGTCGGGCGCGCCCCTGCCGGCACACGACATCGCGATCCTGCACGCGGAGCTCGGCGACGCGTACGCGTCGATCGCGCGTGAGATCGTGACGGCGGTCGGGCGGGAGCCGGCGTGCGTCGCGCTGCATGGCCAGACGATCGCCCACTTCCCCGCCGAGCACGCGACGCTGCAGATCGGTGACGCGTCGCGTGTCGCGGTCGAGATCGCCGCTCCGGTCATCAATGACTTCCGCAGCGCCGACGTCGCACTCGGCGGTCAGGGCGCGCCGCTCGTCCCGTTCGCCGACCACTTGCTCTTCGCCGACGGGACCCCGCGCGCGATCCTGAACCTCGGGGGCATCGCGAACGTCACGCTGCTCCCGACCGACCGCGCCGCTGACGTGACCGCGTTCGACACCGGCCCGGGCAACATGGTCATCGACCAGCTCGCGCGCAAGGGCGGGACCGAGCTCGACCGAGACGGTGCGGCAGCCGCGCGGGGGCGCGTGCACGACGCCGCGCTCGCGACGGCGCTCGCGCATCCCTACTTCGCGCGGCCGGCGCCGAAATCCACTGGGCGCGAGGAGTTCGGCGCGCCGTTCACCCAGCGGCTCCTGGGTGACGTCAAGGCCGCGGGCGGATCGCTCGATGACGCGATCGCGACCGCGACCGCACTCACGGTGGAGTCCATCGCCCGCGCGCTCGACGGTGGCCCGTGGCGCGAGCTCATCGTCGCCGGCGGCGGCGCGCGGAACGCGACGCTGATCCGGCGGCTCCGCGAACGGGCGCAGCTTCCGATCCGCTTCACCGACGAGCTGGGCATCCCGGCCGAGGCACGCGAAGCGGTCGCCTTCGCCATCCTCGGCGCGTACCGCTTGCGCGGCGAGCCGAACACCCTTCCGCGATGCACCGGGGCGTCGCGCGCCGTGTCGGCGGGCGCGGTCCACCGGCCCTAGCACTCCATACTCCGCGTCATGCAGGACCTCGTTGTGGGAATGGACGCCGGCGGGACGAAGACCCGCGCGTTCGCGGTGACGCGGGCCGGCGAGATCGTCGGCCGGGGCGCCGGCGGCGGCGCAAATCTGCTCTCCTCCCCCGACCCGCAAGGCTCGATCGCCGCGGCGCTGCGAGAAGCGCTTGCCGGCCGCGTCCCCGACGCGGTCGTGCTGTCGTGCGCGGGCGGCGAGCGCGAGGCCGATCGTGCGAAGGGCCGCGCGATCCTGGCGTCGCTCCTCGGTCCCGACGTCGCCGTGGAGGTGACCCATGACGCGAAGGCCGCGCTCTATGCGGGGAACGCCACGGGCTGTGGCGTCGTGCTCATCAGCGGCACCGGCTCCATCGCGTACGGCCGGAACGATCAGGGCGCGGAGGCTCGCTGCGGCGGGTGGGGCTACCTCGTCGGTGACGAGGGCTCGGCGGTATGGATCGGGCAGGAGGGCTTGCGCGCCGTGTCGTACGACCACGACGGCCGTGGATCGCCGACAACGATCAGCCGGCACCTCTTCCTGGATCTCGGTGTGACCGATCTCAATGGACTGCTGCCACTGCTGTATGGCAAACCGCACCCGTCGCCGGCGATCCTCGCCGCGACACGCGCGGTCGCGCGCGCGTTCGCCGAGAGCGACGGCATCGCCGTCAACATCGTCCAGCGCGGCGCCCGGCTGCTCGCGAGCATGGCCGCGACCGTCGCGCACGAGCTCGGCCTCGACGGCGGCCCCGTCTACCTGGCCGGAGGCGCGTTCGAGAATGTGCGGCCACTGGAGAAGGCCGTGCGGCTCGAGCTCCTCGGGGTTCTGCCACGCGCCGCGGTCGAGCCGGTCGGCGAGGAGCCGGCGATGGGCGCCGCGCGGCTCGCGGCCACGCTCGCGTGGGGCGCGGCGTGACCGACCTTCCGGGCACCGAGCGGCGGAACCCGAAGGCCGCCCGCCTCGCCACGATGTCGACGCTCCAGATCCTCGGTTTGATGAACGAAGAGGACGCGGCAGTCCCGGCGGCCGTGCGCGCGGCGCTCCCGGACATCGCGCGGGCCGCAGATGCGATCGCCGCCGCGTTCTCGAGCGGCGGCCGGCTGCGCTACGTGGGCGCGGGCACGAGTGGGCGGCTCGGCGTCCTGGACGCGAGCGAGGCGGCGCCGACGTTCGGCGTGGAGCCAGACCTGGTGCACGGCGTCATCGCCGGCGGCGACGCCGCACTCCGGACGTCCATCGAAGGCGCTGAGGATGACCCGCTCGCGGGCGAGCGCGAGATCGTCCGGGTCGCGCGACCCGGCGACGTCGTGGTCGGACTCTCCGCGAGTGGATCCGCGCGCTTCGTCGTCGCGGCGATGAAGGCCGCGCGGGCGCTGGGCGCTGCGACCGCGTGCGTGACGTGCGTGCCGGATTCCGCCCTCGCCGACGAAGTCGAGATCCCGATCATCCTCGACGTCGGTCCAGAGATCCTCGCCGGATCGAGCCGGTTGAAGGCCGGTACCGCGACGAAGCTCGTGTTGAACATGCTCTCGACCGCGGCGATGATCCGCAGCGGACGTACGAAGGGCGACCTCATGATCGACCTGCGCCCGACGAACGCGAAGCTCAAGGCACGCGCGATCCGCATGGTGCGCGACGAGCTGGGCGTCGACCTGGACACCGCGCAGAAGAAGCTCGAGGCCAGCGGCTGGAGCGTGCGTCGCGCGATCGACGCCGGATGAAACGGCTCATCGTCAACGCGGATGACTTCGGCCGCGCGCCCGGCGTCAACGCCGGGATCCTGCGCGCGCATCGCGACGGCATCGTCATGGCGACGACGCTCATGGTGGGCGCGCCCGCAGCCGACGATGCCGCCTTCGCCGCGCGCTCGACGCCCTCGCTCGACGTCGGCGTGCATCTCACGCTCACCTACGGCCGGCCGGTCTCCGATCCTGCGACGGTGCCCTCGCTCGTCGAGCGCGATGGCTCGTTCCCGCGCGCGCCAAGCGCATTTCTCGGAACGGGGCGGGCGGACCCGGATGAGGCGGCCCTCGAATACCGCGCGCAGTTCGCGCGCGCCCGCGAGCTGCTCGGCCGCGCCCCCACGCACCTCGACTCGCATCATTGGCTTCACGACGAGCCCGCGCTCGAGCAGGCCATCGCCGCGGTCGCGCGCGAGACCGGCACGGCTGTGCGACCGCACGACGACGAGCAGCGCGACCGGCTGCGCGCCGCCGGCATCACGACCGTCGATCACTACCGCCGCGACTTCCAGCATGAAGGGCACGTTGACCGCGCGACGCTCGAGCGGATCCTCGCGGAGCTCGGCGAGGGCATCACCGAGCTCGGCTGCCACCCCGGCGAAGCCGACGCGGAGCTCGCGCGCACCTCGACGTACGCCGCACTGCGCGTGGAGGAGCTTGCCACGCTCACCGATCCGCGCACGGTGGCGGCGGTGGCCCGCAACGGCATCACGCTCTGCGACTACGCGGTCCTGTTGTGACCTTCACGAAGGCTCTGTGGGTCGTGCGGGACCGCATCACGACGAAGACCGCGATCGACGACCTGCTGGCCGACAGTGTCGGCTGGAACATCCGCGACCTCGTCGTGCAGGTCCGCGGCCGCGGCGACGCGTATTACACGAGCGCGCTCGAGCCGCGCGCAGAGACCCTCGCGGACCCGGCGCTCGACCCGCTCGACCACCTCGTGCGGGGTGGCGCGGCCGTCGGGGTGCGGATCCACGCCTGGGCGAACGGGACGTTCGTGTGGTCCAGCCCGACCGGCGGGCTGCCCCGGTCGCCGGCGCATGTGGTGAACGCGCATCCCGACTGGCTGCTCCGCCCGGATGGTGTGCGGTACCTCGACCCCGCAGGCGGAGGTGATTGGGAGGGCATCTACATCGACCCAACGAACCCGGCGGCGCGAGCCCATACGGTCGACGTCTTTGAGGACATCGTCCGCCGCTATCCGGTGGAGGGCTTCCACCACGACTACATCCGCTACCCGCAGGTGACGTACGCGCGTTCAGCCGAAGACCACGCCGCCATCACCGCGATCGTCCAGGAGACGACCGCGCGGATCCGCGCGGCGCGGCCGGGGATCGTCATCTCCGCGGCGGTCTTCCCGGATCCGACCGTGGCGCGCGAGCGCGTGCTGCAGCGGTGGCCGGAGTGGGTTGCGGAAAAGCTCATCGATCTCGTCTGCCCGATGGCGTACCGGGCGGATACCGCGGACGTCCGGCGGCTGCTCGGCGCGGCGCGCGAAGCGGCGCCATCGGTGCGGATGTGGGGTGGACTGATGGCGTACGCCGCCGAACGCGAGCGTGTGCGCGACCAGGTCCGCGCGGCACGCGACGTCGGATGCGACGGCGTCATCCTGTTCGCCTACGACCCCGAACGGCGCGACCTGATCGACGCGTTCGCCGCGGAAGCGGAACGGTAGCGATCGGTGAGCGCGATCCGGCGCTCCGCTGTGCCGGACAGTACGTTCGTCCTATGTACGGACCGCACGTGCTGGCCGATACCATCTACGGGTGCGGGACTCACCCAAGGATCTGACCCAAGTGGCGGCCCAGCAGCTGCCGCCCGATCCGCTCGCGAGCGCGGTCGCGCGGTCGGTGAGCGACCTCCGGCACTCGGCCGGACTGTCGGAACGGGCTGCGGCGCGCAAGCTCGGCACGTCGCAGACGCAGCTCCGGCGCATGGAGGATCCGCGCTACCTCCCATCGCTCCGCTCGCTCGCGCGCCTCGCGACGGTGTACGGCTACGAGCTGAAAGTCGACTTCTTTCTGCGGGGCGCAGCCGCTCCCGTTGAACGGGGCTCGCGCGGGGGCGGCAAAGCCGCAGCCGCGCGCACGAAGGACGCGACCGTCAAGGCCAAGTCCGCGCCGCGTAAGCGGGCTATCGGGTCCGGGTCACCTTCGAAAGGCCGCGGGGTCGCTCCACGTCGCGGCCGCGCCGCCGCGCGAGCGAAAGCGCGACGAGCTGCGCCGCGACGGCGAAGCTGATCGGAGTCAGCGCCTCCGATAACGGAGCGCGCAGGAGCACCGCGTCGTCCGCGAGCTCGGCCATCGCAGCGTCGTTCGTCACCGCGTAGACCTTCGCGCCCTTCGCGCGAAGCGTCCGTGACAACGTCCGGGCCTCCGCCTGCGCAGCACCACGAGCCCCGAAGATCAGCACCGGCACGCCCGATTCGAGCAGCGCGATCGGTCCGTGGGCGAAGTCCGCGCTCGAGTAGGGCTCGGCCCACACCTGGGCGAGCTCCTTGATCTTCAGGGCGGCCTCGAGCGCGGTCGCGTACTCGTAGCCGCGTCCGAGGACGACGATGGCGCGCGCCTTCCCGATCTTGCGCGCGAGGCGGTCTGCGTCGCGGTCGGCGGCTTCCGCCTCAACGACGCTCTCGACCAGGCCGGCGAGCGACAGGGCGCTGCGGCCGCGCGACTCCGCGGTGTTGGCGGCGAGGAGCGCCAGGGCGACGCATGTGGCGGTGTACGTCTTCGTCGCGGCGATCGACCGCTCGGGCCCGCACCGGAGGAGGAACGTCTCCGCCGCGGTCCGCGCCAGGAGCGATGTCGCGCGGTTCGTGATGGCGATCGTGGGCGCCCGGGCGGATCGCGCCTCGGCCAGGACCGCGGCGACGTCCGGTGCCGCGCCGGACTGAGAGATCCCGATGACCGCGCCGCGGGCGAAGCTGGGCGGCATCCGATAGCGGGTCACCAACGAGGGCGCGGCGAGCGCAGTGACCAGGCCGGCGAGGCTTTCGAAGAGGTACTTGCCGTACGTCGCGGCGTTGTCGGACGAGCCGCGCGCGGCGATGGTCAGGTGCTCGGCCGCCGCCAAGGGCCGCGCCAGGGTGCGGGCCTCCGGCCAGCCGACCTCGAGGAGGCGGCGGACGACGGCGGGCTGCTCGGCGATCTCCGACCGAAGCGACATTCGGCTGGAGGCTAAGGGAACCCCTAGTACGACTCTCCTACTTGTCTGCTGACTCGCGACGGACGAGCATCATGCCCTCACTCCAGGGGCGCGAAAAAGGAAGGAACTCCCGTGGCGATCCTTGCTTCCAGGGCGACACGGCCGGTGCGTTGGCGGCGCCACTTGCGCGCAGCGTGCTTCTGGCTGGCTCTCGCGCTCGGCACCTCCGCGATCGCGAAGGAGCTCGCGGAACAGCTGGTCTACCTGATCGCACTCCCGCCATTCGCCCTCGCGATCCGCGAATGCATCCGCGCGATGGGCGCCCGGGAGAGCGGCCGGCTCGCTGAGCGCGTGGCCGACAAGCTCACCAACGCGCTCGGTCCCGAGTACGTCGTCCTCACCGAATACGCGCCGCGCGCGGGAACCGGCGTGGTGCCGGTCATCGTCGTCGGACCGTCAGGCATCTCCGCGATCGAAACGCTCGGGGATGGAGCCGCGTACGGCTGTTACAGCGACGGGTGGCATCGCATCGAGGCACAAGGCCTCCACCACCTCCCCGACTCGCCGTCACGCCGCGCGCGCGAGAACGCCGCGCGCGTTCGCAGCGACATCTCCGGCGGTGGCCACATCCGCACGATCGTCGACGCGTACGTGCTCATCGAGCGAGGCACCGGCGCGGATTGCGCGAGCTCGACGGTGCCCGTGGTGTGCGGCGTCGATGCGCTCGCCGAGCGGCTGCGCTCGCGTACACCACGCTCCCAGGTGTCTCCGCGCCAGGTGCAGGCCGTGACGGACGCGCTCACTCGGCCCTTGGCGGTCGCGGTCTAAGCGATCATCCCCGGCGCCTCCGTCACGTGAGCGACGGACCGTGACACTCGCCGACAGCGTCCGTGTATTTCATGAGCGTGGCCCAACTAGCATTCGCGCGTGAGCGGCACTCGCATCGTCGTCGTCGAGGACGATCCCGCGGTGGCTGAGCTCGTGGCCCTCTATTTGAAGAACGCCGGTTTCGTGGTCGAGCACTGCGCGACGGCGGCTGAGGCGCGCGCGGCGTTCGCTCGGGGCGCGCCGGCGTGCGTGATCCTGGATCTCGGGCTCCCTGATGCCGACGGCCTCGACCTGTTCGCCGAGCTGCGCCGCACGCACGACTCGCCGGTGCTCGCGCTGACCGCGCGCGCGGAGGACGTCGAGAAGGTCGCCGGCCTAGACGCCGGGCTCGACGACTACCTCACGAAGCCGTTCAATCCGCGCGAGCTCCTCGCGCGGGTGAACGCGGTGATCCGGCGCGCAACCGGCAGCGGTGGAACACGACCGCTCGAGGTCGGGAACCTCACGCTCGATCCGGCCCGACACGAGGTGACCGTGGCCGGCGAGCCGGTCTTGTTGCGGGCCAAGGAGTTCGAGCTCCTCGAAGCGTTCTGCAGGCAGCCTGGCATCGTCCTCACCCGGGACAAGCTCCTTGAGAACGTGTGGGGGTTCGCGTACCCGGGTGAGACGCGGACCGTCGACGTCCACGTGAAGCAGCTGCGCGACAAGCTGAGCGCCGCGAGCGCGAAGATCGAGACCGTGTGGGGCGTCGGATATAAGCTCGTTGCACCGGCGTGAGCTGATGGATCCGCTGCGGGGCGTCGCGGGCCGCCTGTTCCTTTCGTACCTCGCGGTCGTCGCGGTCGGGCTCCTCGTCGCGGGCATCGCGATCGGCGGCCTCCTGTTCAAGTACGAGAACGACGTCACGCGCATCCGGCTGCAGGAGCTGGCCGCGCCGTTCCAGACCGCGATCCAGACCGCGGTCCGCACCGGGCAACAGCCGCGCGACGCGATCGCGAGCCTCGCGGAGCAGGTCCAGGCCGCGAACGCGCGGCTCCTCATCGTGAGCCCGGGCAACAACCCGACGGCGAACAACGTGCAGCGCCGCGTGCTCATCGACAGCGACGGCACGCTCGTGAACACCCGCCTGCCGCAGACCGACGCCGCGGGCATCGGCCAGTTCACCGACACCGACGGCGTGGCGTGGATCTTCGTGCAGCAGCAGCTTCGCGTGGCCGCGCTCGGTGCGGGCGGTCAGGGGTTCATCGTGGTCGCGCGTCCGCGCGCCGTATTCGCCGACGTGGTGCGGGCCCTGCTGCCATCGCTCGTCATCGCAGGCCTCATCGCCGCCGGCTTCGCCCTCGTTGTCGCGGGGCTCCTCGCGCGAACGATCACCCGTCCGCTCCGGCGGCTGGTCGGCGGCGTGCGCGCGTTCGCATCCGACCAGCGCGCCCGCGTGCCGGTGGGCGGACCGACCGAGGTCGAAGAGCTGGGCGGCGCATTCAACGAGATGGCCGGCGAGATCGAACGTGCGCGGACCAGCGAGCAGGCCTTCCTGGCCGACATCTCGCACGAGCTGCGCACGCCCCTCACGTCGATCCACGGATTCGCGCAGGCCATCACGGAAGGTGAAGCCCGCGGCGAGGGTGTGGCTCGGGCGGCCGAGGTCATCCAGCGCGAGGCCCGTCGCCTCGTGCGCATGGTCGAGGGCCTCCTGCAGGTCGCGAAGCTCGAGGCCGGCGTCCAACGGCTGGCCCACGAACAGCTGGCGGCTGCGGACCTCCTGCGCGGCGCCGTCGCCGCACTCGAGGTGCAGGCAAAAGAGGCCGGCGTGTCGTTCGATGTGAGCGCGGAGCCGCTTGCGGTCATGGGCGACCCCGACCGGCTCTCGCAGCTGTTCATCAACGTGCTCGACAACGCGGTGAAGCACTCGCCGCGCGGGGCGACGGTGCGTGTGAACGGCGAGCGCCTGAACAGCGAGGTCGTCGTTCGCGTCCGCGACGAAGGCACCGGCCTGCCGCCCGGCACGGAGCAGAAGCTGTTCACGCGTTTCTGGCGCGGCGACAACGCCGCCGCGCGCGCGGGCGCCGGCCTCGGGCTCGCGATCGCGCAGGCCATCGCCCAGGCCCACGGCGGGTCGATCGACGCGAAGAACGCGCCGGGCGGCGGCGCGGAGTTCGCGATCCACCTCCCCGCCGCTACGTAAACTCACCCGCATGTTCGGTGGGACGGTGCGCGGCAAGAAAACGACGCTACGCCTGCCCGCGGAGGCGGACATCGAGGCGCACAAGCGCTGGGCCGCCGACATGCGCGTCCGCCGCGCGGGGCCGATCGGCCGCTGGCACGAGCCCGCCGCGAGTTCGACGTGGAAGGAACGCTGGACAGAGCAGGCGAAGGACACATCGAGCGTGCTGTGGTCGATCAACGTGGGCGACGAGTTGATCGGCTACGCGCGCATCCACTTCGACGGCGCGCCGCACGCGGACGCGATCTCGATCGACCAATTCGTCATCGATCCCGCCCATGAGCGCAAGGGGTACGGCTGGGATGCGGCGCTGGCGCTGCACCGCTGGGCGTACGACTTCATGAACCTGCGGCTCTCCGCGACCGATCGCATCGCGGCTGACGACATCGGGCGGCAGCGGATCCTCGAGAAGCTCGGCTATGTCCGCTTCGGCCACGGGCATGCGGTCTACTACCGCGACGGCGCATACGTCGACCAGTACCTCTACCAGATGGACCGCGACGTCTGGAACGAGCGCTGGCCCGGCGAGCGCGAGTACCCGCCGCTCGGCGACGAGACAGCGCAGTAGATGTTCGGACCCGTGTTGAAGGGCGCGAACGGTGTCACGCTGCGGACGCCGACGCTCGATGACCAGAAGATGTTCGCCCGCTGGATGCTCGAGCCCGAGACCTCCCGGTTCTGGGGCGGCCGCACGGCCGACATCCGCGACGAGGCGTTCGAGGAGCGCGACAAGAAACGCGCGGACGACCCGAATAGCGTCACCTGGTCGATCGCGTACGAGAACGAGACCGTCGGTTTCACCGGGCTGTTCGACATCGACTGGATCGCGCGCGATTGCGAGAGCGGCCTCTTCATCGGCCGGAGCGATCTATACGGCCGCGGTATCGCGTCAGAGGCCGTGCGGCTCCGGACGCAATTCGCCTGGCGAGAAATGGGCCTGCATCGCGTGCACAACTGGATTTCGCTTCGTAATCGTGGCAGCCGCCGAGCGAACGAGAAGGCGGGCTACCGCCAGATGGGCCTCATGCGGCGGTACGGGTTCCGCAGCGGCCAGTGGTACGACGACTGGCTCGGCGAGGTCTTCCCCCCGGAGAGCGCCGCAGGTATATTCGTGCCGCCCTCCAAAGGAGGGTAGCGGCGACAAGAGCTATCAACGCGAGCGTCGAGTGAGGCAGTCCTCCCGAGACCGAGCGAGGCTCGAGAAGCCAGCACGCAAAAGGGAGGAAGCTTCACAGTGAGCTTCTCTGACAAGACCCTGACCTGCAAGGACTGCGGTCAGGAATTCATCTGGAGCGGCGGCGAGCAGGAGTTCTACGCCTCTCGCGGCCTGCAGAACGAGCCGGGACGCTGTCCCACCTGTCGCGCGGCACGCCGATCGACAGGCGGCGTCATGGGCGGCGGGAGCATGTACGG
>JALYLX010000147.1 GCA_030773995.1 Chloroflexota bacterium
GGGCCTCGTCTGGCGGAGTGTGCCCGCCGCCGACCTGCGTGCCGAGGCCGAGAAGGTCGCCGCGGGCTTCGAGCAGAAGAGCGCCGCGGCCGTCGCGCTCGGCCGCCGATCCCTCCGCGTCTCGACCGACGCGCTCCGTGGGGCCATCGACCGTGCGAACGCCCTCTCCGTCGACGCGCTACCCGGCTCCGCCGACGCGCAGGAGGGCCTGCGCGCGTTCCTCGAGAAGCGCCCGCCCCGCTGGACCCACCGCTAGACCGCGGCCGGGATCTCCTCGTTCATCTCGCTCAGCCGCTCGTCGCCGAGGAGCTCGGCCGACAATGGGAAGACGACCTCCTCCTCCTTTGCGATGTGCTCGCGGAGGATCTTGTCGAACGCCGCGAAGACCTGATCGAACTCGGCGCGTGTCGGCTCGGCCGACAGGTGGTTCACCTGCCGGTGGATGATGACGTGCTCCTGACGCCGACCGGCCCACCGGTCTCGCCGCCGAGCTTCAGGACGAGATCCGGGAAGAGGAGGGCCTCTTCGTTCGCGGCGTGTTTCAGCAGGGGCTCCGCGAGCACGCGCATCCGCTCGATCGCGGACCCCACGTCTCCGCCGCGGGCGACGTCGGCCCGCAGACCGTCGAGCTGGACCACGAAGGCATCGTGTTCGCGCGAGAACCGATCGATGATCCGCATCTGGATCCTCCCTACAGGTATTGGCCGCCGTCGACCGGGATGACGGCGCCGGTGATGTGGCGAGCCCGGTCCGACGCGAGGAACGTGACGAGGGCCGCGACGTCCTCCGGCGCGCCGAGGCGGCCGAGGACGATCTCCGCGAGGGCCTTCGTCCGGACCTCCTCCGGCGCCGCCGCGACGAGCTCCGTCGCGATGAGGCCCGGCGTGATGACGTTCACCGTGATGCCGTACTGGCCGACCTCGCGAGCGACGGTCTTGGAGAGGCCGATGATCCCGGCCTTCGACGCGGTGTAGTTCGCCTGGCCGAACTTCCCGCGCTGCGCGTTGATCGACGAGATGCTCACGATCCGCCCGCCCCCGCGTTCGCGGAAGATCGGGATGGCCGCGCGCATGTAGCGGAAGCAGGCGGTGAGGTCGGCGTCGAGGACGTCGTTCCACTCGTCGTTGGTCATCTTCCAGATGACCCGGTCGTGCGTGATTCCGGCGTTGTTCACGAGGATGTCGAGGGCGCCGAACCGGTGGACCGCCGCCGCGACGGCGAGCCGGACGTCGGCGTCGGACCGCCCGTCGGCGCGGAGCGCGACGGCGCGCTGACCCGCGGCGTCGGCCTCGCGCGAGACGGACGTCGCGGCCTCCTCGTCCTTCGCGAACGTGAACGCGACATCGGCGCCGTGCCGGGCGAGGTCGAGGGCGATCGCTCGACCGATGCCGCGCGAGCCGCCGGTGACGAGCGCGACCTTCCCCGCGAGCAGGAGCGCCGCGACCGGGGGCGCGACGCTAGGCGCGAGCATGGTCGGGCTCCGCCGGCACCGCCGCGAGCGCGTGCCCGCACCGGCCGCAGTGGGTGAACGATGCGGGCAGCCCCTCGGCGCCGCAAGCCGGGCACGTCGAAACGTACGGTCCCCAGAGGTACTCGCTGGAGCCGCCGTCGCGGGCGCGCTCGCGGAGCGTGACCCTGCCGGCGTTCCGCTTCTGGGCGAACGCGCTCATCCCCTCGTACGGCTCGAGCGCGCCGAAGTGCACCGAAAGCCAGTCCTTCGCATGCGCGACGGTCGACGACCAGACGAAGTCCTTGAGGAAGTTCGCCTGGGCCTTCGTGTAGCGCATGCACTCGGGGAAGGTGTCGACGAGCTTCGCTGCCAGGCGTGCGACGGCCGCGTCGAGCTCGGCTGCGGGGACGACCTCGTTCACGAGGCCCCACTCGAGCGCGGTCTTCGCGTCGACCCATTCACAGGTCATGAGCATCTGGCGCGCGCGCTTCTCACCGATCGTGAGCGCGAGCCATTGGGTCGCGCCGCCGGCCGCGACGCTCCCGACCTGCACCCCGACCTGACGGAAGCGCGCGTGGTCCGCCGCGATCGTGAGGTCGCAGGCGAGGTTGAGCTCGTTCCCACCGCCAACGGCCATGCCGTTCACCCGCGCGATCGTCGGCTTCCCCGATTGCGTGATCGCCTCGATCGTGTCGGCGAAGCGATTCATGTACTTCCAGTACTCGTGCGGCCGCTTCGTGTACGTCTCGGCGTACTCCTTCACGTCGCCGCCGGTGCAGAACGCCTTCTCGCCTTCGCCGGTGAGGACGATCACGGCGACGCCGTCGTCCTCGGCCGCGAGGCGGAACGCGGTCGCGAGCTCGGTGAGGGTGTGCGAGGTATAGGCGTTGTGGGACTTCGGCCGGCGGATGGTGACGGTCGCGATCCAGTCGCGCGTCACGTAGCCGATGTCGGTGAAGTCGCTCATGCCGCCGTCTCCTGCTGCGCGCGACCCTCGTAGCGCTGCCGCCCCAGGAGCGCGGCGCCGAGCGCCGCGACGAGATCCGGATCGGCGGAGACATTCACCGGCACGCCGAGCGCCTCCTCGAGGGACCTCACCTGACCCTTCTGCAGGGCCATGCCGCCGACGAACGTGAGCTCCGGCTCGAGGCCGACCCGCTTGAGGAGCTGGAACGCCTTCTCGGAGAGCGAGTTGTGAATCCCGCGGACGATGTTCGGGATGCTCGTGCCCGCCGTGACGAGGTTGATGATCTCTGACTCGGCGAAGACGGCGCAGACCGAGGTGAAGGTCTCGGCCCCGTCGGCCTGCAGCGAGAGGTCGCCGAGGTCGTCGAGCGTCACCTCGAGGTACCGCGCCGCCCGCTCGGCGAACCCACCGGCGCCGGCGGCGCACTTGTCGTTCGACCGGAACTCCACGACGTGCCCACCCGACTGCACACGCATCGCGCGCGTCGTCTGGGCGCCGATGTCGATGACCGATCGGGTGCCGGGGAAGAGGTGGGCCGCACCGCGTGCGACGCAGGTGATGTCCGTGATCTGGATGTCGCGGTGGGGCACGTTGTAGCGGCCGAGGCCGGTCGTCGCGATGTAGGCGACGTCGTCCGGCTGCCGCCCGGCCTTCGCGAGCGCGAGCTCGAGGACATCGTTCGCGAGTCCCGCGAAGTCGGGCTTCATGCGGGCGAGCCCGGTCCCGACGATCGCGTCACCCTCGATGAGGACGCACTTCGCGCTGCGGGAACCCATGTCGATACCGGCGACGAGCGTCATGCGAGCACCTCCCGGCCGGTCACGGCCGGGCCGGCGACGACTCGCTCCATCGCGAAGATCGCCGCGCCGAGCGCGCCGGTGTAGTGCGAGTCGGGGCTGACGTTCACATGCATGGCGAGCTTCCCCTCGACCGCCTTCACGATGCCGACGTTGCGCGAGACCCCGCCGGTGAAGGTCACCTCGGACTCGGCGCCGACGCGCCGGACGAGGGCGACGGTGCGCGCAGCGATCGAGCCGTGGACCCCGGCGAGGATGTCCTCGATCTTCTTGCCCTGTGCGAGGTACTGGAGGATGTCGGATTCGACGAAGATCGTGCAGACCGTCGAAAGCCGCACGGGCTGCGTCGCTGCCATCGACCGCTCGCCCATCTCCGAGACCTGCAGCCCGACGGCCTCGGCCGAGTTCGTGAGGAACCGACCGCTCCCGGCCGCGCACTTGTCGTTCATCGCGAAGTCGAGGACCTCGCCGCGGTCGCTCACCTTGATCGCCTTCGTGTCCTGACCGCCGATGTCGATCACCGTGCGGGTCGCGGGGATGAGCGCCCACGCGCCCTTCGCGTGGCACGAGATCTCGGTCACCTGGGCGTCGCCGAACTCGACCTTGAACCGGCCATAGCCGGTGCCGATGACCTGCTCGACGGCGTTGCGCAACAGGCCGGCCTCATCGAGCGCCGCCTGGAAGGCGCGGTCGGCGGCGCGGACGAGGTACGCGCCGGTGTCGGTGAGGGACCGCGCGACGATGTGCTGCTGCTCGTCGACGATGATCGCCTTCGTCTGCGTCGACCCGACGTCGACGCCCGCCGCGTACCTCACGCGACACCTCCGGCTACCCGGCCCGCTGTGATCCGCCGCTGCTCGAGCGCCTCGAAGAACGCGTCGATCCGGTTGCGGAGCTGCGCCTCCGAGAAGTACCGCGGGTCCTCGAGATCCGACTCGATGAGAAGCGTCGGGACGTCGCGGTCGCGGACGAAGTGCTCGCGCATGTCGCCCTGCCCGGCGGAGAAGAGCCGGCACGACTTCACCGAGTGGATGACCACGGCGTCGGCGTCCCACTCGTCGACGTACCGCTCGATCTGCTCGTACCGCTGGAGGAAGGTCCGGTTGCAGACGTTGTACGACAGCATGTGCGCGGCGATCGATTCGAGCGGGTGCTGCGGGTCGTGCCGGAAGCCGAACTCCCAGAGGCCGCCGACCGTCGAGTACGTGGACGCGACGGCGACCGCGCCCCAGCGCGAGAACATGTCGCGGAAGACCCGGAGCTTCGGCCACGGGGGCGGCCCCTCGATGACGATGCGGAACCGCTCCTCCTGGAGCGGGCCGCGGCCTTCGCGCACCCGCGCGCTCATCTCACGGTGCGCCACCTCGAAGAACCGGAGGCCCTCCTCGGTGCCGCGGAGCGTGTAGAGCGGGGCCATCATCGTCACGGAGTCGAAGTAGGCGTCGTACGGCGCCGGGCGCTGCTTCGTCATGTCCTTGATCTCGGCCCACAGCCGTCCGGTCTCGGCGGAACGTTCGACGATCTTCGTGAATTCCTTCCAGTCGAGGCTCTTCCCGGCCACGTTCTCGAGGAGGACGATGAGCTCCTCGAGCTGCTTCACGACGTACTGGACGTCGTCGTCGGTCGGCTCGCCGTCGGGCGTACGGATGAACGGGATATCGATGTTCATCGCCGGCGCATGCGTCAACTCGGCGAGGTGCTCGAACCAGTTGAGGTAGACGTTGCAGCCGACGTAGTTGCACACGAGCACGTCGGGCTTCGGGATCTTCGCGAACGGCGTGACGCCGCCGGCGTGGTAGAGGCCGATGTCGGCCTTCACGTAGGCGCAGTTGTCCGTCGCGTAGCCGAGCTCCTCGGCCTTCAGGATGAGCGGGAGCGAACCCTTCCGGACCGCGATCTGGAGGACGTTCACCTCCGGGTAGATCGGGAGCACGTCGAAGGCCCGCAACAGCTCGACGGGGTTGCCCGCGATGAGGAGGTGCGCGGCCTTCTTGCCGTTCCCCTCGGCGATCGCGGTCGCCTCGGCGTAGTACTTCGCCATGATCTCCTTCTGGAGGAGATGCAGCTCGCCCTGGTACTTGATCTCGACAGCGGCGGTCATCGGAAGAGCATCGATTCCACGAAGGTCTCGACCTCCGTTCTGATTTTTTCGTAGAGCCACATCTTTTCCTCGAACTCGAGGTACAGATGCGGGATCGCGTTCTCGTCGAACGCCTTGCGGTAGAGCGCGTAGTCAAAGAGTCCGGGCTCGCAGAACTTGGCGATGAGACAGATCGCCGCGTCGGCCTTCAGGGCGCGCACCGATTCCACGATCGCCTTCGCGCGCGGCACGCGGAGGTCGTGCTTCGTGCTCAGGTGCAGGCTGTCGTCGAGATACGCGCGCGCGAGCGCGACGAACGGATCGCCGTCGAGCGGCACGTCGCGGCGGAAGAGCCGCCACCCGAGCATGAAGTCATCGTCGACGATGTAGCAGCCGGACTCCTCGATGCTCTCGACGAGCTCGAGCGGCGGCTGCTCGCAGAACGCGCCGATGAGGACGACGCGGATGCGGTCCTTCGGCCGGTCCAGGCGCTCGTTCGCCGCGGCGAGCGACTCGCGGAGGATCGGCGTCACCTCGTCGGGATCCATGAGCGTCGCGAGCCGGGTGAGCGTGTAAAGCTCGCCGGTGAGGAGCGATTCGGGGCGGCGCGCACGGAACGCGTAGAGGTCCCGGAGCGCGGCGCGCATCGCGTTGTACGAGCGGAGGTTCGCGCGGAGGTCGTCGGCGGTGACGGTCGCGCCCGTCACCAGGCAGAGC
>JALYLX010000148.1 GCA_030773995.1 Chloroflexota bacterium
ACCCCGGCGTGTCGGCCGGCCTCGGCGGCCCGCGCGACCGCGAGCGCTCACTGCAGCTCGCCGCGCTCCAGGCCGAGCAGGCGGTCCGACTCGGGCGCGCGCTCTTCGGTGCCGGCCGCGTCACGGCGTTCGGCGATCTCGGTCCGTACTGCTTCGTCCTTGGCCGTCCGACCGATGAGATCCGCAGCTTCTGCAGGACGGTGCTCGGTCCGCTCGCCGACCGCGCCCAGCGCGAGGAGCTCCGCACCCTGGAGGAGTTCCTGCGAAGCCACGGCAGCGTGAATGCCGTCGCACGCGCCCTGTTCTTGCATCGCAACACCGTGCGCCAGCGCCTGAAGAAGATCAGCGAGCTCACCGGAGCCGATCTCGAGAACGCCGACCAACGCGTGCAGCTGTACCTCGCCGTGCTCGGCCAGAACGCGCTCGAGGAGCTCGCATCGTGAGACGCTCGCTCGGTTGGGCGCGCCGAAGGGCTGTGCAGGGTGCACTGACTTTCGTCCGAGCGGTTGACGCCCCCGCCGCGCGTCCCGCACCGTGTGGGCAGTGACGCAGCGCCTCGTCGTCGTTTCCATTCTCGTTCTCGTCCTTATTGAGGGCGACGGGAGACGGCTGGGAGGCTAGCGACACACGCAACGCAGCGACCACTGAGGCCTCCCGGCAACGGGAGGCCCCTTTCATTTGCGCGAGAAAGAAGGCCGAGCATGGCGACCGTCGCACCGAACGTAGCCAGCGCGCCCACCACCGACGCGATCGCGCACCGCGGCGCCGACCTTGCGTGGCGCGCGCTCGAGCGAGCCGGCGCTGACGTCGTGTTCGGCTACCCAGGAGGTGCGTGCCTCCCGCTGTACGACGCGCTGCCCGATCACCCGCGCATCCATCACGTGCTCGTGCGCCACGAGCAGGGCGCTGCGCACATGGCCGATGGATACGCGCGCGCCACCGGCCGTGTGGGTGTTTGCGTCGCGACGTCTGGGCCGGGGGCGACCAACCTGGTCACGGGGCTCGCCTGCGCGTACATGGACAGCGTTCCGGTCGTCGCGATCACCGGTCAGGTGTCGACACCGCTCATGGGCCGTGACGCCTTCCAGGAGACCGACGTGCTCGGCCTCGTGGGCGGGATCACGAAGCACGCGTTCCTCGTCGAGCGCACCGAGGACATCGAGCCGACGATCCACGCGGCGTTCGCTGTCGCCCGTTCGGGTCGCCCCGGCCCGGTGGTCGTGGACATCCCCAAGGACGTCCAGCTCGGAACGTGGGCCGCACGATCGGCGCCGCCGCCCGAGATCGCCGGCGTCCTGGGCGCGGACCCACGTGACCTCGATCGTGCGGCGAGCCTTCTCGCCGGCGCGGCGCGCCCGGTCATCATCGCCGGCCACGGCGTCCGGCTCGCCCGAGCGCACGGCGAGCTGCGCGCGCTCGCCGAGCGGATCGACGCACCGGTGGTGACGACGCTCCTTGGCATCAGCGCGCTGCCCGAGGATCATCCGCTCGCCGCGGGCATGCTCGGCATGCACGGCAGCGCGAACGCGAACCGCATGGTGAACGAGGCGGACGTCATCCTCGGCGTCGGACTGCGGTTCGACGATCGGGTCACCGGCAAGATCGCCGCCTTCGCGCCGAACGCGAAGATCGTGCACGCCGATATCGACCCGACGCAGATCGGCAAGAACGTGTCGACAGCGGTCGGCATCGTCGGCGACGCCGGCGCGGTCCTGTTCGCGCTGAGCACGCGGCTCGCTCGCGCGAGCCGTCCCGAGTGGCGTGATCGCACGAGCGCGGAACGTTCCCGGCCGCGGTTAGCCGCGTACGAGGAAAGCATCGAGCTGCCGCCACGCTTGGTCATTCGCGCGATCCGCGAGACCGCGGCGGACGACGCGTACTTCGTTGCCGACGTCGGCCAGCACCAGATGTGGGCGGCGCAGCACCTGCGCCTGATCACGCCCGACCGCTTCCTCACGTCGGGCGGCCTGGGCGCCATGGGCTACGCGCTGCCGGCCGCCATCGGCGCGCAGCTTGGGCGGCCGACGTCCGAGGTCTGGGCCATCGCGGGCGACGGCGGCGCGCAGATGACGATCCACGAGCTCGGCACGGCGGTGCAGGAGAGCGCACCGGTGAAGCTCGCCATCATGAACAACGGCTACCTCGGCATGGTGCGGCAGTGGCAGCAGCTGTTCCACGATGGCCGCATCTCGCAGACGCCGATCACCAGCCCGGACTACGTGAAGCTCGCGTCGGCCTACGACGTCCTCGGCATCTGCGTCGAGCGGCGGGCCGAGCTCGGACCCTCGCTCGCGCGCGCCCGCGCGCATCGCGGCCCGGTGATCCTCGACATCCGGATCGAGCGCGAGGCCAACGTGTGGCCGATCGTGCCGCCCGGCGGGGCGAACGCCGATCTCATCGAGGAGCCGGCGCCGTGAGCGAGGTCCAGCACACGTTCGAGCTCACCGTGGACGCCGTGCCCGGCGCGATCGAGCGAGTGCTCTCGGTCGTGCGGCGCAGGCGGCTGGGCCTTCGGTCATTCCGGGCCGACGAGGCAGGCCAGGGACAGTGGACCGTCCGCATCAGGGCCGGCGCCGTCCCAAAGGAAGCCGCGCTCGCTCTCAGTCAATTCGCGTCGCTCATCAACGTTCGTCACGCGCGTCTGGGCGACGACGATCACATCGCGAGCTAAGGAAACGAGGAGGAAGAGATGGCCACCATCTACTACGACACGGACGCAGACCCGCGGGCGCTCGCGGGCAAGACGATCGCGGTGATCGGGTACGGGAGCCAGGGCCATGCCCACGCCCAGAACCTGCGGGACAGCGGGTGTGAGGTCGTGATCGGGCTGGCTGCCGGCAGCAAGAGCTGGGCGACCGCGGAACGCGATGGCTTCGACGTCCGCGAGGTCGCGGACGCGGCGCGCAACGCCGACGTCATCGTCATCCTCGTGCCCGATCCGAAGCACCGCGCGGTGTACGAGAAGATCGCTCCGTCGCTCGGCCGCGGTCGCACGATCGTCGTGGCGCATGCGTTCTCGGTCCACTTCAAGGAGATCGAGGCGTCGCCCGAGATCGACGTCGTGCTCATCGCGCCGAAGGCACCGGGCCATCGGATGCGCGAGCTGTTCGTCGAGGGCAAGGGCGTCCCGGCGCTCGTCGCCATCCATCAGGACGCGAGCGGTCACGCCAAGCGGACGGCGCTCGCCTACGCGCAGGCCGTCGGTTCAACGCGTGCCGGCGTCATCGAGACGACGTTCGCGGAAGAGGTCGAGACGGATCTCTTCGGCGAGCAGACGGTCCTCTGTGGCGGCATCTCCGAGCTGGTGAAGGCCGGCTTCGATACCCTCGTCGAGGCCGGCTACCAGCCTGAGATCGCGTACTTCGAGTGCCTCAACGAGATGAAGCTCATCGTCGATCTCATGTACGAGGGCGGGCTCTCGTACATGCGCTACTCGGTGAGCGACACGGCCGAGTACGGAGACTACGTGTCGGGCAAGCGCATCATCGACGAGCGCGTGCGCCAGACGATGCGCGACGTGCTCGCCGAGATCAAGGATGGCAGCTTCGCGAAGCGCTGGATCGCCGAGGCGCGCGCCGGCGCACCGGAGCTGCTCGCGACGCGGGCCAGGGAGCAGGATTCGCAGATCGAGCGGGTCGGCCGGTCGCTCCGGGCGATGATGCCCTGGCTGCCGAAGAAGGAATTCGGCCAGCCGGCGACACCCCCGCAGCCCAGGAGCGAGCCCGTGGGGGTCAGGTAGTGGAGGGGACCGCCGATCTCATGGAAACGTTCCGCGAGCGGATGGCCCGCTTGGGCATGCGCTTCGGCGACGAGCAGCTCGGGCACGCCCGGGGCCTCGTCACGCGCTACGGCTTCGTGCCCGAAGACCTCTCCGACCTCCAGCTCATGACGATCTGCGTCGAGGCCTACGGGCGCCCGGATACCGACCTGCCGAAGTGGATCTAGGCGATGCCCCCGCCGAGCGTCCAGCCGGTCGCGATGCCCTTCGGCAAGTACCGGCCGTTCCGGCCGCTCGAGCTGATCGGTGGCGGCCTGCCCGGCCGGACGTGGCCTGATCGCACGATCGAGCGCGCTCCGCTCTGGTGCTCCGTCGACCTTCGCGACGGCAACCAGGCGCTCATCGACCCGATGGACCCCGGACGCAAGCTGCAGCTCTGGAAGGCGCTGGTCGCGATGGGGTTCAAGGAGATCGAGGTCGGATTCCCGTCCGCCTCGCAGCCCGACTACGAGTTCATCCGGCAGCTGATCGAGCAGGACCTCATCCCCGACGACGTCACGATCCAGGTGCTGACGCAATGCCGGCCCGAGCTCATCGAGCGGACGTACGCGGCGCTCGCCGGCGCGCCGCGCGCGATCGTGCACTTCTACAACTCGACCTCGGCATGCCAGCGGCGTGTCGTCTTCCGCGAGGAAAAGCCCGGGATCACGAAGATCGCCGTCGAGGCCGCGCGGCTCTGCAAGCGGTTCGAGCGCACCCTGCCGTCGACGATGGTGCGGTACGAGTACTCGCCCGAGAGCTTTACCGGCACGGAGCCGGATTACGCGATCGACATCTGCACCGCGGTCATGGATGTCGTGGAGCCGACCGTGGTCCGGAAGCTGGTCCTGAACCTCCCCGCGACCGTCGAGATGTACACGCCGAACGTGTACGCGGACGTCATCGAGCACTTCGGTCGCGCGATCGGGCGTCGCGACGCGATCGTCCTCTCGCTGCATCCGCACAACGACCGGGGGACCGCGGTCGCCGCCGCGGAGCTCGGGATGATGGCCGGCGCGGAGCGGATCGAGGGCACGCTCTTCGGGAACGGTGAACGCACCGGTAACGTGGACGTCGTGACGCTCGCGCTGAACCTGCTCACCCAGGGGATCGACCCGCAGCTGGATATCAGCGACATCGACGCGCTGCGGCGTGTCGCCGAGCACGCGAACCGCCTGCCGGTGCACCCGCGACACCCGTACGTCGGTGACCTCGTGTACACGGCGTTCTCCGGGTCCCACCAGGACGCGATCAAGAAGGGTCTCGAGGCGCTCCCACCCGACTACGACGTGTGGGACGTCCCGTACCTGCCGCTCGACCCGAAGCACGTCGGCCGGACGTACGAGGCCGTCATCCGCGTGAACAGCCAATCCGGCAAGGGCGGCGTTGCCTATCTGATGAAGGCTGAGCATGGCCTGGACCTCCCCCGGCGACTGCAGATCGAGTTCGCCGGTCGGATCCAGACGATGGCGGAGGACACCGGCGCGGAGATCACGCCCGCGGAGGTGTGGGCGGCGTTCGCGACCGAATATCTGGCCGACCACCCCTCGATCGAGCTCGTGGCGTACGAAACGTCGATGACGAATGCCGGCACCACACTCACCGCGCGGCTGCAGGTGCAGGGGCGCGACCGCACCGTCCGGGGCACCGGCAACGGCCCGGTCGCGGCGCTCGTGCACGCGCTGCGGACCGAATTCGACCTGCTGCTCGAGGTCCTCGACTTCAGCGAGCACGCCGTCGGCGCCGGCACCGACGCGGCCGCGGTCGCCTATGTCGAGGCGCGGGATGGCGACGGGACCGTGCGGTGGGGCGTCGGGAGGCACGAGAGCGTCCTCACCGCGTCGCTGCGCGCGGTCGTCTGCGCGTTCACCCGGCTCCACCCCGTCGCGAGCGAGCGGCCATCGGCACCTCGCCTCGATCGACAGCCGGTCGGATGAGCACCGCGCCCCGGCCGCGCAGCCACGTCATGATCGACGGTCCGAACCGCGCGCCCGCGCGCGCGATGATGCGCGGTGCCGGCTACACGGACGCGGACTTCACCCGACCGCTCATCGGGGTCGCACACAGCTGGATCGAGATCATGCCGTGCACGATGCACCTGCGGCGCATCGCTGAGTGGGTCAAGGAGGGCATCCGCGAGGCCGGCGGCACGCCCGTCGAATGCAACACCATCGCGGTCTCGGACGGGATCGCGATGGGCACCGAGGGCATGAAAGCGTCCCTCGTCTCGCGCGAGGTCGTGGCCGACAGCATCGAGCTCGTCGTTCGCGGCCATCAGCTCGACGCGCTCGTCGCCATCTCGGGCTGTGACAAGACCATCCCGGGGTGCGTGATGGCACTCGCACGGCTCGACGTGCCGGGGCTGATGCTCTACGGCGGCTCGATCCTCCCCGGCCGGTTCGAGGGCCGCGACGTCACGATCGGCGACGTCTTCGAGGCCGTCGGGGCTCACAACGCGGGGACGCTCTCCGACGCGAGGCTCGCGGAGCTCGAGCGCAACGCCTGTCCCGGCGCCGGCGCGTGCGGCGGTCAGTTCACGGCGAACACCATGGCGACCGCGTTCGAGGCGATGGGCATCTCCCCCGCCGGCTCGAGCGGCGTGCCGGCCCTCGATCCCCGGCGCGAGGCCGTTGCGCGCGAGGCTGGACGGCTCGTGATGCGGCTGCTCAAGGACGACCTGCGCCCGTCGCGGGTCATCACGCGGCCGGCCATCGAGAACGCGATCGCCGCCGTCATGGCGACGGGCGGCTCGACGAATGCCGTGCTCCACCTGCTCGCTGTCGCGCGCGAAGCGAAGGTCGACCTCGAGATCGATGACTTCGACACGATCAGCGCGCGAACCCCGCTCCTTGCGGACATGAAGCCGTGGGGTCGCTTCACTGCGCCGGACATGGACAAGGCCGGCGGCATCATGCTCGTCCTGCAGCGGCTGCTGGACGCCGGGCTTCTCGAGAAGGACGCGCTCACGGTGACCGGCAGGACGATCGGTGAGGAGGCCCGTGCGGCGCAAGAGACGCCCGCCCAGGAGGTCGTCCGCCCGCTCGCGACGCCGCTCGCGCCGACCGGCGGATTGGTGATCCTTCGTGGATCGCTCGCGCCGGATGGCTGCGTGACGAAGGTCGCGGGCCAAGAGACACCGACCCGGACGTATACCGCGAAGGTGTTCGACCGCGAAGAGGACGCCTTCGCCGCGATCGAGGAGAGGCTGGTCGTCTCCGGTGACATCGTCGTCATCCGCCACGAGGGCCCGAGGGGCGGACCAGGGATGCGGGAGATGCTCGCCGTCACCGGTGCGCTCGTCGGCGCGGGTCTGGGCGACACGGTCGCGCTCGTCACCGACGGGCGCTTCAGCGGCGCGACCCACGGCATCGCCGTGGGCCACGTCGCGCCCGAGGCCGCCTCCGGCGGGCCCATCGCCCTCGTGGCGAATGGGGATCGCATCACCATCGACGTCGCGAAACGGCGCATCGATCTCGATGTCGACCCTGCGGAGCTCGCGAGGCGCCGGGCCGCGTGGCGTGCGCCCGAGCCTCGGTACCGGACCGGCGCGCTCGCGAAGTACGCGAAGCTCGTGTCGTCCGCGTCTGAGGGCGCGGTGACCGGATGACCGGCGCCATCGCGAGCGCGACCCGAGCGACGACCGTTGCGGCCGCGGCCGCGGCGATCGCAGGTCGGGTCGAGCGCACGCCGTTCGTCGCGTCGCCGGAGCTCTCGATGCTCGCCGGCTGCGAGATCCACCTCAAGCTCGAGAACCTGCAGCGCACCGGCGCGTTCAAGCTGCGGGGTGCGCTCAACCGGCTCCTTCAGCTCGACGCCGCCGACCGGTCACGCGGCGTGGTCACCGCGTCCGCGGGTAATCACGGGCAGGGCGTCGCGGTGGGCGCGGCCGCACTCGGGATCCCGGCGTGCGTCGTGCTGCCGCGCGGGGTTCCCCTCGCGAAGCTTACGGCGATCCAGCGCGCGGGCGCCGAAGTCGTCATGGCCGGTTCCGGCTACGACGAGGCGTTCGCCGCGGCCCGGGACCTCGCCGCACAACGTGGCGCCGTCTACATCCATGCCTTCGACGATCCGGCCGTGATCGCCGGCCAGGGAACGGTCGCGCGGGAGATGCTCCTGGACCGTCCCGACCTCGATGCGATCGTGGTGCCTGTGGGTGGCGGCGGCCTCCTTGCCGGGACGGCCCTCGCGATCGCCGAGGCGCGCGCGAACGTCCGGCTCGTCGGGGTCCAGGCTGCCGGCGCGACTGCGTTCGCCGACGCGGTCCGGAGCGGATCGGTCGTCGCCGGCGGCGCGTCGACGATCGCAGACGGCATCGCGGTCCGCGCGCCGGCCCCGCGCACGGTCGCGCTCGCCCGGGCTCACGGCGTCACGATGCGGATCGTCACCGACGAGGCGATCGCGCGGGCGATGGTGCTGCTGCTCGAGCGCCACAAGCTCCTCGCCGAGGCCGCGGGTGCGGTCGGCGTCGCCGCGATGCTGGACGGTCCCGGCGAGCTCGCCGGTCAGCGCGTCGGCATCATCGTCAGCGGCGGCAACATCGACCCGAACCTTCTGGGCAAGGTCGTGCAGCAGGGTCTGGCGAGCGCGGGCCGGTATCTCGCGTTCCGGACGTGGCTCGACGACCGTCCCGGGCAGCTGCACGCGCTGACCGGGATCCTCGGCGACGAGAACATCAACATCCTCCATGTCGGGATCCATCGGGTCGGCCCGTACACGGCGCTCGGGCGGGTCGGCCTCGACGTGATCGTGGAGACGCGCGACGCGACACACGCGCAGGACGTCCTTGCGCTCGTACGAAGATCGGGATTCCCCGCCGAGCAGCTCATCGATGTCCAGCCCGAGCGCTGAGATGACGGATCGCACCCTCGCCCAGAAGGTCTGGGACGAGCACGTCGTTCACCGCGCGGACGGCGAGCCCGATCTGCTCTATGTGGACCTCCACCTCGTCCACGAGGTCACGTCGCCCCAGGCCTTCGATGGCCTGCGTCTCGCCCGACGCGCGGTCCGGCGCCCCGACCTCACGCTCGCGACGGCGGACCACAACATCCCGACGCTGTTGGACCGGCCCGTCGCCGATCCGGTCTCGGCGCGACAGATCGAGGCGCTCTCGCGGAATTGCGCCGAGTTCGGGATCCGTCTCTATCCGATGGGCGACGCGCGCCAAGGGATCGTCCACGTCATCGGGCCGCAGCTCGGGCTCAGCCAGCCGGGGATGGTCATCGTGTGCGGCGACAGCCACACCTCCACGCACGGCGCGCTCGGCGCGCTCGCCTTCGGCATCGGCACGAGCGACGTCGAGCACGTCCTCGCGACGCAGACGATCTCGCGCTCCCGCCCGCGGACGATGGCCGTCACGATCGACGGCCACTCACCGGCGGATGTCAGCGCCAAGGACGTGATCCTCGGCATCATCGCCCGCATCGGGACCGGCGGCGGCGTGGGACACATCGTGGAGTACGGCGGCGACGCGATCCGCGCGCTCTCGATGGAGGGCCGGATGACCGTCTGCAACATGTCGATCGAGGCGGGCGCGCGTGCGGGGATGATCGCGCCCGACGATGTGACGTTCGCGTACCTCGAGGGCCGGCCACACGCGCCGGCCGGCGCGGACTGGGAGCGCGCGCTCGATCACTGGCGCACGCTCCCGACCGATGCGGGCGCGACCTTCGACCGCGAGATCCGGATCGACGCCGCCGACCTGCGGCCGTACGTCACATGGGGGACAAATCCCGCCCAGGCCGTCGCGCTCGACGGACGCGTCCCCGATCCCGACGCGCTCGACGGTGAGGCCGCCCGCGAGAGCGCGCGGCGCGCGCTCGTCTACATGGACCTCCGTCCCGGGACAGCGATGCGCGACATCTCGGTCGATTCGGTGTTCCTCGGCTCCTGCACGAACGGGCGGATCGAGGATCTGCGCGCCGCGGCAACGGTCCTCCGCGGCCGCCGCGTGCGCGACGGGCTGCGCGCGCTGGCCGTGCCCGGATCGATGACGGTGAAGGCCCAGGCCGAGGCCGAGGGCCTCGACCGCGTGTTCCGTGACGCCGGCTTCGAGTGGCGCAGCGCCGGGTGCTCGATGTGCCTCGGGATGAACGACGACGTCGCCGCGCCGGGCGAGCGCGTCGCGTCGACCTCGAATCGCAACTTCGAGGGCCGCCAGGGACCGGGCGCCCGCACCCACCTGGTGTCTCCGGCCGTTGCCGCGGCGACGGCGGTCAGCGGTCACCTGGCGTCGCCCGCGGACCTCGCCCGATGAGGGCGGTGTCCTGTGTCACCGGCCACGCGGTGCCGCTCGACCGGCGCGACGTCGACACGGACCAGATCATCCCGAGCGACTGGCTGAAGCGCATCGAGCGGACCGGGTACGGCGCGGGGCTCTTCGAGGCCTGGCGCGCCGATCCGGCGTTCGTGTTGAACGACGCTCGGTCCGCCGGCGCGTCCATCCTCATCGCCGGCGGGAACTTCGGCTGCGGCAGCTCGCGCGAGCACGCCGCGTGGGCCCTCGACGACTGGGGATTCCGCGCGATCATCGCGCCGAGCTTCGCCGACATCTTCCGCTCGAATTGCCTCGCGACCGGGCTCGTGACGGCGGAGCTCCCGGAACACGATGTCGCGCGCCTGCTGGCCGCGGTCTCCGCCGATCCATCGCTCGAGGTCACGGTCGACGTCGAGAGGCGCGTGGTCGCACTCCCGGCGCTCGGTTATCGCGCGCCGTTCGTGCTCGACGAGGTCGCGCGGCACCGGCTGCTCGAAGGGCGTGATGAGATCGACGGGACGCTCGCGCACGCCGACGCGATCGCGGCGTACGAGGCGCGCCGTGACCGCCGGCTGCCGGCGCTGCCCGCAGCCGGAGCGGCGCGGTAGCGATGTGCACGTTGCACTGGGGTTGCGCGGGCCGGCGTCCCCCTGTTAGTACCTCATTGATGACCCCGGCAGTCGGAATTCGCCAGGCAGCGCGAATGCGAATGTCCGTCTGCGTCTGTCTCTAGGCGGCGAGGCCGGAGCCCCGGACCCTCGGCGCCAGGCCCACGGAGCGTCCCGCTCCGCGCGACCAGTGAATACGACAGAAATGAAGGGTCTCTGCCATGACGACACACCGTCCTACCCGGCTCGGCATCGCGTTCGCGATCCTCGCGATCCTCTTCGCCGCCTGCGGTAGCGCGCCCGCCGCGAACGCCCCCGCGCCGGCGAGCGCCGCCGCCGATCCCGCGCTCGCCGAGCTGCGGCTCGACTACGCCACGTACTCGCCGCCCTCGCTCGTGCTGAAGAAGCAAGGCTGGGTCGAGGATGCGTTCAAGGGCACCGCGGTGAAGTGGGTGTACTCGGCCGGATCGAGCAACGCGCTCAACTTCCTCCAGGGCAACGCGGTCGACTTCGGCTCGACCGCCGGCTCCGCGGCACTGCTTTCGCGCGCGAACGGGAACCCGATCAAGGCGATCTACATCTACGAGCAACCCGAATGGACCGCGCTCGTGGTCGCCAAGGATTCGACCGCGAAGAGCATCACCGACCTCAAAGGGAAGAAGATCGCGGCCCAGAAGGGCACCGACCCGTACTTCTTCCTCCTCCGGACGCTGAACGCGGCCGGCCTGTCGCAGGCCGACATCCAGTTCGTGAACCTCCCGCATGCCGACGGGCGGACCGCGCTCGAGCGCGGCCAGGTCGATGCGTGGGCTGGGCTCGATCCGCACATGGCCGCGAGCGAGCTCCAGGCCGGGAGCAAGCTCATCTACCGCAACAAGGACTTCAACACGTATGGATTCCTCAACGGGCGCGAGACGTTCGTCAGCCACTACCCCACGACCACCAGGACGCTCATCGGCCTGTACGAGCGCGCGAAGCAGTGGATCAGCGACCATCCCGATGACGCCGCGGCGATCCTCGCCGAGGCCGCCCAGCTCGACGTCTCCGTCGCGAAGCGGGAGCTGAACGATCGGATGAACTTCAAGACCTCCGGAGTGCCCGGCGACGCGCACATCGCGGTGCTCAAGGCCGTGGTGCCGATCATCAGCGCGGAGCAACTCGCGAACCCCGGCGCGGACGTGAACAAGGCCGTGACCGACCTGATCGATGGCACCTACGCGACGGCGGTCATCAAATAGCGCGCCTGCTGCCCTGGATCCTTCCCGCGGCGATCGTCGCCCTCTGGTGGGGCT
>JALYLX010000149.1 GCA_030773995.1 Chloroflexota bacterium
CCGATCGCCCGGCCGGACGAGGCGAGCGGCACGACCATCTCCGAGCGGACGCCCGGATCGCCGACGTAGCGCGGGTCGCTGCGCACGTCGTCGACGATCTGCGCCTCGCCATGCTCGACGACCCAACCGGAGAGCCCGCGGCCGCGCTCGACGCGGACCGGGCCGGCGAGATCGGTGCGCGAGCCGGCGGCGGCCCGCACGACGAGGTCACCGGTCGACTCTTCGCGTAGCAGGATCGTGAACGCGGCGCTGGGCATGTGGCGCTCGAGGATCGCGAGGATCCGCGCCAGGAGCTGCTGCATGTCGAGGAGGGTGTGGAACTCGGGCGTGATCTCCGCAAGGATCGCGAGCTCGCGCGACGCGCCGACCTCGACCTCGGCCGCGGCGACCGCGCCCCGCGCCTCGATCATCGCGATGAACTCGTCGACGATCGTCGGGTCGTACCGCGCACCCGCGAGGGTGCGGAGCTCGGCGACAGCCGCTTCCGGGTGCAGCGCTCGGCGGTACGGCCGGTCGGCCAGCATCGCCTCGTAGCTCATCGCGACGGAGAGGATCCGCGCCGGCAGCGGCGTCGCGTCGCCCTTCAGCCCATCCGGGTAACCGGAGCCGTCCCAGCGCTCGTTGGCATGCCGCACGATCGGCACGACCGTGCGGAGGAACTCGATCGACTCGAGGATCCGCGCGCCGAGCAGCGGGTGCTCCTGGACGATCTTGCGTTCCTCGGGGGTGAGCGGTCCGCTCTTCGCGAGGATCGTGGCCGGGACGCCGATCTTGCCGAGCGAATGGAACAGCGACGCGTACCGGAGGTCGCGGAGCGCGTCGCCGTCCAGCCCGAGCCGCTCGCCAAGTGCGACCGCGTCGGCCGCAATGCGCCGCTGGTGATCCTCGTGATACCCGTCGCGAGCCTGGATCATCGCCGTGAGCTTGGAGACGGTCGACAGGTAGGCGTCGTCGAGCTTCACGTACAGCCGCATCGAGCGGATCGCGGTCGCGCCGATGCCCGCGAGCACGCCGATGAGCTCTCGCTCGTCGTCGGTGAACACGTGTGGATCCTTCCAGGTGACGAGCAGCGCGCCGACGGGCTCCGACGCCGCACGCAGTGGCTGCACGAAGAGCGCTCGGTGGCCCCACTCGCGCATCTGTGATCGTGCCGGCTCAGGTGCGTTCTCCGAGTCGGTGAGCTCGAGCGGCGTGCCGGAATCGAACGGCGACACGACCCCGATCGTCGCGGCCTTCGGCAGAACGAGGTGCTCGTCAGGCCGCCGCCCGGTGGTGTTGCCGGCGAACTCGAGGGACTCACCGCCGGTGTCCAGGTAGACGGCCGCAGCGGACGCGCCGATGGAGTCGACGAACGCCTTGGCGAACAGCTGGATCACGTCCTCCATCCGCCGCTGGCTGCTGATCTCGACGCCGGTGCGGTGCAGGTCGACCAGGCGTTTCGACAGGCCGCTCGCGCGCGCGTAGAGGTCCGCTCGCTCGATCGCGACGGCCGCTTCGTTGGCGATCGCGACGAGGAGCTCGAGGTCGCCTTCGTCGTACGCGTTCGGTTTGACGCTCTGCACGGACAGCGCGCCCACGATGAGCCCCTGGATCCGCATCGGCGCGACCAGGATCGACCGTTCGTTGATCGTCCCCCAGGCGCTCCGTACGAGGCCGAGCTTCGGGAGGTCGCGGTCAGTGTCCCGGATGATGAGCGGCTGACCGCGCTCGACCACGAGCCCGGCGAGCGTCCCGGCCAGCGGCTTGTCCTCGTTCCGGAGCTCCACGTTCGCGTCGACGAGGAACCGGTACGACATCATCGAACGGCCGCGGTCGACGGTCGCCACGAAGAACGCGTCCGACTCGAGGACCGTCCGCACCTGCGCGTACACCGCGCGGAAGACCTCGGTGGTGTCGAGCGACATCCCGACGGCATGGCCGACCTCGACGAGGGTCGCGAGCAGCCGCGCCCGGCGCTCGGCGACGAACCGGGCACGGATGTCGAGGTACCCGAACACGAAGAGCGGGACGGCCGGAACGAGGAACCACGGCTCGATCAGGATGATCTCGATCGTGATGACCGCGGCCAGGCTCCAGAGCAGCTGGGCCCGACCCGTCCGGACGAACCAGCGCAGCCCCTGCGCGAGCACGGTGCCACGGAGCGCCACGAGCAGGAGATACAGCTGCCCGAGGTCCACCGCGACGAGCGCGAGCACCGCCACCACCGCCGCGGGGATGGACGCCGGCACGCTCATCTCAGGGGCCAGGGTGCGCCACACGATCGCGTACAGGAGCGAGGCAAGACCGCTCGAGATCGCGATGGCCGCCGCGTTGCGAACGATCTGCTCGCGCCGTTTGCGGGCCATGATGTCGCTGGTCAGCCGGGCGAGGCCCGCGACGATCGAGACCGCACCCGGGGGCAGGAGCACGATGCCCGCGACGACGGCGACGTCCGATGGGCTGAGATCCGCGTCAGGGTGAATGCGGATCGGTCGCGCGGCGAGCAGGACGGTCGCGGCGTACAGCGCACCGACGAGCCAGAGCTGGACCGGCATCAGGAGGAGCCCGACCACACCGATGGCCAGGAACGGAAGCGAGACCACCACCGTCGCGACGACCAAGGCCGTCGTTGCGGAGCGATCCCGCACGCCACTCATCCACGGCGGAGGCTAGCAGGGGGTCTGGAGCGCGCCCTGTCTGCGCGGGATCAGCTACCGCGAACGAAGGTACCGCTCGAACAGGAGTATCGCGACGAAGATCGCGGCGATGATCAGTACTTCTTGAACGCCGCCGCGCTCGATGCCCGGGCGGATCACGAGCAGCGCGAACACGATCGCGAGGACCGCGCCGGCGGTGACGACGAATGTGCGGCGGCGGTCCACGGCTACGCCTTCGCGGACGGTGGCTCCGGCTCGCCCTTACCGACTTGAGTTGGCGTCTCGCCCATGATGCGGCGCTTCACCCACGCCAAGGGGTCGTAGAACTCGGTCACGATCCGCTCCTTGAGCGGAATGATCGCGTTGTCCGTGATGTGGATGTCCTCGGGGCAGACCTCGGTGCAGCACTTCGTGATGTTGCAGAACCCGAGGCCGGCCTTCTGGCGAATCAGCTCGAGCCGATCGTTGGTGTCGAGCGGGTGCATCTCGAGCGCCGCGAGCCGAACGAAGAACCGCGGGCCGGAGAACGCCTTCTTGTTCTCCTCGTGGTCGCGGATCACGTGGCAGGTGTCCTGGCAGAGGAAGCACTCGATGCACTTGTGGAATTCCTGGACCCGGTCGACGTCCTCCTGGTACATCCGCCGCGTGCCGTCGGCCTCCTTGGGCTTCGGCTTGAACGCCGGGATCTCCTTGGCCTTCTCGAAGTTGAACGAGACATCGGTCACGAGGTCCTTGATGATGGGGAAGGTCTTCATCGGGGAGACCGTGATCGCCTCGCCTGGCGCGAAGGTGTTCATCCGGGTCATGCACATGAGCCGGGCGTGTCCGTTGATCTCGGCGCTGCATGAGCCGCACTTCCCGGCCTTGCAGTTCCAGCGCACCGCGAGGTCCGGCGCGCGGAGCGCCTGGATGCGGTGGATGACGTCGAGCACCACCATGCCCTCGTCCGACGGGACGGTGTACGTCTCGAAGCGGCCGCCGGCCTTGTTGCCGCGCCAGACCGACATCGTGGCTTCCTTCATCTCGTCGGTCACGCCGGCACCTTCTCTTCGCTCAAGACGAGCTGGCGCAGGTCCTCCGGGATCTGCGGCAGCGGCTCGGTCGTGAGCTCGAGCGCCCCGCCCCGCATGCGCGTGACGACGTTCTTCTTCCCCCACTCCGGATCCGTCTTTGGGTAATCCTCGCGGGTGTGGCCGCCGCGGCTCTCCTTGCGCAAGAGCGCGGACCGGGTGCACGCCTTCGCCACGGTGAACATCGAGTGCAGGTCGAGCGCGAGATGCCAGCCGGGATTGAATTGCCGGTTGCCTTCGACGGTCACGCGTTCGACGCGCTCGCCGAGCTCGTCCAGCTTCGCAATGGCTTGCTCGAGCTCGGCCGCGGTGCGGATGATGCCGACGAGCGTCTGCATCGTCTCCTGGAGCTCGGCGTGCAGCGCGTACGGATTTTCCGCGCCTGCACCCTCGAACGGGGCGAGCATCGTCCGGGCGGCCTGCTCGACGTGGCCGTCGTCGATGGTGCGCGCGTTCGTGCGGCTCGCGTACGCCGCGGCGCCGGCGCCGGCCCGGCGACCGAACACGAGAAGGTCGGAGAGCGAGTTCCCGCCGAGCCGGTTCGCGCCGTGCATTCCGCCGGCGACCTCGCCCGCGGCGAAGAGCCCGGGGACCGTCGCGGCGGCAGTCTCGGCCTCGACCCGTACGCCGCCCATGACGTAGTGGCACGTCGGACCGATCTCCATCGGGGACGTCGTGATGTCGACGTCGGCCAGCTCCTTGAACTGGTGGTACATCGAGGGCAGCCGCTTCTTGATGTAGTCGGCCGGGCGGCGCGATGCGATGTCGAGGTACACCCCGCCGTGCGGCGTGCCACGGCCCGCCTTCACCTCGTTGACGATCGCGCGCGCGACTTCGTCGTGCGGCAGAAGGTCCGGCGTGCGGCGGTTGTTCTTCTTGTCCTCGTACCACGCGTCCGCTTCGCGCTCGGTGTCCGCGGTGTCGGCGCGGAAGAACTCGGGGACGTAGTCGAACATGAAGCGCTTCCCCTGGTTGTTCTTCAGGGTGCCGCCGTCGCCGCGGACGCCCTCGGTTACGAGCAGCCCGCGCACGCTCGGGGGCCAGACCATCCCCGTCGGATGGAACTGGACCATCTCCATGTCGATGAGATCCGCGCCGGCGTCGAGCGCCATGGCCATGCCGTCGCCGGTGTACTCCCAGGAGTTCGACGTGATCTTCCAGGCCTTGCCGATGCCGCCAGTCGCGAGCACGACGGCCCGCGCTCCGAAGAGCACGAACTTCCCGCTCTCGCGCCAGTACCCGAATGCGCCGGCGATCTTCCCCCCGTCGGTGAGCAGTTTCTGGAGCGTGCACTCCATATACACGTCGATGCCCTTGTGCACGGCGTGCTGCTGGAGGGTGCGGATCATCTCGAGGCCGGTGCGGTCGCCGACGTGCGCGAGGCGCGCGTAGCGGTGCCCACCGAAGTCGCGCTGGAGGATGAGCCCGTCCGTTGTCCGATCGAAGAGGGCGCCCCACTCCTCGAGCTCGAGCACTCGGTCGGGCGCCTCCTGCGCGTGCACTTGCGCCATGCGCCAGTTGTTCAGGAGCTTGCCACCGCGCATGGTGTCGCGGAAGTGGACCCGCCAGTTGTCCTCCTTCCACACGTTGCCGAGCGCGGCGGCGATGCCACCTTCGGCCATCACCGTGTGGGCCTTGCCGAGGAGCGACTTGCAGATGAGCGCGGTGCGCGCTCCCGCGGCCGACGCTTCGACGGCCGCGCGGAGGCCGGCGCCGCCGGCCCCGACCACGATCACGTCGTAGTCATGGCGCTCGATCCCCTCCATGCTCACGCTCCGAGGATCCAGCGCGGGTCGACGATGACGCCCATCGCGACGAGGCGGATGTAGAGGTCGGTGAGGCCGACGATGATGAGGCTGGCCCAGGCCCAGCGGTTGTGGCGGGCGTTCAGCCGGCTGGTGAGGCTCCACAGCCGGAACCGCAGCGAGGCCCGGTGGAACGAGTCGAGGTACCCGCCGACGAGGTAGCGCGCCGAGTGGCAGCCGACCGTGTAGCCGGTGAGCAGCACGACGTTCGTCACCATGATCACGGTGCCGAGGCCAATGCCGAAGTGCCCATGGAAGTTGAACGCCTCGATCGCGTCCCACCACAGGATGAGGAGGACCGGAACCGCGATGTAAAGCGCGTAGCGGTGAAGGTTCTGGATGATGAACGGGAACCGCGTTTCGCCGCTGTATTTCTTCGGTGCGTCAGGGACGAGGCACGCCGGCGGTGACAGGAAGAAGCCGCGGTAGTACGAGCGGCGGTAGTAGTAGCAGGTGACCCGGAATGCGAGCGGCGAGCCGACGATGAGGATCGCCGGCGACAGGTTCCACCAGGAGCCGAGCAGTGGCAGTGTCGGGTGCACGCAGTTCTGCGCCAGACACGGCGAGTAGAACGGCGAGAGGTACGGGTCGGCGTAGTAATTGCCGTTCACGAGGCTCGCCCACGTCGCGTAGACGACGAATCCCCCGAGCACGACGACGTAGATGAGCGGTTCGATCCACCAGAGGTCTTTGCGCTCCACGCGGTCGCCGATCCGGCGGACGCCGGATGCCGTCGCCATCGCTCGCGAACGCTAGGCCTCGACCGCGTGGGAGGCAAAGACATAGATGGCACTGGATCCATAGCCGTAGGCTATGGACGCGGATGGAGCTACAGCAGCTGCGCTACTTCCTGACCGTCGCCGAGACCGGCAAGTTCACGACGGCCGCGCGGGACCTCCACGTGGCCCAACCGTCGGTGAGCAAGCAGGTCAGGAAGCTCGAGGCCGAGCTCGGTGCGGTCCTGCTCGAGCGCCGGAAGACCGGGATCGCGCTCACCGACGCCGGCGCGATCCTGCTCCCGTGGGCGAAGCGCGTCCTCTCCGATGTCGACGGCGCCCGGTCCGAGGTCGCCGGGCTCGCGACGCTCGAGCAAGGCCGGCTCTCGGTCGGCGCGACGCCGAGCCTCAGCACCGTCCTGCTCCCGCGCGTGCTCGCGGCGTTCCACGCCGAGCATCCGGGCGTGACGCTGAGCGTGATCGAGGCCGGCTCGCGCGACCTTGTCGATCGCCTCGCCGCCGGCGACCTGGACCTCGCGCTCGTCATCCTCCCGCTGCCGCGCGAGGAGCTGTTCGAGACGACGCCGCTCCTCCGCGAGGAGCTCGTCCTCGCGGTGGCGAAGACGCATCCCCTCGCGCGACGCAAGACGGTTCGCGTCAGCGATCTGCGCGGCGTTCCGCTGGTGATGTTCCGCGACGGCTACGACCTGCGGAGCGCGACGATCACCGCCTGCGAGCAGGCCGGGTTCCATCCGACCTTCGCTATTGAGGGCGCGGAGATGGACGGCGTGCTGCGGATGGCCGCCGCGGGCGTCGGCGTCGCGGTCGTGCCGAGCATGGTCGTCGAGCGTGGCGGGCCGCTCGTCGCAGTCCGCATCTCGCAGCCGACGCTGTCACGCTCGGTCGGCGTCGCGTTCCGCAAGGACCGCCATCGCTCGCGCGCCGCGGACGCGTTCGTGGCGCGGCTCCGCGTGTTCATCTAAGGTTCCGCCGTGCCGACGTTGACCGCGATCGGGATCGTCTCGAAGGACCTCGGCGCATCCATCGCGTTCTACCGCCTCCTTGGCGTCGCGTTCCCGAAGCCCGACGGCGATCACGTGGAGGCGACGCTTCCGAACGGCCTCCGCCTGATGCTCGACGACCTGAAGCTGATCAAAGAGCTCGACAAAGAGTGGACCGAGCCCGCCGGCCACCGGATGGGCCTGGCGTTCGAGTGCGCGTCACCCGCTGAGGTCGATGCCGTGCACGCAACGGTGACGGCAGCCGGACATCCGTCGAAGGCTGGCCCGTGGAATGCGCCCTGGGGGCAGCGGTACGCCCAGGTCATCGATCCCGATGGCAACGTCGTGGATCTCTTCGCCGAGCTCCCTGCCTAGAGAAGGCGCACGGGGAGCGGATGCTCGCCGCTTCCGTCGACCAGGAACGCCCGGCCGCCGTCGCGGCCGCTCACGACCTCGACCAGCCGCTCGTCGTCATACCGCGCGGCCACACCGTCGTCGAGCGCGATCCCGCCGGGCAGGCCCGCCGCGATCTCGCGCGCGTAGACCATCCGACGGCGCTCCTCGCTGTCGTAGTGGGGGTGGCGCTCCCCTTCGGATAGCCAAGCCCATCGCGCAGCGCGCCGAGCTCCGGGGTGAACGAGTCGGTCGTGCCGCCCTCGAACCAGCAGATGCATCCGGCCGACCAGCCGGTGAGGACCGTGCCGGCCTCGTAGGCCGCTCGGAGCGCGCGGTCGACGCCGTGCAGCCGCCAGACCGCGAGCATGTTCGCGGTGTTCCCGCGGCCGACGATGATCAGGTCCTGATCGCCGAAGAACGCGTCGATGTCGTCCACCGTCCGGTGGTACAGCTCGAGGTGGGTCGGCTCGCAATCGCGTCCGGCGAGCTGCTGGTAGAAGGTCAGCAGGTAGTCCGGGCTGTCGCCGGATGCGGTACCCAGGAACGCGACCCGCGGACGCGGGCGACGGGCGAGCGAGAAGACGTAGTCGATGCGCGTCGGGTAGAAGAGCTCGCGCCCGCCGCAGGCGACGATCCGCCGGCTCATCGCTCCGGCGTCGACATCTCGAAGCTCGACGCGCCCGATAGCGCGACGGCGGTTCTCACCTGCGCATGCTAGGTGGGCTGCGTGCGACGCAGAGCGAGCGCGAAGACCGCCGGGATCACGAGGAAGCCGATCGCGAAGACGGCGACCCAGAGGAACAGCGCGGTGGGATTGCACGTGAGCTGCTGCGCGCAGCCCTCGATCGAGCGCTGCCGCTCGATCAGCAACAGCGGCAGGCTCGCCGGTGCGGCGACGACGGACGCGGTGACGAACGCGGTCGCGACCGTCGGGATCGAGCGCGCGATCCCGCCGGCGCGTCGATCGATCTGCCGCGCGGACCACGCCGCCCAGCCCATCGCGAGGGCCGATGCCGCGACAGCGAACGGGATGGACCATCCGCGGGGACCCCAGAGCTCCCAGACCGTGAGCGCGAGCCAGTACGCGAGCTTGATCGTGGTCATCCGGCCGACGAGGAGGTTGAGCGTGCGGAAGTGCGGGCGCGGTCGCGCGGGATCGTCTACCGGTAGTTCGTCCACCACTTCTGCAGGAAGTAGAGCGTGGCGATGAGGATGACCGTCGTCACGAACACCATGTAGAACTCGTTGGCTTCGCCGATCTCGGTGATCATGTCGTTCCTACTTCCCCAGGCTCAGGAGGTATTCCATCAGGTCGCGGACGGACTGGTCATCGAGCGGACCGCCGTTCTTGGTGCTGAACGGCGGCATGATCACGCCGGGCTTGATCGCCGGCGGGTTGCTGATCCACTTGAACAGCCAGTCGGGATCGCCCGACGCTTTCAGCGCCTTCAGCTGGTCGTTCAGCGGTCCCTCGACACCGTACTTGCCGAGGTTCGGCGCGAGCGACACGGGCGACGGCTTGGCCGGGTCGAAGCTGTGGCAGGTCACGCAGGCCGTGCCGCCGTTGCTGAGCGTTAGCGCCTGGCCGTGGTCCTTGCCGGTGAGCACCACGACCTTCGGCGGGTTCGGCACGTCGGCGAGCCCGAGCTCGCGGCGAATGGTCACGATGTCCGCCCAATCGGCGTCGGAGCCGTGCTCGATGAACGCGATGAGCTGGCGGACCTGCTCGTCGTTGAGCGGCCCGCCGTCGGCGTTGCCCCACGCGGGCATCGAGACCTGCCCCGCGGGCTTCGCCCGGCCGCGGTGGATCGTGAGGTCGAGCAGCTGTTCGGTCGCGGCCAGCTTCGCCGGATCCGACTTGATGTTGTCGTACTTGAAGTCGGGCTTGTTCAGGGGGAGGCCAGGCAGATCCTTCTGCTCGGGATCCGTCGCCCCGAGGCCGGTCTTGCCATGGCAGTCGAAGCAGAGGTTCGCGTACAGGTTGCGGCCCCGCGTGACAAGCGCCTCGAGCTGATGCTCCTCGGCGACCTTGTCCTTCCACGTGCTGCTGCTCGCGTCGGCGCGGATGACGAGCAGCGTGAACAAGTACGCGCCGACGAGCGCGAAGACGGCGAACAGCATGAAGCCGCCGAGGATGATCTTCTTGTCGAGGTTGCCCGCGATCTCGAGCGGGTCGGGCGAGCTCGGGATCGGCGCGACGTAGTACGGCGTCGGCTGCTCGATCGTCTCGCCCGCGCCGTAGTGCTGGCGGATGAGCTCGACGCCCTCGACCGCCTTCTCCCCGGGCTCGACCGCGTTCTGGTGCCTGATGACGAACGCGAAGAACGCGATGAGCCCGACGAACAGGACGATGCTGAGCGCGGCGAGAACGATGTTCATGTCGATCGTCATGCGTGGATCTCCAGCACCGACGGGTCCCACTCGTTCTTCTGGCGGTCGATCACGTTCAGCGGGTTCGTGTCCACGACGAGCGTGCCGTTCTGCTCCGTGATGTGGAAGAGCTGCAGCGGCTTCGGCGCCGGCCCGCCTTCAACGACCGCAGTCTTCTTGTTGTAGAGCGAGCCATGGCACGGGCAGTGGAACCGGTTCTCCGCGGGGACGTACGGCACGGTGCAGCCAAGATGCGTGCACTTGCGATAGGCGGCGATGATCCCGCCCTCGGGATGCAGCAGGAAGAACCGCCCCTGGGTGTTGAGGATCGGCACGTCCTGCGTCGCCTGGAACTGCGCCATGATCGTGGCCGTCGAGCCCACCGGCACCTTCGCGCCCAGGCCGACGATCTTGTTCGGCTTCATGAACGGATAGAGGAGCGCGGTGATCTCGGTGAGCGCCAGCAGGGTGCCGCCGAGGAAGCCGAGACGCAGCAGCTGGCGGCGCTTGATGCGGCCGAGAATGCCGCTGCTGCTCGTCACGACGTCGTCGTGCGGTCTGATCACGGGGCGAAGCACTGGTGCGTCGAGGGCAGCGCCCACGGCGCGTACATATCCATGCCCGGGCCGCGCATGGACGTGCCGACGACGGTCAGCACGACGAACACGCAGACGAAGCCGGTCCAGACGGCGATCATCCAATCACGCGTGTTGCCGTGGAAGATGACCTTCACCAGGACGACGAGCAGGATCGACAGCACGATCATCGTCGTGATCGGGATGATGTAGTCGGGGAAGAGCTGCTTGCCGCCGGGCAGGTACTCACTCGCGAACGCGATGTAGCCGTGGTCCTTCAGCAGCTTGTCGAGGATGATGAGCGAGAAGGTCAGCACCGTCGCGTAGACCGCGGCGAAGTACGTGACCCGCTTGCCACGAGGCGAGGTGAACCAGATGCCGACGCCTTCACGCGATTGATCGATGTACGGGATCGCCATCATGAAGACGATCCAGATGGTCGGCACGATGACGCCGGCGAGGCCCTTGTCCATGTGCAGGAGCAGCTCCTGCAGGTTGAGCAGGTACCACGGTGCCTTCGACGGGTTCGGCGTGCAGTCAGGGGTGCTGTGGTCCTGGAGCGGCGCGTTGAACGCGGCCGAGATGACGAACAGGCCGATGAACCAGAGCATCGCCGCGATGAACTCGATGACCAGCAGGTGCGGCCAGACCATCGCGGTGTCTTCGACGCGCTTGTCCACCCGCACGACGGAGTCCTGGCGGACGAAGGCGAGGAGCCGGAGACGCTTCTCCTGACCCGAGAACGGCTGCGGCCCGCGCGGCGTGGTCATAGAC
>JALYLX010000150.1 GCA_030773995.1 Chloroflexota bacterium
TTCTCACCCTGTCCAGATCCTCGATCTGCTTCCGCCGGCGCTCGTGCCGGCCGCCCTGGACCTGCGCACCGAGGAACGCATCGACGATTGCCTTCGCAAGCTCGACGCCGATGACACGCTCGCCGAGGGTGAGCAGATTCACGTCCACGTGCTCCACGCCGTCGCGCGCCGACCACTCGTTGTCGACGACCGCTGCGCGTACGCCGGCGATCTTGTTCGCCGCGACCATCGGACCGATGCCCGAGCCGCAGCAGAAGATCCCGCGCTCGTACCGTCCGCTCGCGATGGCGCGAGCGATCGGCTCGACGATGAGCGGGTAGTCATCCTCGGGATCGTTCTCCGGCGAGAGGTCATCGACCTGGTGCCCCTTGAGCCGCAGGTGATGTGCGAGCTGATCGCGCAGATCGACGCCGGCGTGATCCGCCGCGATCGCGACCCTCATGAGTACGACTCCACGCCAAGGAGCGCCTCTTCGAGCTGGGCTTTGCTGATGGTGCCCTCGCGAAGAACGGTCAGCGGCTCGGTCGTGCAATCGACGATGGTCGAGCCCCGGCCGACCGGCGTGGGCCCGCCATCGAGAATGATCGCGACCTGTCCGTCGAGCTGCTCGAGCACCTGTTGCGCGGTCGTCGCCTCCGGCCCGCCCGAGCGGTTCGCGCTCGTGACCGGCAGGCCACCGCCACTCGCGGCGATGATCCGACGCGCGACATCGTTCGCCGGCACGCGGAACGCGATCGTGCCGCGCCGCGGCGCGACGAGCACGATGGTCAGCGGGCCGGGCCAGAAGCGGGCCGCGAGGGCGCGCGCCGCGGGCGTGACCATCGCGCTCGCCTCCAGGTTCCCGACGTCGGACAGCAGGATCGGGATGCGTTTGTCCCTGGGACGATCTTTCGCGACGTAGAGCTTGCGCAGATGGTCATGGCCGGCGGCAAGGCCGTACACGGTGTCGGTGGGAAATGCGACGAGCTCCCCATTCGCGAGCGCGGTCGCGGCCTCTTCCACCGCCCCTGGCGCATCGGCCGGAAGGAGGCGGGTCTTCATTCCGCGGATGATAGGCGTCTAGGCCGGTCGGTCAGCCTCCTGCTCGTCGCCATCCAGCATGCGCGACGTGACGATGAGATCGGCTGACCGGCGGTTGCAGGCGATCGCGACATCGTGGAGCACCGCGAGCCGCAGCAGCGCGCGCACGTCGGCGTCATGGGCCTGGAGCGCGAGCGGATCCCAAAAGAACACGACCAGATCGAGCTCGCGCTTCGCGATCATCGCGCCGACCTGCGCGTCGCCACCGCGACGACCGCTGAGCAGCGCTCGCACCGGCGCACCGATGGCGCCCGACACGAGCTTCGCGGTGTGCCGCGTGCCGCAGAGCTCCGCGTCTCGGAGCAGATCGCGATTCCAGACGGCCCACTCGACCATGTCCTGCTTCTGGCCGTCGTGCGCGATGAGCGCGATGCGCATGCGAGCGATCACCGGTAGAGGATGCGACCGACGATCGCGACCGTTCAATGTGCGCAACGTGTTCGCTCAGTGAAGGTGGCGAACACCGATCGCGTACCGCATCACGACGCCGCCGTTACTGCCCGCTCGACGCGCCGCCGCTACGGTCGACGCACCTTCCGATCCTCCTCCTAACCGCATTGGGTCCCGCCATCGGCTAGTCGGCTGGAAGCCGCCGGCGCCGGATGCCGGTGGCGGGATCCACCTCCCGTCATGCGGACATCATCCGACGCAACCGGACCACGCGGTCCAGACCCGCGAGATCCTTCAGGGTGTCCACCGGCCCGAGCTGCGCCAGCCAGGCGGCCATGCTCTCGACCTGCGGCGGGTCGCACTCGAAGAACGCCGCGCCGTCCGGCGCGAGGACTCGCGGCAGATCGGCGATCGCGCGGCGCACGAGCGCGAGGCCGTCCTGGCCGGCAACGGTCGCGAGGCGCGGCTCGAACGCCAGTGACGTGCGATCGCCCGCGAGCTGCTCGACGTCGTCGTCGCGGAGATACGGGAGGTTCGCCGCGACGACGTCGACCCGCTCCGTCAGTGGCGCGAGCAGATCGCCTTGGCGGAAATCGATCTGCACGCCGTGGGCTTCGGCGTTCGCGCGCGCGACGGCGAGGGCGACGATGGACACGTCGGTCGCGATGATCCGGAGCGCCGGTGCGTGGAGTGCGAGCGCGATCGCGATCGCTCCGGATCCGGTGCCGATGTCGGCGACGGTGAGGGCCCGGTCGCCCGCGTGCGCGCGAACGGCGTCGACCAGGACCTCCGTCTCGGGGCGTGGCACGAGCACGCGCGGATCCACCGCGAAGCGCAGGCCGTAGAACTCCTTGAAGCCACGCAGGTACGCCACCGGCACGCCGTCCGCCCGCTTCGCGACGAGCACATCGAACCGCGCCTCCTCGTCCGACGAGAGCGCGATCTCCGGATGCGCGACGAGCACGTCCTTCGGCAGCCCAAGGGCGTGCGCCAGCAACACGTCCGCGTCGAGTGCGGGCGTCGGCGCGCCCGCACGGCGCAACCTTTCGGTGGCACGGGCGCGGGCTTCGCCGCGGGTGGGCATGTTGGAAGTATCGTCGCGCGGTGCTCAGTCTTCGTGACGTCGAGGCCGCGAGGGTCATCGTCGATCGGTACCTCCCGCGTGCGCCGATCGAGCGGTCGCCATATCTCTCGCAGCTGCTCGGCGCGGAGATCCTGCTGAAGATCGAGACCTTCAAGCCGACCCGCACATTCAAGGTCCGAGGGGCCCTGAACAAGATCGCGTCGCTCGACGACGACCACCGGCTGCGCGGCGTGGTCGCCGCGTCCGCCGGCAGTCATGCCCAAGGCGTGTCGTACGCGGCGTACCGGCTCGGCGCGCCGGCCACGGTGGTGATGCCGCTCGGCGTTTCCGACACGATCGTCGGGGTGTGCCGGGCCTACGGCGCGGAGGTCCTGCTCGAGGGCGAGATGTACGACGACACGCTCGCGCTCGCGCACCGGATCGAGCGCGACCAGGGCAAGACCTTCGTCCATCCGTATGCCGATCCGCTCATCGTGGCCGGCCAGGGCACGATGGGTCTCGAGATCTTCGATGACGTTCCGGACGTGGATACGGTCATCGTGCCGGTCGGCGGCGGCGGGCTCATCGCCGGGACCGCGCTCGCATTGAAGGAACGGCGCCCGGCGGTGCGGGTCATCGGAGTTGAGCCGGAGGGGGCCGATGCCGTCCGGCGGTCGCGCGAGGCAGGTCATCCGGTGGTCGTGGAGCATCCGCACAGCGTCGCGGACAAGCTCGTCGCCAAAGGCACCGAGCAGCTGAACGTCGACCTCGTGCGCACGTACGTCGATGACATCGTCACCGTCACCGACGAGGCCCTCGAATCGGCCACGTACGACTACCTGGAGCGGCTCTCACTCCTCGTTGAGCCATCGGGAGCCGCCACGCTCGCCGCCGTTCGTTCGGGTGCCGTGCAGCCGCGCGGCAGGACCGTCCTCGTGGTGAGCGGTGGGAACGCCGCGGTCCCGGTCCTCGCGCGGATCCTCGCCGAACAAGCTGCGAAGGCTGCGCTCGCGTGAGCACGGCCCATCTCGGGATGCGGATCGAGACGCGGCACAAGAGCGAGACGATCGACATCACCGATCGCGTCGCCAAGAAGGTGAACGAGGCTGGGATCAAAGACGGGGTCTGCGTCGTGACGGTCGCACACACCACGGCCGGGGTGTTCGTGAACGAGAACGCGGATCCCGACGTGCAACGCGATCTGCTCACGACGCTCGATCGACTCGTCCCGGATCAGGGTGACTACCGTCATGCGGAAGGGAACGGGCCGGCGCACATCAAGTCGGTGCTGGTCGGAGGCGACATCACCGTCGCGGTGCGAGATGGCGGACTGGACCTCGGCCGGTGGCAGGGCATCTACTTCGCGGAGTTCGACGGTCCGCGCACCCGGAGCGCGACCGTCACCGTCATCGGCGACCGCGCGGGCTAAACTCGTCGCCGTCTCAACGGGAGGTGCGACCCATCGCTGCTGTCACGCTGCCTCGCACGATGACGGTCACCGAGACGGATGCCGCTCGCGCCCTACGTACCGCGCTGTCGCGAGGGGGCGAGTGGGCCGAGCTGTTCTGGGAGCGCCAGAACGTGGTGACACTCACCCTCGACGACAACAAGCTCGAGGACGCGATCACCGGCGTTGATCAGGGCGCGGGGATCCGCGTCACCGCCGGCGATCGCGGCGTGTACGCGAACGGCAACGTGAACGACGACGACGACCTCCTCGCGATCGCGGGACGCGCGGCCGCGGCCATCGCCGACGACGGCGGAGTGCGCGAGGTCACCGCGATCTCGGCCGACGAGCTCCCCCACCCCTCCGTCGTACGCATCGATCCACGGACGGTGCCGATCGAGCGCAAGGTCGAGCTCATGAAGCTCGCGAACGAGCGCGCGCGAGCGTTCGACCCGCGCGTGCACCAAGTGACGGTGCTGTACCGCGAGAGCGTCCAGGAGGTCGTGGTGGCGAACAGCGATGGCCGCTTCCGGAACGACAGCCGCACGCGCCTGGTGTTCGGCGTGCTCGTCACGGCGAAGCACGGCGACGTGCTCGAGTCGGGATACAAGGCGAAGGCCGGCACCGAGGGATTCGAGATGCTCACCGAGGAGGCCGTGCTCGAGACGACGGACACCGCGGCGCGACTCGCCGTGCAGAACGTCGCCGCCGAGCCCGCGCCCGCGGGAACGTACACGGTGGTCCTCGCGAGCGACGCCGGCGGCACGCTGATCCACGAATCGGTCGGACACGGCCTGGAGGCCGACCTGAACCTGAAGGGCATGTCGGTGTATGCGGGCCGGCTAGGGCAGAAGGTCGCCAGCGAGCTCATCACCGTCATCGACGACGGCACCGATCCTGGCAAGCGCGGCACGCAGGCGATGGACGACGAAGGCACGCAGACCCAGCGCACGGTCCTGATCGAGAAGGGGATCCTGAAGACGTACCTCAGCGACCGCAAACACGCCCGGAAGCTCGGCATTCCAGAGAGCGGCAACGGGCGGCGCGAGTCGTTCCGGCATCTGCCGATCTGCCGAATGACGACCACGATGATCGCGCCCGGCACATCGGATCCCGCCGCGATCCTCGCCTCGGTGCCGGACGGCATCTTCGTGAAGGGCATGGGTGGCGGGCAGGTCGACGTGGTGAGCGGCAACTTCGCGTTCGAGATCACCGAGTGCTACCGCATCCGCGATGGCAGGCAGGCCGAGCCGCTGCGCGGCGCGACACTCGTCGGTCAGGGACCGAAGCTCATGAGCGAGATCGACATGGTCGGCAGAGATCTCGGGTATTCGGTCGGCACGTGTGGGAAGGACGGCCAGGGCGCGCCGGTCGCGGACGCCCAGCCGACGCTCCGCATCCCGAGCGTCGTCGTCGGCGGGAAGATCAAGGCCAAGGAGGCCAAGGCATGAGCCGACAGAACGAGCTGGTCAAGCGATGAGCGAGAAGCTGGCGAACGAGGCGGTCGTCGACCGCGCCATCGCGTCGATCAACGGGCTGCGCGTCGATGGCGGTGAAGTGTTCCTGCGCGATGGGCAGTCGACCTCGGTCGAGGTGCGCGACGGCGAAGTCGAGAACGCCATCACCCGCGGCGAGCGCGGCATCGGCGTACGGGTCCTTCGCGGCGGGCACGTCGGGTTCGCCTACTCGAGCGACCTCTCTCCTGATGGGATCGAGGACTGCGTGGCAGCGGCGCGGGACATCGCGGCCGTGACGGAGCCGGATCCCGACGTCTCCATCGCGACGCGCAAGATCGAGAGCCCCGACCTGCAGCTGTACGAGTCCGGCATCGACGGCCGCTCGGTCACGGAACGCACGAACGTCGCGCTCGCCGTCGAACGCGCAGCGAAGAACGTCGATCCGCGCATCACCGGCTTCCGCAAGACCACGTACAGCGACGGCACGCTGACCACCATCGTCGCAACGACGGCTGACGTCCGCGGCAGATACCGCGAGACGTACTTCAGCGTTGGCACCTCCGCGGTCGCGACAGCCGGTGACGACCGGCAGATCGGTTATCACGGCGAGGCGAAGCGACAGTTCGCCGCGGTCGACCCTGAGGCGGTGGGACGGCGATCGGCCGAGCTCGCCGTCGGCAAGCTCGGCGCGCAGCCATTCAAGACGCAGACGCTCCCGGTCGTGCTCGATCCGTACATGGGGATGGCGCTGCTCGGCGCGCTCGTGCCGCTGTTCTCGGCAGACTCGGTGATCAAGGGCAAGAGCTTGTTCGCCGGGAAGGTCGGCGAGGCCGTCGCGAGCGAGTCGGTGTCGATCGTGGACGACGCTCGCACGCCGGGCGGGCTCCGCAGCGCGCCGTTCGACGGCGAGGGTGTCGCCACCACGACGCGCACCCTCGTCGAGAAGGGCGTGCTCCGCGGCTACCTCTCGTCGTTGAAGACCGCGAAGAAGATGGCCCAGAGCCCGACCGGCAACGCGCGGCGCGGCTCGTACGCGACGCCGAGCCGGATCGGCGCGGCGAACTTCCACCTCACTGCCGGTACGACGGTGCCGGACGCACTGGTCAACGGCCTCGACCGATCGATACGGATCACGTCGCTCCTCAACCTGCACACGATCGATCCGATCTCCGGAGAGTTCTCGCTGGGCGCGACCGGCGATTACCTCGAGAAGGGTGATCGCAAGTATCCCGTCCAGGGCATCACCATCGCGGGCAACCTCACGACGCTGCTGTCGTCGATCACCGGCATCGCGAACGACCTTGCCTTCGGATCCTCGGGCATCGGGAGCCCGACATTCGTCATCTCCGAGCTGTCCATCGGTGGGGCCTGACAAAGCTGCTGCGCGACATCGAGCCGCTCCACTTTGGCGCGGGTCGCGAATGCAGCTTTCCCGCAGCGCTGGCCACGGCCACGAAGGCCGAGTACGACTGGCTGATGGGCGCGTCCGGCGCGGCGTTCGATGTGACCATCGACCTCGAGGGCTTCGATCCGCTCGCGGCGACCCCGCGCGATCCCGAGACGATGGCGCTGGCGGCGCGCGCCGCCGGGATGAAGCTCGACGACGTCCCGCCACCGTACGACGACGATCTTCGCGAGCTCGTCGGCTCGCGCATCCGCGAGGCCATCGACGAGAAGCTGCCACCGCTCATCCGCGGCGCGGTCGGCCCGCCCGAGTACGGGCTCATCGTCGGATACACCGACGACGGGCGGTTCCTGGTGCGAACGTTCTTCGACAAGGGCGACAAGCCGAACGAGATCGGCTGGCCGGACTTCATGGATGCCGAGCACGGCGGCCCGGTGTTCTTAGATCTGGAACAGAAGGGGCAAACGGACCGGGCA
>JALYLX010000151.1 GCA_030773995.1 Chloroflexota bacterium
GGCGTAGCCCGGCCCGGGCGCACGACGATGCGCAACTGGGAGCCACCGCGGGGCTGGCGGCGCATCACGACGCTCGAGTCGCATGCCGCCGGCGAGCCGCTCCGCATCGTCACGGGTGGGATCGATCCGATCCCGGGAACGACGATGCTCGAGAAGCGCCGCTACGCGCGCGAGCGCCTCGACGACCTCCGCCGGGCGATCCTGTTCGAGCCGCGCGGGCATGCCGACATGTACGGCGCGATCCCGACGGAGCCGGTGACCTCCGACGGCGACCTCGGCGTGCTGTTCCTGCACAACGAGGGCTGGAGCACGATGTGTGGCCACGGGATCATCGCGCTCACGACGGCACTCCTCGAGACGGGTGAGCGCGCCGGCGACGTCGTGCGGTACGACGCGCCGCCGGGTCGCGTCACCGCACGCGCGGTCCGTGACGGGTCGCGCGTCCGCGAGGTCGCGTTCGAGAACGTGCCGTCGTTCGCCGCTGCGCTCGACCAGACGGTCCGCGTCGAGGGGCTCGGCGAGGTGCGCTACGACCTCGGGTTCGGCGGCGCGTTCTACGCGTTCGTCGACGCCGACGCGCTTGGCCTCCCGCTCGACGCAGGCGGGTTCCGGCAGTGCATCGACGTCGGGATGCGCATCAAACGCGCGGTCATGGCCAGCCGGCCGGTGCAGCATCCTGACTCGCCCGATTCGGCGGATCTCTCGTTCCTGTACGGGACGATCCTCACCGGCAAGGCCCACGCGGCCGGCGCGGATTCGCGCAACGTGTGCGTCTTCGCCGACGGCGAGGTCGATCGGTCGCCGACGGGCACCGGCGTGAGCGCGCGGGTCGCGATCGAGCACGCGCGCGGGCGACTGCGGGACGGCGCGAGCTTCACCGTCGAAAGCATCATCGGTACCCGCTTCCGCGGCCGCATCCTCCGCACGACGATCGTCGGTCCGTACCCGGCGGTGATACCCGAAGTCGCTGGCTCCGCGTGGACCGTCGGTCGGTCGGAGCTCTGGATCGCGCCTGACGATCCGCTCCGCGAGGGTTTCGTCCTGCGCTAACGAGTCACGGTCGCACTGGCAGTGCGAAGCTTCGGGATCACGTCCTTGCCGTAGGCCTCGAGCTGCCGCTCTTCATCGCCGCTCATGAGGTACAGGTTGAACTGCGACATCCCGGCCTCGGCGAGCGCGTGCAGCTTCTCGATCTGCTCGCTCACCTCGCCCGTGACGCAGAAGCGGTCCACGGATTCGTCGTCGACGAAGCCGGCGTTCGACGACCCCGACTCGGCGTGGTGCTTGTAGTCGTACCCCGGCCGGTTGCGGACGTAGCTCGTGAGGTCGGCGGGGAGGCCCTGCTCGCCGTAGCGCCGCACGAGGTCGACGACATGGTTGCTCACCAGGGCGGGGAACCACCGCACCCGCTCGCGGACGTCCGCCTTCCGGCCGACGTGGGCCGGTGCGGCGACCATGACTTTGACGTCGGCCGGCTCGCGCTTCGCGGCGCGGGTGCCCTGGTGGAGCAGGCCGACGCACCACTTCACGAGGCTCGGGTCGGCGATCTGGATGACGGCCCCGTCGGCGATGCGGCCGGTGACCGCGAGCGCCTTCGGTCCGTAGCCAGCGATCCACACCGGGAGGTCGTACGGCTCGGCCCAATCGAGCTTCAGCTCGGTGCCGTCGTACGTCACGGCACGGCCCTCGCAGAGATCGCGGATGGCGACCGTGGCGGCCTCGAGATCGTCGAGGGTCGTCGGTCGCTTGCCGAGGACGCGACGCGCGGAATCGCCGCGGCCGATGCCCAGATCCATCCGGCCGCGCGAGAGGATCTGCAGCACCGCGAGCGTGCTCGCCGTCACCGACGGGTCACGTGTCGCGGGGTTCGTGACGCACGTGCCGAGCCGGAGCGTCGTGCTGTTCTGGGCCATGAGCGTGAGGAGCACGTATGGCTCCTTCCACAGGACATGGCTGTCGAACACCCAGCCGTGCGTGAAGCCGCATTGCTCCGCGAGCTTCGTCAGCGTCACGACGCGCTCGAGCGAGTGGTCGGGCTTGAGGGTGAAGCCGAATTCCATGGCCGGGCGAGTCTAGGTAGGCGAGGGCGGGCTTTGCCCGGCCGAAGCCGCAGGGCCCCCGAGCACGCAGGGGCAGGGGCCCCTGAGCGCGTTAGCGCGCCGAAGGCAGCGAAGTGCTCAGGGTTTAGGAGGACCGCCACTCCACCGTACGTTCCGCGGTGAGCTTGATGACGAGGTTGCCGACGAGCGGCAGGTCGTCGTACTGCGGGTACTTCGCGGTGAGGAGGATGAGCGCCTCGTCCCGTTCCGGCCCATCCTCGAGCAGCTCGGCGGGTCCCTCGACGAGGACGTACGAGAGGTTCTTCCAGTCTTCGCTCCACCGATCGACGACGAGCGCGGCCCGGCCGGTCTCGGCAATGTTGCGGACGCGACGGAGGATCGTCGTGCGCTTCGGCTTGGCGTCGATCGCGGAGTACACGAACGGCGGGAGCCATGCGAAGCAGACCGGGATGACGTGCGGTCGACCATCGCGGCTCGCCGTCGCGAGGTGGCCGACGCGAGCGGTGGCCAGCAGATCGTTCTTCATGCCCGCGTGTAGAAGGACGACCCTGGCGGTGTCGGTGCCGCGGCCGCGCGCCACATGTCGACGTAGGCCCCGCTGAGGTATGGCTGGATCACCACACCGACGGCATCGGAGACGGCCCGGAACGCCGAATCGTCCGGATCGTCGCTGGTGATCCCGATCGCGAGATGGGGCTGCCCGCGGCCGATCACGACTTGAGAGAGGAACGCCTCATGCACCGCCGGATGCCGGCGCGAGGCGGTGGCCGCCGCTTCGCGGATGCCGGCAGGAACCCTCGCCGGCAGGCCGACCAGCATCGTCGTGCCCTTAGGCAGCAGGACCGCGCTCGGTTCCTTTGCTTTTGCCCGTCGCGAGAACAGCGGCACCGCTCAGCTGCGCTTCCTCAGGAGCGGCAGGACCTCCGCCGCGAAGAGCGCCATCGCCCGCTCCTGGTCCTTGCCCGGGAAGTGGAAGACGAGGTGGGTGAACCCGAGCCCCAGGTACGGCTCGATCGCCGCGACGCACTCGTCGGCGTCGCTCGTGACGATGAAGCGCGTGTGCGCGTCGTTCGCGACCGCCGCGGCCCGGCGCTCCATCTCGCGCGGGTCTTCGACGCCGGCCTTGTCTTCCGCGGGCAAGGCCAGCGCCGCCCATTCGCGCGTGTCGGCGAGCGCGCGGTCGCGGTCGGTGTCGTAGCTCACTTTGATCTCGATCATCCGCTCGATCCGAGAGCTGTCCCGCCCGGCCTCGCGCGCGCCCTTCTCGAGATTCGGGAGCAGGACGTCGCGGTAGAGCTCCATGCCCTTGCCGCTGGTGCAGATGAATCCGTCGCCGATCCTCCCGACCTGCTCCGCGGCCCGAGGTCCCGCGGCCGCGATGAAGATCGGGACCGGCTCGGTGGGCTTGTCGAAGATCTTCGCCGCCTCGGTGCGGTAGTGCTTGCCGGTCCACGTCACGTAGTCATCCGCCCAGAGCTCCCTGATCAACTCCACGGCTTCGCCCAGCCGGTGCAACCGCTCGGCGGGCGGCGGCCATTCGTGCCCGGTGAGCGGTGTCTCGTTCATCGATTCGCCGCTGCCGACACCCAGGAACACCCGGCCCGGGAACAACACGCCGAGCGTGGCGAACGCCTGCGCTACGACCGCGGGGTGATAGCGGAACGTCGGCGTGACGACGCTCGTTCCGAGGCGCGCGCGGGTCGTTCGGGCACCCATCGCCCCCAGCCACGCGAAGGAGAACGGCGCGTGGCCGTCGGTGTCTTTCCACGGATGGAAGTGGTCGCTGACGACGATGCTGTCGAATCCGTGCGCTTCCGCGGCGATGCCGTAGTCGAGGAGCTCTTGTGGACCGAACTGTTCGGCCGACGCTTTCCAGCCGAGCGTGAGCACGTCCTCACGCTATCAGCCAGACTCTCAGAAGGTGCCCGACGTCACGCTCATCCCGATCGACGGCCTTCCTGAGATCAAGCCGGGCGACGATCTGGCCGCGATGCTGGCGGGCCGCGTTCGTGCTGCGGGACGAGCGTTCGAAGCCGGCGACCTGCTCGCGATCGCCCAGAAGGTCGTCTCCAAGTCCGAGGGCCGGATCCGCAGGCTTGCCGACGTCGTGCCTGGCGCCGAGGCGGAGCGGATGGCCGCTGAATCCGGAAAGGACGCGAGAGGTCTCCAGGTGGTGCTCGATGAGACCGTTCGGATCGTGCGCTGGCAGCGCGGCGTGCTCATCGTGGAGACCCGGCACGGGTTCGTCTGCGCGAACGCGGGCGTCGATCACTCGAACGCCGGCGCGCTCGACACGCTCATCCTGCTGCCCGTCGATCCGGATGGGTCAGCCGCGCGGATCCGCGAGCGCATCAAGGCGGAGACCGGCGTCGACGTCCCGGTGGTGATCACCGACACCTTCGGCCGCGCCTGGCGCGAGGGCCACATGAACGTGGCGATCGGGATCAGCGGCCTGCCAGCCCTGCGGCGGTACATCGGCGAGTTCGATCCCGACGGTTACGAGATGCGCGTCACCGAGATCGCGATCGCCGACGAGATCGCCGCGGCCACCGAGCTCGTGATGGGGAAGCTCGATCGCCGGCCGGCGGCGATCGTGCGCGGCCTTGCGATGCCCGAAGGCAGTGAGACGGCGCGGACGTACGTGCGGCCGCACGACAAGGACATGTTCCGGTAGACGTCGTCGTGCGCGAGGCGCCGGGCAAGGGCAACGGGGTCTTCGCTGCGCGACCGTTCGCGAAGGCTGATGTGATCCTGCGCTTCGAGCGCGGACCGGTCATCGATCGCCTCGGTCTCGATCGGCTGAACCCCTGGGAGCGCGAGCACCTCTCCGAGATCGGCATCGGCCTCTGGCGTGTCCTGCCGGAGCCGCGCTGCTTCCTCAATCACGCCTGCGATCCGAACGCGGTGAGCACGGAGGCCGCGGTCTACGCATTGCGGCCCATCTCGACGGACGAGGAGATCACGATCGACTACCGGCTCAACGCCTACGACGACGGTACGGGTGTCTGGGTGATGGACTGCGCATGCGATCCGGCGCGCGGGCCGCACCAGGTCGTCGGCGATTTCTTCTCGCTCCCGCCGTCCACCCAAGAGCGCTACCTCGAGTGGGCGCCGAGCTTCATCAAAGCGCCGTACACGGAGCGGCATCCTCAGAAATGAAAAGACCCCCGGTCCTTCTCGCGATCATCTCGATAGCCGCTTGGATCCCTTCGACCGGGGGTCTTCGTCTAGCGCAGCGAACGAGCTAGTAGCGCGCTCCGCGCGAGGCCGACGGCCGCACCTGCTCGAAGCAGGAGCTGCAGTAGACCGGCTTGTCGCCGCGCGGCTGGAACGGGACGCGTGCCTCACCGCCGCAGTTGCTGCACGTCGCGGTGAAGAACTCGCGCGGGCCACTCATACCGCGGCCGCCGCCGTACATGCCGCCGCCCGCGCCGCCGCCGGACGACCGGCGT
>JALYLX010000152.1 GCA_030773995.1 Chloroflexota bacterium
CCTCGGACGCGCGCGAGGTACCCCGGCACATCGGCGTCACCCTGCGGCGCGCCATAGGTCATGAGCAGCACGCCGGTCGTCACGCGGCGACCGCCGCCGTCTCTTCGTGCACCAGCGCGGCGAGCCGCGCGAGCGTGTCGGCCTCCGTCTCGGGGAGGACGCCGTGGCCGAGGTTGAAGATGTGGCCCGGCCGCGCGCCCGCCAGCCGCAGCACGTCGCGCGCGGCCGCAGCCACGACCGGGAACGGCGCGAGACACACGCCGGGATCGAGGTTGCCCTGGATCGCGTGCTCCGGACCGGCGAGCGTCCAGGCCTCGTCGAGCGGCACGCGCCAGTCGACGCTCACCACCTCCGCGCCGGCCCGGCCCATCGCCGGAAGCAGGAGCGGATTCCCGGTCGCGAAGTGGATGCGCGGAACGTCGAGGTCGTCCAGCGCCGCGAATATGCGCGCGGTGTGCGGGAGCACCGACCGCGTGTAGTCGGCGGGCGCGAGCGCGCCGGCCCACGAGTCGAAGAGCTGCACGACGTCGACGCCGGCCGCGACCTGCGCGCGCAGGTAGCGCGCGAGGATCGTGACGAGCGTCTCCATGAGCCGGGCCCACCGCGCCGGCTCGCCGAACAGCATCGCCTTCGTCCGCGCGAGATCCCGGGTCGGCCGGCCTTCGATGAGGTAGGAGGCGAGCGTGAACGGCGCGCCGGCGAAGCCGACGAGCGCGACCTCGGGCGCGAGGTCGCGGCGCAGCGCGCGGATCGTCTCGAAGAGGTAGGGCGTCGCTTCCTCCGCCGCGATGACGCGGAGACCAGCGACGTCCGCATCGGTGCGCACCGGCGTCTCCACGATCGGACCGAGCTCGGGCTGGATATGGAACGGCACGCCCATTCCGTCGAGGGGCAGCATGATGTCCGCGTACAGGACCGCCGCGTCGACGCCCAGGCGGTCGACGGGCATGGCGGTGACGCGCGCGCACAGCTCCGGCGTCCGGGCCATCTCGAGGATCCCGTAGCGCTCGCGGAGCGCGCGGTACTCCTCCAGGCACCGGCCGGCCTGCCGCATGAACCACACCGGCGTGCGCTCCACTGCTTCGCGGCGCGCGGCCCGCACGAGGAGTGGTCTCACGCCGGGACCGCCGCGGCGGCACCGTCGATGAGATCGAGCGCGTCGCCGATGCCCATCGCGGCGCCCACGAAGATCGGCGTTTCGCGCTCCGTGTACGACGACGATTCCGTCTCGCGCAGATCGGCGACGAGCGCGAGGAAGTCCCGAGGGTCCGGCGCCTCGAAGGCGACCACGAATTCGTTGTCATCGATGCCGAAGCTGTATCCGGTGTGGATCCGGATCTCGGGATAGCGATGGCCGACCGCGAAGTGGCCGGCCATGATCCGGCCGCGCTCCTTGAGCGGCAGCGCGTACCAGGCCCGCTTCTTCGTCATGGGATACACGACGACGTACGGCTTGTCGCCGACCGGGCCCGCCGGCGCGCTCGGCTCGCTGCCGGCGTGCTCGTGTTCACCGAGGTACTTCGACCTGCGCCGCCCTGCCAGGTACGCGTACGGCCGCGTGCTCCAGGCCCACAGCGCGGTGGCCGCGAGGCGGCTCTCGGCGGAGCGGAGTGCCGTCGCGTCGTCGGCGACGAGCCAGAGGAGCAGCTCCGCGTCGGCGCGGGTGCCGACGAGCGAGTACGGATGCGCCGCGACCCCGCAGCTCTGGAGCGCGCTTGCGAACTCGCGCTTGTCGGCATCGCGCTCGGCGGACGTGCGCCTGCGCCAGTCGGGCGAGACCGCGATCACCAGGAACCGGAACAGCTCGTTCATCGGGCCATCTCCTCGAGCGTGTCGTTGGCCGCGACGCCGATCGCGTCGATATCGGCGTCCGTGTGGGCGAGCGAGAGGAACCAGCATTCGAGCTGCGAGGGCGGAAGGAGCACGCCGCGCTCGCGCATGCCGCGATGGAATCGGGCGAAGCGGTCCCGATCGACGACCCGCGTGTCGAGCTCGCATGTCACCGCCGAATCGGAGAAGAAGAGCGTCAGGAGCGAGCCGATCCGCTGGACCCGGGCGGCGATGCCCGTGCGGGCCGCCGCAGCGGCGAGCTGCGCCTCGAGGCGCGCCCCGATCTGCTCGAGGCGCGCGTACGCGCGCGCGTCGAGCCGGGCGAGCGTGGCGAGACCCGCGGCCATGGCGAGCGGGTTCCCCGAGAGCGTGCCGGCCTGATAGGCGGGACCGAGGGGCGCGACGAGCGACATGAGCGCGCGCCGACCGCCATACGCACCCACCGGGAGGCCACCGCCGATGACCTTGCCGAAGCACGCGAGATCGGGACGGACGCCCAGGCGCTCGGCCGCCCCGCCACGCGCGACGCGGAACCCGGTGATGACCTCATCGAAGATCAGCACTGCGCCCGCGCGATCGCAGTGCGCGCGCAAGGTGGCGAGGAAGCCGGGCGCGGGCGGAACGCACCCCATGTTGCCGGCGTACGGCTCGACGATGACCGCCGCGACGCGCTCGTCGATCGCGCGCTCGCAGCCCAAAAGATCGTTGTACTCGACGACGATCGTGTCGTGTGCGGTCGCCGCGCTCACGCCCGCGGAGTCGGGCAGGCCGAGCGTCGCGACGCCCGATCCCGCGCGCGCCAGGAGCGCGTCGGAGTGGCCGTGGTAGCAACCCGCGAACTTCACGATGCGGTCCCGGTTCGTCGCGGCGCGTGCGACGCGGAGCGCGCTCATCGCGGCCTCGGTCCCCGACGAGACGAACCGCACCATCTCGGCGGCGGGATAGGCGCCGATGATGGTCTCGGCGAGCTCGACCTCGAGAGGCGTGGGCGCGCCGAACGAGGTGCCCCGCGCGGCCTGTTCCGTCACCGCGCGCACGACGCCGGGGTCGGCGTGCCCGAGGATGAGCGGACCCCACGAGCAGACGAGATCGATGTACTCGCGCCCGTCGGCATCCCACACCCGTGAGCCCGCGCCACGCACGATGAACGGCGGCTCGCCACCGACCGCGCCGTACGCCCGGACCGGGCTCGAGACGCCACCCGGCATGACGGCCTCGGCGCGCCGAAGGAGCGCCGCGTTAGCGCTCGCGGTCACCGCCATGCCGCGGCCTCGAGCGCGAAGTACGTGATCACGACGTCGGCGCCGGCGCGCACGATCCCCACGAGCGACTCGCGCGCCGCGCGCTCGCGATCCATCCAGCCCCGCTCGGCAGCGGCGCAGATCGCGGCGTATTCGCCGCTCACCTGGTACGCCGCGAGCCGGACGTCGAAGCGTGCGCGGGCGCGAGCGAGGACGTCCAGGTACGGACCCGCCGGCTTCACCATGAGCATGTCCGCGCCCTCCGCGAGATCGGTGGCCATCTCGGCGAGCGCCTCTCGGGCGTTGGGCGGATCCATTTGGTAGGCGGTCCGGTCTCCGTCGCGCGGCGCGCATTGGGCGGCCTCACGGAACGGCCCGTAGAACGCGGAGGCGAACTTCGCGGCGTACGAGAGGATCGCGACGTCGTGTTCGCCGCGAGCATCGAGTCCGGCGCGGATCGCGGCGACGCGGCCGTCCATCATGTCCGAGGGTGCGACGATGTCGGCGCCGGCCTCCGCGTAGGCGAGGGCCGCATCGGCGAGCAGCGGCAGGGTCGCGTCGTTGTCGACACCGCCCCGCGCGTCGAGGACGCCACAGTGGCCGTGGCTCGTGTACTCGCAGAGGCAGACGTCGGCGACGAGCACGAGCTCCGGCGCGGCATGACGGATCCGTCGGAGCGCGTCGGGGACGGGTCCCTGCGGATCGGCTGCCGCGGACCCGGTCTCGTCCTTCGCGTCCGGCAGGCCGAACAGGAGCAGCCCACCGACGCCCGCCGCCGCGGCCTGCTCGGCGATGCGCCCGACCTCGCCGGCGGGCCAGCGGAAGTGCCCGCTCAGCGAGCCGATCGGCTCGGGATCCGCGATCCGTGCGTCGACGAACACCGGGAGCAGCAGCTTTGAGGGATCGACGCGCTGCTCTCGCACGAGCGCGCGCAATGCCGGCGTGCGGCGCAGCCGGCGGTGGCGCGCGAACGAGGTCGTGACGCGATCAGCGATGGACGAGGTCATGACGTTCCTCCAGGGCGAGCTGCACCGCCGCGACGATCGCGTCGTCGCTTGGCGCGGCAACGCGCGGCTCGAGCCGAAGCAGCGTGCGGACGCGCGCGGCGGTCGCTGGGCCGATCGCGACCGCGCGCGTGGCCGAGGCGCCGCGCGCACAGAACCCCTCGACCGCCGACGGTGACGCGAACACGACGACGTCGCCGGCCGGGTCGACGTCGGGGCCGAATGCGACCGTCCGGTACGCGACGATCTCTCCGGCGACCGCGCCGCGGCGCAGCAGGACGGCGACCGGCTCGCGGCCCGCGCGATCCGAGCGTGCCAGGAGCACCGCGCCCAACGGGAGCGGCAGCTCCTCGGCGAGCGCCGCTCCGCTCGGCAGGGACGGCGTGAAGACGACCCGCAGGCTGGCCACCCGGCACGCGTCGGCGGTCCGATCGCCCACGGCCGCCGCGGGCGCGGCGCAGCGGCCTCCCT
>JALYLX010000153.1 GCA_030773995.1 Chloroflexota bacterium
GCGCCGCAGCCTGCGGCGCCCGCGGCCAAGCCCCCAGAGCCCTCGGCGTAGTCACCGCGCAAACGCGCACCATGGAGGCCGGCAGCGATGCCGGCCTCTTCATTTTCAGGAGGGACGACGATGGCGATGGCGAAGGACCCGGTCTGCGCGATGGATGTCGACACGACGAACCCGCCGGGCGGCACGGCGGTCCATGCCGGGCAGACGTACTACTTCTGCTCGAACGGCTGCCGCAAGGCGTTCGAGCAGGATCCCGCGAAGTACACGAGCTGAGCTATGCCGCGGGCGCAGGCGCCGGGAACAGCACCGGCACCACGAAGACGATCGCAACGGTCGCGAGCACGAGGAGCGCGCCGAGCGCGATCCGCGTGGCCGCCGGCTTGCCGCGCGCCAGCAGGATGAGGCTCCCGGGCAGCAGGGAGACGCCGAACAGCCCGAGGATCGGCAGCGCGCCGATGAGCACGCTCAATGCGAACGCGAGCCAGAGCAGCAGGTCGCTTCGCTTGACCGAGGAGCCACGGGTCCACGTGACGTAGACCGCCGCGGTGACGAGGACCATCGGCAGCGCGAAGAACAGGCCCAGCGGGCCGGCTCCAAGGATGAGGCCGAGCGAGAACGCGATGATCCGGATCGTCAGATCACGACCCTCGTGGTGGTCGACCAGCACCGTCCAGCCGGCGTAGATCGCCAGGGGGAAACCGAGGAACGGCATCGCGAGCGCACCGTTCCCGTTCAGGGCCCATGGCCCGACGGCGATGCGGCTGTCGCTGAGGCCCTGGGTGACCAGGAGGATCGCGAAACCGATCGCCCCGCCGACGAGGAACGCGAGCCACGGCCGCGAGGGCCGCGTCGGCGCGATGCGCTGGGCCCGCGTGGGAGCCATCCTTTGCTAGGCGGTGGCGGCCGGTTGCGGCAGCACGAACACGAACCGCGCACCGCGGCCGGGTTCGCTCTCGACGCGGATGGTCCCGCCGTGCAGCTCGACGAACCGCTTCGCGAGACTGAGCCCGAGGCCGGTGCCCTCCGTTGCCCGCCCGGCCGCTCCGGTCGCCTGCTGGAACTCCTCGAAGATCCTGCTGTGGTCCGCTCGCGCGATGCCGATGCCGGTATCGGTGACGGACACCGAGACCCCGGTCGCCTCGCGCTGGCTGCCGACCGTGACGGACCCGCCCCGCGGGGTGAACTTGATCGCGTTGACGATCAGGTTGAACAGCACCTGCTTGATCTTCCGTTCGTCCGCGGTGATCGAACCCATGGCCCCCTCCACCACGACGAGGGAAACGCCATTCCGCGACGCGCGCTCTCGCAGCAGTGCGACGGCATCGCCGATCAAGGCCGGCAACGAGAAGTCCGAGGGCTCGAGCTCCATCCGCCCGGCCTCGACCTTCGAGAGATCCAAGATGTCATTCACCAGGGCGAGCTGGTGTCGGCCCGCCTCCCGGATGTCGGTCACGTACTCGGTCTGGCGCTCGTTCAGCTCACCGAACATCCGCTGCAGCAGCACGTCGGAGAAGCCGATCACCGCGTTCAGCGGCGTCCGGAGCTCATGCGACATGTTCGCGAGGAACTCGGATTTGTGCCGGCTGGCAAGCTCGAGGGCCACGCCTTGTCGTTGGAGCCGTTGGGTCAGCCGGCCGACGAGGACCGTTCCGAGCAGCAACGCGACGACCAGCGCGATCCGAAGGATCCGCTGCTGCGACGCGATCGCGTCGAGCTCGGTCAGCCCGGCCGACGTTTCGCGCGACACGACGACTGTCCAGCCGGCTGCGCTCAGTGGGGAAGCCGCCAGCAGGCGGCTTGATCCGGTCAGCGGATCGGTGCCCCTGGCGACGGCGAGCTTCGAGGATCCCGCCAGCACGATGGGATCGCTCCGGAGGGCAGCACGCTCCGACGGTGTCGCGGAGCCACCAGAGAGGAGCGTGCCCGACTCGTCGATGACGTAGACGCGTTGGGCCGTGTCGCCCGTCGGCGTGAGCCAGGCCGTCATGCGTTCGAGCGGGATATCGGCGGCAAGCCCATAGCTGAAGCCGGTCCCTGCAAAGGCGACGACGTCGATCGGCGCCGTGACCGCGACCGTGGCTGGTCCGTCGCCGTGGTTCGCGACGAACACGCGTGCGACCGCTTCGATGAGGGCCGGCAGACCCTGACTCTGGGGGAGCGTCTTCCTCCCGCCGGCGTAGTCGCTGGCCGGCCGGCGCTGGCCGAGGCGATCGGCGCTGGGATATTCGGCCAGGATCGCCATGTCGGCTTGCGTACTCGTCGGCCCAAGCGGCGCTGCGTCAAAAATGAACAGCCGATCGATGTCGGAGCTCGCGGCCGTCTTGTACTGGACGAGGAGCGGGGCTGCGTCCGCCCACTGCCGCGCGTTGCCGATGGCAAGGAGCGAGTCGGTGCGGGCGATGCTTCGGAGCTCCGCCGCGAGCTCGCTCAGGTGGACGTTGATCAGGCCGGCGGCCTGCGTCGCCGCATCGGCCGTGGCGGCGAGGTCGCGCTCCTCGACTCTGGCGTGCGCATCGCTTGCGCTGAGCTCGCCCAGTACGAGTACCGGGGCCGCGATGACAACCATGACCAGGAGCACGAGGCCAACGGGACTGGTGAGCAGAGCGCTGATTCGACTGCGCCGGCTACTCACGAGGCGAGCATATCGGCGGGCTCATCGGCATCCAGCGTCCATGAGAGAGGCCGAGCCAATGCGGCCCGGCCTCTGGGAACACGCGAGGGAACCCCGTTCTAGGCGGACTTGGTCTCCGCGTGCATGGGCTTCTTGTCGATGCGCAGCAGGGTCTGATCCTTCGCCGGAACGGTGAACGGGATCACGCCCGGGATGAGCCACTCGGTCCACATCTTGTCGACGGTGGCCTGGAAGTGCTCGACGTCCTCATCGATGAAGTGGGCGAACCGGCCCTGGCGCTTCAGGTACTCGTACACGGGCTTGCGCTTCTTGCGGCCTTCGGCGATCTGCCGGGTCGGGCCGGTGAGGTTGCACACGCCGTCGATGACCTCGTAGAGCGGCCAGATCCCGGTCTCGACCGCGAGGTGACCGAGCTCCTGGCTGTACTGCGGGTGGTAGTCCCAGCCCTTCGGGCACGGGTCGAGGGTGTGGACGAACGTCGGGCCGCCCAACTCGAGGGCCTTGCGGATCTTGTTCATCAGATCGACCGCGTACGCGGCGCAGCCGGCCGCGATGTAGCGGGATTCCGGATGGCCGGCGGCCATCATGCCGGGCATGTTCTTCTTCCAGCGCGTATGCATGAGCCGCTTGTCGGTGCCGGACGGCGAGAACGTCGTGACCGCGCCGTACGGGGTCTGGCTCGAGAGCTGGATGTCGGTGTTCGCGTACGACTCGTTGTCGTACAAGAGGATCAGCGAGTTGTAGTCCTTGTGCGTGAGCGTGGCGCTGATCGCGCCGATGCCCATGTCCGCGCCGCCGCCGTCACCGCAGAACGCGATGACGTTGATCTTCTCGTCTTTGATCTTGCCCTTGCGCATGAGGACCTTGAGGCCGGCCGCCGTGCCGAGCGCCGCGGAGCCCGACGCGCCGAGCTGGGTATGCATCCACGGCACGACCCACGGGGTCGTGTAGTACGTCGTGTTCGCGACGTACATGCAGCCCGTCGAGCCGAGCACGATCGTGCGCGGCCCGGCGGCCTTCACCATGTGCCGCATCACGAGGGCCGACTCGCAGCCCTGGCAGGTGCGGTGGCCGGAGACGAACAGCTCGTCGTACGGGACGTCCTTGACGCCCTTGATCTGGGGCAGGGTGCCGGTGCCGTGTGTCTCGACTGCCATCATCGTCTCCCCAACTCAGTTAGTTCCGCACGCCGATCCAGTGAGTGATGTCACCGGACTTGAGGCCGCCGCCGGCGGCCGCGGTGAGCTTGTCGAACATCTCGCGGGCCATCGGCTGCTCGATCTCGCGGCCACCGAGAGCCGCGATGAAGCCGACGATCGTCGGGCGCTTCTCGACGGAGTACATCGCCGAGCGGATCTCGTTGTAGAGCACGCCGCCGTAGTACGGCGAGCCGAAGCTGTAGTCGCGGTCGATGACCCCGACGGCCTTGAATCGGCTGAGGCTCTTCACGACGTCCGCGGTGGCGAACGGCCGGAACCACTTGAGCCGGACGAGGCCGACCTTGTGGCCCTCCTTGCGGAGCTTGCGGATGGCGACCTTCATCGGCAGCGAGAGGGTGCCCTGGCCGATGAACACGACCTCGGCGTCGTCGGTCATGTACTCGTCGAGGTAGGGGTTCTCGCCGCCGCGGCCGAAGAGCCGCTTGAAGTCGGCGTGCGCCTCGGCGATCACGTCCAATGCCTTGCGCATGGCCTGGTCGTTCTGCATCCGGATCTCCATGAGCCAGTCCTGGTCGACCTGCGGGGCGATGGTGATCGGGTTGTCCGGGTGGAGAAGCCGGTCGCCGAGGTCGAACTTCGGGAGGAACTGATCCACGGCGGCCTGGGTCGGGATCTTCACGATCTGCTGCGAGTGGGTGAGGAACGCGCCATCGAGGCCGATGGCGACCGGGAGGGACACCCGCTTGTCCTCGCCGACGCGCCACGCGGTGAGCGCGAAGTCCATCGATTCCTGGGCCGTCTCGGCCCAGCAGAGGAGCCAGCCGAGGTCACGGACCGCGAGCGCGTCGTTGTGCTCGCAGCCGAACGCACCCGGATCGTCGAGGGCGCGGTTGCCGCAGATCGCGACGACGGGGAGGCGGAGGCCCGCGGTGACCGCGATGGCCTCCATCGCGTAGAACCAGCCGACGCCCGAGGACCCCACGAACACGCGCGATCCGACAGCGCAGGCGTGCTTCACGATCTCGAACTGGCTGTGCTCGCCGTCGGCCACGATGTACTCGACGTCCATCTTGCCGTTGGCGATGAGCTTGGCCGCGGCCTGCATCACGCCGTCATACGGCCGGATCGGGTACGCGGCCATGACGTCGACATCGGCGAGGCGAATGGCTTCTGCGATCGCCTCGCAGCCGGTCGCGAGCTGCTCGGTCTCGACGTCGGGGTGCTCTTGTTCCTTGACTTCGACAGCCATCGTTAGTCCTCACCTCCAGCCGTGGTCGGGCTCGCGCCGGGTGCCGCGTCGCCCGCGCTCGATGCCACGGCGGCCCGCTTCGGGTCGGCCGACACGCCGCTCTTCTGCTCGAACCAGCGGTTGTATGCGTCGTGATCGGTCTTCCAGAGCTGCCACTTGTCGTCGTTGTCCTCGAACTTCATCTCGTCGACCATGACGATGCAGTCCTTGACCGGGCAGACCTGCGCGCAGATGCCGCAGCCGATGCAGGCCTCGTACACGACCTCGTAGTGACCCTCCGGGGTGACCTCGAAGCACTCGTCCGGGCAGTCGAGCCAGCACATCGTGCACTTGATGCACGTGTCGAAGTTCACCACCGGCCGGAGGGTCCGCGCACCGTATTTCTTGTAGTACGGGTTGCGCTCGCCGGGCTTGCGGGCGTCGACGATGACGCCAGGCCGCATGGTGGTCCAGCCGGGCTTCTCGAACTGGAGCACCTCGTGGCCGCTGGTGCCTTCGCCGACCTTGACCGCGCGGAGCCGTGTTTTCTCGTAGCCATCCTGCGCGGACGCGACGGCGCTCCCATCCTTCGTCTGCTCCTGGATGAGCGTCTTCACATCGTCGATCCTGACCCAATCCGGCGCGACCTTCGCGAGCGCGCCGAGGACGCGGTAGTCGGTGTGGTCGTCCTTGAACACCCAGAGCCCGGCGAACGAGGCCAGTCCGGGCACGACGCCCATCAGGTAGGGCCGCTCGGCGGTGTCCGTCTGGGCCAGCACCTCGTCCGGCGTCTTGTCAGACGTCACGAGGACCGCGCCGCCTTCGTGGACCGGCTTCCAGATCGGCTGGCGGCCGTACCAGGCCCACGACTCGACGCCCTTGACGAGCGTGTCGTCCACGGCCACGGCGATGTCGACGACGCTTGGCTCGTACTTCGCCATCGACGACTCGAGCTCGAGGTCGTTGATCGCGACGACCGCGAAGTACTTTGCCGGCACGCCGTTCCGTTCCGGCGAATCACCGTAGCGGCCGAAGGCGGTCCCGGTGTACCCGCGCTTGCGGGCCGCGAGCACGATGGATCGGCAGATGCGCTGCGCAAGCGTCTTCTGGAAGATGCCGCGATAGACGATCTCGATGGTGATGGAGGTCGGTTCGGTCTTAACGACGTTCTCGTTAGCCATCATGCTCCTTACCCACGGCGCTCGTGGTCTGCGTTCCGGCGTTCTTCGACCGGTGGTCCGCGATGAGCTTGAGGATGCCTTCACCGACCGCGTGGATGTGCTCCGCGGCCGCGGCGTGCGCGCGGTCCGGGTCGTGCGCTTCGAGGGCCGCGAGAATGTGCTGGTGCGCGTCGATCGATGCGTGCGCTCGCTGATTCGTCTGGAGCCACTGCTCCCGCGAGCCACGGAGGACATCCCAGATGACCCCGAGCATCGTGACGAGGAGCTCGTTGCGGGCAGCCTGCCCGATGAGCTCGTGGAATCGGGTGTCCTCTTCCGCATACGGCTCGCCGGCTGCGACCTTGTCCGCCTGCTGCTTCAGGATCGCTCGGAGCTCGGCGAGCTCGTCGGGGCGGATGCGCTTGGCCCCGGACGCGGCGATCGCCGGCTCAATGAGCCCGCGGACTTCGATGACGTCGGTCAGGGTGTGGCCGCGGACGATGAGATTGGACAGCGGCCGGGCGAGATCCTCGGGCACCGTGCGGCGGACGAACGTGCCGCCGCCGGCCCGCGTCTCGACCACGCCGAGGAGCTCGAGGGACCGGAGCGCCTCGCGCACCGACGCGCGCGACACCTGGAACTGCTCGGCGAGGGCTCGCTCAGGTGGGAGCTGGTCGCCCGGATGCAGCTCGCCCTTGTCGAGGAGGGCCTCGATCTGGCTGACGATGTCCTGATAGAGCCGGCTGCGTCGGACGGGCTCGATGACGGCCAGAGCGGACCTCCCCACGAAACGCTGCGCCCGTGAATTGGTCAGGTGGTCTGACCAGACGCGCAAACCCTATCAATGGGCGGGAAGTCGGTCAAGTGAGCGGTCCGCCGGGCTCGTTCTCAGGCGGGAGCAGCCTCGGTGTGGCCGGCCATGAGCAGCCCGAGGCGCTCCTCGGTCGCCTCGGCGGCGGGCAGGGTGGCCACGAGCCGGCCCTCAAACATCACCGCGATCCGGTCCGAGAGGGCCCGGATCTCGTCAAGCTCGCTCGAGACGAGGAGGACGCCGCAGCCGCGGGCGCGCTGCTCGAGGACCCGCTCCCAGACGTACTCGGTCGACCCGATGTCCAGGCCGCGCGTCGGCTGGCTGATCACGATGAGCGTGGGCTGCTCCGAGAGCTCACGCCCGAGGACGACCTTCTGCTGGTTGCCGCCGGAGAGGTTGCCGACGATCGCGCGCGCGTTCGGCGGGCGGACGTCGAACTCCTTCGCGAGGCGATCGCCGTTCGTGCGGATCGCGTCGTTGTCGAGCACGCCGCGCCTGCTGAACGGCGGGCGGTCCTGCTTCCCGAGGATGAAGTTGTCCGCCACGGTGAACGCGAGGACCAGACCCTCGGTCCGCCGGTCCTCGGGGACATAGGCGACGCCGCGCTCCCGGGTCCGCTTCGGGTCATCGTGCGCGATATCGGCGCCGCTGATCACGATCGAACCGGCGGTGGGCTCGCGGAGGCCGAGCACGCATTCGGCGAGCTCGCTCTGGCCGTTCCCGCCGACCCCGGCGATCCCGAGGATCTCTCCCCCGTTGACGGTCAGGTCGACGCCCTGCAGCGCCGGCGCGCCGCGATCGCTGCGCGCCTGTAGACCGCGGATCTCGAGCACCGCGCCCGACGACGTGATCGGCGTGCGCGCCTGGACCTGCCGGAGCTCGCGGCCGACCATCAGCCGCGCGATCCCGGATGGCGACGTCTCCTTCGTCACGAGCTCGCCGGCGTTGCGGCCGGCGCGCAGCACGGTGATGCGGTCGGTGACCGCGAACACTTCGCGCAGCTTGTGCGTGATGAAGATGACCATCTTGCCCTCGTCGCGGAGCGTCCGGACGATCGCGAAGAGCTCATCCACCTCCTGCGGCGTCAGGACGGCCGTCGGCTCGTCGAAGATGAGGAGCTCGCTGCCGCGGTAGAGGACCTTCAGGATCTCGACCCGCTGCTGAAGCCCGAGCGGGAGATCCTCGACCGTCGCGTCGGGGTCGACGCCGATGTGGAAACGCTCCTCGAGCTCGCGGACCCGCGTGGCCAGCGCGCGCTGACTGAGCATCGGGCCAGAGCGCTCGTCGCCCAGCACGACGTTCTCCGCCACGGTCAGCGGCGGGATGAGCATGAAGTGCTGGTGGATCATCCCGATGCCCCGCGCGATGGCATCGCGCGGCGAGCGCATCGCGACCTCCTGTCCGTGGAGCTTGATCGTGCCGGCGTCGGGCCGGTAGAGGCCGTAGAGGATGTTCATGAGGGTCGACTTGCCGGCACCGTTCTCACCGAGGAGCGCGTGGATCTCGTTCTCCCCGACCACGAGGTCGACACCGTGCAGGGCCACAAAGTCGCCGAACCGCTTCACGATGCCGCGCATCTCGACGGGCGGGACGATCCGCTCGCTCATGTCGCTCATGCATGTCCCTCCGTCTCGTATGGCACGCCGTCCGCGGCCGGCGGACGCGAGCGGCCAACGAACCCGGCGACCGCGAGGATCGTGAGGATGTAGGGGAGCGTGCCCAGCAGCTGCACCGGCACCCGCACCTCGCCGATAGTCGCGCCCTGCAGTGACGTCGAAAGCGCGTTGCCGTAGCCGAAGACGAGGCTCGCCGCGAGCGCGCCGACGGGCGTCCAGCGGCCGAAGATCATCGCCGCAAGGCCGATGAATCCGCGGCCCCCAGTCATGCCGTCGGTGAACGAATGCGCGACGCCCAGTGAGAGGTATGCACCACCGAGCGCCGCGAGCGCGCCGCTTGCCAGGAC
>JALYLX010000154.1 GCA_030773995.1 Chloroflexota bacterium
GTGCGGCCGCCGAGCGACCGCACCGTCTCCTCGCGTGTAGCTACTTGTTCGCCTTGTTGTACTTGTCGATCTGGTCGTTCATGTCGGCGACGGCTGCATCCAGGGCCGCCTGCGTGGTGGCCTGCCCGAGCAGGACGGACTCGATCATCTTCTGCGTGCGCGCGCGGGCCTGCGGCATGACTCCGAGCACACATCCGTTGGTCGAGCGGTTCTGCGGCGAGTTACGGATCTGGTTGGTCGCGGTGAGGAACTGCGGGTACTTGGTCGACCAGTCCTTGCTCGGGCCTTCCTCGTAGGCCTTCTTGACGATCGGGTAGTAGCCCGTGTCGGACTGCCACTGCGCCTGCACGGCCGGTGACATCGCGTACTTGATGAACTCCCAGGCGGCCTGCTGCTCCTCGGCCGGCCGGCTCTTCAGGATGTAGAGCGAGGCGCCGCCGATGATGTTGCCGCCGGTCGCCGGCTTGCTGTCCGGGCGCGGGTAGATGCCCGTGCCGACCTGGAACTTCGCGTTGTTGATGGAGCCGCGCAACGAGGCCGAGCTCTCGATGTACATCGCGCTCTTGCCGGCGTTGAACGCGTTCGTCGCGCCCGCGTTGTCGATACCCGGGTTGTAGAAGTAGCCGCCGTCGACGCCGGCCTTCCACCAGTCGAGGATGGCCTTGCCCTCGGCGCCGTTGTAGACCACCTTGGTCGCGCGGTTGTCCCGCCCATTGCCGTTGTCGCAGTACAACGCGCCGGACGTTGCCATCAGCTGCTCGAAGAGCCACCCGTAGATCGACGGGCCGAAGCCGAACTGGGTCGTCTGGCCGCTCGCGTCCTTCTTCGTGAGCTTCTTCGCGGCGTCGGTGACCTCGCTGAAGGTGAGCGGCGGCTTCTCGGGGTCGAGGCCGGCCGCTTTGAAGGCGTCCTTGTTGTAGAGGAGGATCGACGACGAGGCGTTCCAGGGCATGCTCTGCAGCTTGTCCTGGTACTTGTAGTAGTTGATGACCGCCGGCTCGAAGTCGGAGGTGTCGAACTTGTCGCGATCGATGAATGCCTGCATCGGCACGATCTCGCCCGACGCGCGCATGTAGGCCTGACCGATGTCATAGACCTGCGCGAGCGCGGGGGCGGCGTTCGACGCGAGGGCCGTGTTCAGCTTGGACAGCAGGTCGTCGTACGTGCCCTGGAACACCGTCTCGACCTTGATCGCGCTCTGGCTCTTGTTGAAGCCATCCACGATCTTGTTGAGGGCGTCCCCGTTGACACCGCTCATGGCGTGCCACCACACGATCTTGGCAGCCGGCTTGACGTCCTTGCCCGGGGCGAGCGACGACTGATCGGACGAGGCGCCTCCGCCGCCCGCCGGCGCGCCACCGCACGCCGCCGCGACGAACGAGACGATGAGCGCGAGTGCTGCGAACCTACGCATCTGTTCCTCCCACGCCTACTAACCCTTGACCGCGCCCGCGGTGAGTCCGCGAATGAGCTGTCGCTGCCCTGCGATCAGGAGAGCGAGCGTCGGTACCGCGACCATGATGACACCCGCCATGATGACACCCCAGCGGGCGGACTCCTCGAAGCGCAGCTGGGCAACGCCGACCTGGGTCGTGCGCATCAGCGTCTGGTTGGTGATGAGGAGCGGCCAGAAGTACTGGTTGTACGTCGATAGGAAGCCGTAGATGGCGACGGTGGCGAGGGCCGGCCGCGAGAGCGGTATCACCATCGTGCGCAAGAAGCGGAACGAGCTGGCGCCGTCGATACGGGCGGAGTCCCACAGCTCACGGGGGATCTGCATGAACCCCTGACGCAGCAGGAACGTGCCGAAGGCCGTCGCCATGAACGGAACGGCGAGGCCCTGGTACGTGTCGACCCACCCCAGCTGCCGGACCGTCAGGTAGTTCGGAATGATCGTGGCCTCCCACGGGATCATGAGCGTGCTCAGAAAGAGGAAGAAGAGCAGCGAGCGGCCGCGGAACACCAGGAATGAGAACGCGTATGCCGCGAGGCTCGCGGTGAGCAGCTGGCCGATGACGACAGCGGTCGAGACGACGAAGCTGTTGAGCAGGTAGCGACCGATCGGGATCGTGTTGAGGACCGTGTCGTAGTTGGCGAAGGTCGGATTCGCGGGAATGATCGGGGGTGGGAACTGCACGATGTCCCGCTCGCTCATGAACGAGTACGAGAGCGCAAGAAGCAGCGGGAACGCCACGAGCACCGCGACGAGCGTGAGGATCACGTACCCGACGATCCGGTCGGGACGCAGCGGACGCCGGCGCAGCGCGATGCTCGTACTCACTGATAGTGCACTCGCCGCTCGACGACCTGGAATTGGATCACCGTCAGCGCCAGCACCAACACGAACAGGATCACCGCCTGCGCGCTCGCGTAGCCGAACTGGAAGTTCTGGAAGGCATCGAGGTAGATGCTGTACACGAGCGCACGCGTCGCATCGACGGGACCGCCTCTCGTCAGCAGATGGATCTGGGTGAAGGCCTGCAGCACCCCGATCGTGTCGACCACGAGCAGGAAGAAGAGGGACGGAGACACCATCGGCACGGTGATGCGGGTGAAGAGCCGAGCGCCGTGCGCCCCATCGAGATGCGCGGCCTCGTAGATCTCCTCGGGCACACCCTGCAATCCCGCGAGCAGGACGATGATGTTCGTGCCGAGGGTGAGCCAGATCGTGGTGATCGACACCGCGACGATCGCGGTGTTCGGCTGGATGAGCCACTGCGGTCCGACGATCCCGATGAGCGAGAGCACGAAGTTCAGCAGCCCCAGGCTCGGGTTGAACAGCAGCAACCAGATGATGGAGCCCACCGAAGCGGAGATCGCGATGGTGCTCGACATCATCGTCCGGAAGACATTGATGCCGCGCAGTCGCTGGTTCAGCAGCACTGCGAGCACGAGCCCAAGGGCGATGCCGACCGGGACCGTGTACAGGACGAAGAGCGCGGTCGCGAGCAGGCCCGAGTGGAAGATCGGTGACGCGAGAAGCTCGGTGTACTGATCGAGTCCGGCGAACGTCGAGATCGCACCGCTCTGGCGCGTGAAGAAGAAGCTGAGATAGATCGTGCGGCCGAGAGGGATGAACACGAACGCAGCGAACAGCAGGAACGACGGCGCGAGATAGCCGAGGCCGGTCGCGAGCGAGCGTGCGTCCCGCGCGGTCCAGCGCATCACGTTCGCGGCATCGTAGGCGCGGCGCGCATCGTGACGCGCGGGGTCCAGCCCTTCGGCGCCGGCTGGATCCCCCGCACCTTCCTGAAGCCGGCCTTCCTGAAGAGCGCGGCGGTGCCATAGAAGGCCCATTCGTCGTGCACCCGCAGGCCATCGGCTCGGGGATACGCCTCGACGGCGGGTGCCCCGCGCTCGTGCGCGTAGTTGACGGCAGCGCGAATGAGAGCGACCGCGACACCCTGACCGCGTGCCTCCTTGCGCACCGTGATGCACGGGATCACCCACACCGGCAGCTCGTCCACCGCGGGTGTCGCCTTCGACCTCGCGAGGCGGTGGTAGTCGAGGCGGGGTCCGATCGACACCCAGCCGACGGCGTCGCGGCCGCGATACGCGAGCAGACCAGGCGCATTTCGGCGCTTCGCAAGCGCGGTGAGCTTCGCGCGGCGCATCGTGGTCGAACGATCGAGCCCGCCGGCGCGCTGCTCCGCGCCGCTCAAGCGCGGCCACAGGTCCCAGCATCCGCTGCCAGAGCCACTCGACTTCAGCACGTGCGCGAAATCGTCGATCCGCGACGCAGTCAGCGGCCTGATCACGAGGTCAGTCTTCGAGCGGGCGGCGATAGCGCACCTCCTCGAGCGGCTCCCCATCGATGTGCTCGGTCTTCGTCCCGCCGTCGACGGTCCAGCCGCCGCGCTCATAGAACCCGCGGGCGCGCTCGTTCGTCGCGAGCACCCAGAGCACCGCGGCGGTGAACCCTCGGGCCCGCAACGCGTGGAGGGCCGCGACCATGAGCGCTCGGCCGTGGCCACGACCCCAGTAGGTCGCGTCGACGTAGATCGCGTACACCTCGCCGAGCTCGCTATCGGCGGGCGGCTCCGCACCACCGAATCCGACGAACCCCGTCACGCGGCCGGCCTCCTCAGTCACGAGTGCGGTCGCTCCGGACGAGAGCTGCTGCCGCCACCACATCGCGCGCCCCTCGACGCGCTCACTCAAGGAATCAAGGAACGCATCTCCGACCAGCCCGCGGTAGGCACGCTGCCACGTTCCGATGTGCACGCGGCTGATCGATTCGGCGTCGGCCGGTAGAGCGGCGCGGATGGTCAGCGGCATCGACGCAGTCTCGTCCCTAGCATTCGACCCTGTGAAGTCCCCACCGTCATCGCGTGCGCTCGCGCGCGCGTGGTTCGACATCGGCACGCAATCGGTCGGCGGCGGGACGAGCACCCTCTTCATGATCCGGCGCGTCCTGGTGGAGCGTCATAGATGGATCACCCTCCGCGAATTCACCGAAGCGTGGGCCCTCTCGCAGCTCAGCCCGGGCATCCACCTCATCGCGCTCGCTGGACTGCTCGGGCGGCAGATGGCCGGATTGCGCGGGGTGATCGTCTCCGTGACCGGGATGATGGTGCCGGCGGCGGTCATCACCGCGATCGCCACCGCGTTCCTCGGCGAGATCGCCCAGCAGCCGCTCACGATCGCGGCCCTCGCCGGCATCGGTCCAGTGGCGGGCGGAATGACCATCGGCCTCGCCCTGACGATGGCCCAGCCGGTCCTGCAGCGCGGGCGCTACGGGTTGCTCGATGTCGCGGTCATCGCCGCCGCCTTTGGCGTCCTTCTCGGGAGCCTCGCGCAGACGATCGTGGTCATCATCGCCGCGGGCGCCTTCGGCGCGGCCTTCCTCGGCCGGGAGCGGCCCACATCACGCGACGCGCCGGCGAGCTGATGCTCGAGCAGCTCCAGCTCTTCCTGATCTTCTTGAAGTCGTCCGCGCTCGCGGTGGGCGGGCTCGCATCGTTGCCGCTGCTCCGCGCGGATCTCGTCCCGCAGTACGTGACCGATGCCGGCATCGTCCAGGCACTGGCGGTCGGCCGGCTCGCGCCGGGACCGAACGGGCTGTACATCGTGAGCCTCGGGTACCTGGTCGCCGGCTGGACCGGCGCCCTCTACGCGCTCATCGGCGCGAGCCTGGCGCCTCTCGTCATGCTGCCGGCGACGGCGCTCGCGCGCCGCTGGCTGCTGTCGGCCTGGTTCGGCGGTGTCGTCCGCGGCGTCACGCTCGCGACGGTGGGCCTCCTGCTCGCGACCGGCCTCACGATCGTGAACGCGGGAGGGACCCAGCTCTGGCAGCTCGCCCTCGTCGCCATCACCGTCGCCGTCACGATCCACGGGAAGCTGCACCCGGCTGCGATGATCGTCGTCGGCGCGGCGGTCGGCCTCGCGCTGGGACGCTGAGGGAGGCCGGGATGACGCGACGTAACGATCCGGGCTACTCTGGGCGGTAACGCGTTGCCCAAGTAAGAACGGAGTCGAAAGTGAACGGCACCATCAAGACCCTCACCGATCGCGGGTACGGCTTCATCGCGCAGGCGGACGGCACGGACCTCTTCTTCCACCGCTCTCAGGTCGCGGGTGGCGGATTCGACCGGCTTCAGGTCGGTCAGGCGGTCACGTACGAGAAGGGCGTGAGCTCTCGTAACAACAAGGAAGAGGCGCAGAACGTCACGCCGGCCTAGCGCGCGCTGCTAACGAAGCATTCCTTGGTAGATCCCGGGCGATGAGCCCGGGATCTCCATAACCGGGACGACGCGCTCGTAGAACGCCCGCGGCCCCACGCCGCCGATGATCGCGTAGGCGTAGCCGTGCGCGCATCGCGTGCAGGCACTGGAGCAGGAGCACCGCTCCGACGCCCTTTCCCCGCCACGCTTCGGCCACGGCCGCACGCTAGGGCTCTTCTAGAGTCTCCGCGTAGCGGTGTCGAGAACGGACGCCGCCGAGCGTCGTAGGGGTGAGAAGGCGCCGTCATGGCGTACCGAGGGAGGAACCCATAGTGAAGTACATGCTCATGTTCATCAGCGAAGACTCGAACTGGGACCCGAGCAAGCCCGAGATCCAGGCGGCCTACAAGCGCGTGAACGACTGGTTCGAGGAGCATTCCAAGAGCGGCAAGATCACCGGCGGCGAGGAGCTCAAGGGCACGAACACGGCGACGACGGTCCGCCAGCAGAACGGCAAGATCACGGTGACCGACGGACCGTTCATCGAGGCGAAGGAGTCGATCGGCGGGTACGCGCTCGTCGACGTCAAGGACCTCGATGAGGCGATCGCCATGGCGAAGACCTGGCCGGTGCTCAGCACGATCGAGATCCGGCCGCTGGTGGAGCAGTAGGGGCGGATGCGCTCGAGCGCGTCTTTCGCGAGGAGGGTGGGCGGCTCACCGCCGCCCTGATCCGCTCGCTCGGCGACTGGGACCTCGCCGAGGAGCTCGTGCAGGACGCGCTCGTGGCGGCCCTCGAGCACTGGCCGCGCGACGGCATCCCCGAGAACCCGGGCGCATGGCTCATGACGACCGCGCGGCGGAAGGGCATCGACCGCCTCCGCCGCGAGGCTCGGTACCGCGACAAGCTCGCGCAGCTGGAGGAGCAGCCCATGGCCCAGAGCCAGGCTGGAGGTGACGAACGCCTCGAGCTCATCTTCGCGTGCTGCCACCCGGCGCTGCCGCGCGAGTCACAGATCGCGCTCACGCTGCGCAGCGTCGTCGGTCTCACGACCGCAGAGATCGCCCGCGCGTTCGTGACGCCCGAAGCGACGATCGCGCAGCGTCTCGTGCGGGCGAAGCGGAAGATCGCGGACGCCGGCATCCCGATCCGCGTTCCGGAGGCCGACGAGTTGCCCGATCGGATCGCGGAGATCCTCGGCGTCCTCTACCTCATGTTCAACGAGGGCTACGTCGCGAGCGCATCGCCTGAGCGGCGCGATCTCGCCGAGGACGCTCGCTGGCTGGCCCGGCTGATCGTGCGACTCATGCCCGACGAGCCCGAGGCGATCGGCCTGCTCGCGCTCATGACGCTGCAGCTCGCACGCGCCGACGCGCGATTCTCGGCGAACGGACGGCTTGTCCTCCTCCAGGATCAGGACCGCTCGCGGTGGGACGCGCGCGAGATGCTCGAAGGCGTGCGACTCCTGGAGCGCGCGGGCCGCATGCGCCGCGCCGGCCCATATCAGGTGCAGGCCGCGATCGCGGCGTGCCATGCGGAGGCCCGGTCGTGGTCGGAGACCGACTGGACCCAGATCGTCATGCTGTACGAGGGTCTGGTCCGGATGACGGGATCTTCCGTCGTCCGCTTGAATCGAGCCATCGCGCTCTCGCACGTCGCGGGAGCCGAGCGGGCGCTGGCGGAGGTCGACGGAATGAAGGACGAGCTCGACCGCTATCACCTGTATCACGCGACGCGCGCCGCGCTGCTTCGTGACCTTGGTCGCACCGAAGAGGCTCGCGATGCCGATCGGCGCGCACTTGCGCTCACCGACAACCCCGCGGAACGCGCCCTGCTGACTGAGCGCATCGAAGCGTGACCACGGCCTGCGTCTTCTGCCGCATCGCCTCAGGCGAGCTGCCCGGCAACGTCGTGTACCGCGACGCGCGCGCCGTCGCGTTCCTCGATCGGAACCCGCTGCTCCTCGGTCACACCCTCGTCGTCCCGGTCGCCCACGTGGCCACGCTCGACGATCTCGCGCCGGACCTCATCGGGCCGCTCTTCGAAGTCGTTCGTCGGACCTCGGTGGCGGTGCAGCGCGCGCTCCAAGCCGACGGGTCGTTCGTCGCGGTGAACACCCGCGTCAGCCAGAGCGTCCCCCACGTCCATGTGCACGTCGTCCCGAGGAACGAGGGCGACGGGCTCTTCTCCCCGCGCCTGGTGTGGAGGCGCCGGTCATACGGCAGCGACGACGAGGCCGCGGACCATGCCGCGCGGATCCGGGCGGCGTTCGAGGCCGATACCCAGTAGCACGCTGGTCTCAGGCGGACATTTCACAGCCTCTTTACCGATGGGACGGCAGTTACGGCAACCGGGGGAGACCGTCGTGCGATAGGACTAACGCAATGGACGAGCAGGTCCCGGCCGGCGACGACCCATCGGCTGTCGCGAAGCCGCGGCCGGTGAAGCAGGCGAGGGCGGGTCGGGTGAGCCGGCGCACCGTCGTCCTCGCTGCCGGTGGGGCGGCCGGCGGTCTCGCCATCTCGCGGGTCCTCGGGCTCCACACGCTCGGGCCCGATCCGCTCGGGCTGGTGAACCCGACCTCCGCACCGACCGTCAACACGAAGGACTGGCTCAGTCCGCTCGACAAGCCGGAGGCCCAGGTCGCACAGCTCCTTCGCCGCGCGACGTTCGGGATGACAAAGGCGCAGTACGACGTGTCAGTGAGCGACGGATTCAAGAAGACCGTCGACAGGCTCATCGAGACACCGGTCGCGATGCCGAAGGACCTGGCCGGCGCGGATACCGCGTCGCAGGACAAGCCGCTCAACGTGACCGCACTTCAATCGTGGTGGCTCGACCAGATGCTATCGACCACCACGCCGTTTGCGGAGCGGATGACCTACTTCTGGCACGGTCACTTCACGAGCGACTTCCGCAAGGTCACGTCGCAGACGCCATACATGTACTGGCAGAACCTGACGTGGCGGAAGAACGCGCTCGGCCGCTTCCGCGACATGCTCTACCAGGTCACGGTCGACCCGGGCATGCTCCGGTACCTCGACCTTGGGCAGAGCACCGGCCGCTCACCCAACGAGAACTACTCGCGAGAGCTGATGGAGCTCTTCACGATGGGCGTCGGCACGTTCAGCGAGGACGACGTCCGTGCGGGCGCGAAGGCCCTCGCCGGCTGGCGCGAGCCCGTCACGCAGGCGATGGTCGACGCGCTGGTGGCGCGCGCCCAGCAGCAGGGCCGCGCGGCACCGAAGAACCTCGTGGCCGATACGGTAAAGACCGGGGTGTTCGACCAGGCCCGCGCGTACAGAAGCAGCGTGACCTTCCTTGGCGTCACGAAGCAGTGGGACACGAACATGGTGCTCGACCGGATCATCCAGCAGGACTCGGTCGCGCCGTACATCACGCGCAAGGTGCTGCGCGAATTCGTCATGCAGGACCCGCCCGATGCCTACGTGGACCGGGTCGCAGCGGGCTGGAAGAAGAGCGGCTACGACGTCAAGACGCTCATGCGCGATGTGTTCATGAGCCCCGAATTCCTGCAACCGACGGCCTATCGGTCGCTCGTGAAGTCTCCGACCGAGGTCATGGTCCACATCGCGCGGGCCCTCGAGGCGCCGCAGCTCTCGCGCACGATCGCGCAGTCCGGGGCGAGCATGGGCCAGGCGCTCTTCGACCCGCCGGAAGTCGGCGGCTGGCCGACGAACGCGTCGTGGGTCTCGAGCAACAACGTCCTGACGCGCGTGAACTTCGTCGTCACAACGCTCGCCGGCATGCAGAAGCTCCCGGCGTTCGGGAACGCGCACCAGACGCACATCGACGGGATCGTCAGTGAACAGACCGCGCTGCTGCTGAACTCGGCGAGCGATGACCAGACCCGCTGGCTCATCCTCCTCGCCTCGCCCGAGTTCCAGCTGAAATAGGAGATCGACGAATGACCATGCAGAACGTCGGCATCGAGAAGATCTCGCGGCGGGACTTCCTGCGGCAGGGGCTCGTGTTCGGCGCCGGTGCCCGCGGCCTCGCCGCCGGGTATGCCGCCGTGCCGGATGTGTTCGCGAAGGCCGTCTACAGCGCCAAGGGCGCGGGCGTCACGAACGACAAGATCCTCGTGATGATCCAGCTTGGCGGAGGCAACGACGGACTGCAGACCGTCATCCCGATCGGTGATCCGAAATACCGCGACCTGCGGCCGAGTCTGGGCAAAGAGGCGGACGCGGCACTCGTGATCGACAAGGACCATGGATTGCACCAGAACCTCAAGGGCATCAAATCGCTCTACGACCAGGGGAAAGTCGCCATCGTCCAGGGCGTCGGCTACCCGACCCCGAGCTTCTCGCACTTCGACTCGATCCGGGTGTGGGAGACGGGCGACCCGACGCGGCGTCAGCAGGACGGCTGGCTCGGCAAGACGATCGAGAAGAACTACGACTCGGCCGGCCATCCGCTCGTCGGCTGCGCCACGGGCACGACGTCGACGCCCGGCATGCTCCGCGACCTGCAGGCGACCTTGACGGTCATCAACGATCAGGCCTCATTCAAATTCCAGGGCAACGCCGACAACGTGGACAAGGTCATGGGCACGCTCTACACGAGCACGCCCGGGATCTACGGTGCGCTCTTCGATACGGCGATGGCCACGGTGCGCGACACGGTCGCGCAGCTGAAGACCTCGGCCGCGACGTACGTGCCGAAGGCGAGCTACTCGGACAACCAGAAGCTGGTGTTCAGCTCCAAGAACCAGCTCGCCGCCGCGCTGCAGCTCGCGTCCGAGCTGATCGTGACCGGTACCGGCGTCAAGGTGCTGCATGTCACCCTCGGCGGCTTCGACACCCACTACACCGAGCAGACGCGGCACGGTGACCTGATGGCGTATCTCGATGCGGCGGTCTCGGCATTCCATCAGGACCTCACCGCGTACGGGATGGCGGACCGCGTGTTGATCGCCACGTGGTCGGAGTTCGGCCGCCGGCCCCAGGAGAACGCGAGCGGCGGGACCGACCACGGCACGGCGGCGCCGGTCTTCCTCATCGGCGATCCGGTGAAGGGTGGCCTGTACGGCCAGGGCCCGAGCCTCGCGAAGCTCGACGCGTCGCAGAACGTGGGCTTCACCGTGGACTTCCGGTCGGTCTACCAGGAGATCCTGAGCTCGCACCTCGGCGTGGATGGGAAGGACGTGCTCGGCTCGAGCTTCGACCGCATCCCGTTCCTGCGTGCCGCGGCGGCATGACATGCCAGCTTGGTCACTGAAGTTCTCGGCAGTCTTCATCACGCTCTTCGCGCTGGTCGGCTCGTTCGATTACGCGCAGGGCCACGTGAAGAACCCGAACGCCCCGCTCCAGCCGCCGGTCGCTGACCGGCCCGCCGCGACCGGACAGCCGCCCACGGCAAGCCCCGGGCCGACCATCGGCCCGCTCCTCTCGACCCGTCCGGGGCAGCGGCTACCGACCACGACGCCGGGGCCCCGGCTGACACTCGCCCCGGGTGTGCAGAGCGCGACCCTGCCGCCGATCACGTTCACGCACACTTCGTAGGGCCGTGGACCCGCAGCTCTTCATCTGGATCGTGGCCAGAGCCACGGGAGTCGCCGCGTACATCGCGCTCTGCCTCGCCGTCCTGTCGGGCATCGCCCTACGGACATCGGTCCTCGACTTCCTCGCGACGAACCGGGCGCTCCGATCGCTGCACGACTTCGTGACGTGGGTCTGGATCCCGCTCGGGTTCGCGCACGTAACGACGCTGCTGCTCGACAAGACCGCGCAGATCGCACCGCTCGACCTCGTCGTGCCGTTCCAGGTGGGCTACGCGCCCGTCGCGATCGGTCTGGGCACGCTGTCGCTCGACATCGTGGTCCTGGTCACAATCACGAGCTGGCTGCGCCGGAAGATGGATGACCGGCTCTGGCGATGGCTGCACCGGACGAGCTACGTCGCCTTCGTGACGCTGTTCCTTCACGCATTGCTGTCGGGAACTGACTTCAGCTCGCCGCTCATCTCATCGATCTCCTGGTCCGCGGCACTGGGGATCGGTCTCCTCGCGGCCTCGCGGATCTTCTTCGGCCGGCTGCCCGAATAGAGGTCAGCCGGCCTCTTTCCGGAGGGTGTCCATGGTCACGCCACCGGTCGGCGCCCAGTCGTGCTCGCCCGCGCGGACGTCGAACGGGCAGTAGGCCCAGAGACCCTCGAACAGGGTCAGTGTGTCGCTCCGTTGCGCGGCTGGGCGAACGTGGGCTGGGTTCGTACACCTGAAATGCACGAGGGTCCCTTTCGCGCCGGGTCGCTCCATGTGCACCGTGCTTTCTCCAGTCGGTCCCGCCGGGGATGGGCTGATCCGAGGCAACTGTTGTGCCGTTCCTCCGCCGTTCTGTGGACAAGCAAGTAGAGTCACCAAAGGCCGCTGTCACATGTCATGGAGCTGTCACATTCGGTGCCTCGGCGGTGCTTGAACGGATGTACGCATGGAAGCCGAAGCTGTGGCCTTGATCGAACGTCCGTGGCTTCGGGCGACCGCGATCCCCGCCGCATTCGAGCAGCTCTTCCGCGCCGAGTACGCGCGAGTGGTGCGGATCGCCTATCGCGTCGTCGGGGATGCGGGTGAGGCGGAGGACGTGGCCCAGGATGTGTTCATCGCGTTCTACCGCTCGCATCCGGCCGAGGCGCCGTTCGCCGCCGCGTGGCTCCATCGCGCGGCCGCGCACACGGCTTTGAACGCGGTGCGGTCGCGCACGCGGCGCACGGCTCGCGACGAGCGCGATGCCGCCGGCCGCGAGGCGGTTGCGGATCCGGAGGGCACGGCACTCGAGCGCGAGCGTGCCCGCGAGGTCCGGGCGGTCCTCGCGCGAATGCCGCGCGGCGCCGCGGAGCTCCTCGCGCTGCGGTACAGCGGGCTCAGCTACGGCGAGGTCGCCGCGGCGACCGGCACGAAGATCGATCAGGTCGGCACGCGCCTGCGGCGCGCGCACGACGCATTCCGCAGGGAGGTCTCACATGGACAACATCGATAGCAACGAGAAGCTCTTGGCGATGCCGCCGGTCGCGGTGGACACCGAGAAGGGGCTCGCGCGATTTGCGGCGGCCGTGGAGCGCACCGCGGCACAGCCCGCGCGCCGGGCGATGCCGGCGTTCTTGTTCGCGCGGCCTGCGAAGTGGCTCGCCGCGGCGGCAGGCATCGTCATCGTTGCGACGACCCTCACGATGACCGGCGTCGCCGACTCGATCCTCCAGATCTTCGAGGCGAAGCAGTTCGCGGCGGTCACGGTGACCCCGACCGACATCCAGACCCTCGGCCAGCTCTCGCAGTTCGGCACGCTGACCTGGTCCGGGGCGGCCGAGCCGCACCGCGTCGCGAGCCTGGCCGCGGCCACCGCCGAGACAGGCCTGCCCGCGATCACGATGACCCTGCCCGCGTCGATCACCGCGGCCCCGCAGTACGGCGCGATGGCGCGCACGACCGCGACGTTCGTCTTCGACGCGTCGCTGGCCAGCGCGAGCGCGGCGGCGGTCGGCCGCACCGCGCCGCCGATGCCCGCGAAGCTCGACGGCAGCACCCTCATCTTCACCGGCGGCCCCGCGATCCTCGTCACCTACGGCACCGAAGGCCAGGGGAGCGGCGCCCTCTTCGTCGGCGTCGCCAAGGCACCGACGGTCGGGTCCGACGGCGCGTCTGTCGCGGAGATCCAGGCGTACCTCCTGTCGCAGCCAAGCGTGTCACCCGCCCTCGCGGCGCAGATCCGCGCGATCGGCGATCCGGCCTCGACGCTGCCGGTCCCGATCCCTCTCGGCCAGGCCGCTGCGACGAACGTGAGCGTGCACGGGACGAACGGGCTGTTCATCGGTGACTCGACGGGCCTTGGGAGCGGCGTGCTCTGGCAGCAGAACGGCCTCGTCTACATCGTCGGCGGGACGCTGACGGAAGCGGAGACCCTGGCCGTCGCCAATAGCCTGCGGTAGTGGAATCGGTCGCCATCCGCACCGAGGAGCTCGGGAAGCGATACGGCAAGATCACGGCGCTCGCGGGATTGACGATGTCGATCCCCGCGGGCGACGTGTTCGGTTTCCTCGGGCCCAACGGCGCCGGCAAGACGACCGCGGTGAAGCTGCTGCTCGGCCTCGCGCGGCCGACGTCCGGTGAGGGCTGGGTCCTCGGCGCGCCGCTGTCGGATCGCGCGGCGCATCGCCGCGCACGTCGCGGCGTCGGCTACCTCCCCGAGCTGTTCCGCTACCAGCACTGGCTCTCCGCGCGTGAGGTGCTGCGGGTCCACTGCGAGCTCATCGGCCTCGATCGCGCGACGTGGGACGCGGAGATCAAGGACGCGCTCGGCCTCGTCGGGCTCGCCGACCGGGCCGACGACCGCGTTGGCGGCTACTCGAAGGGCATGCAGCAGCGGCTTGGCCTCGGGGTCGCGCTCCTCGGCCGGCCGGCGCTCGTCCTGCTGGACGAGCCGACCAGCGCACTCGATCCGGTCGGCCGCCACGACGTGCGCGAGGTCATTCGCGCCCTGAAGGATCGCGGTACCACGGTCTTCCTCAACTCCCACCTGTTGACCGAGGTCGAGCAGGTCTGCGACCGCGTCGCGATCGTGGACAAGGGACGGGTGATCCAGGTCGGCACGCTCGACGAGCTCCTGACGACCGACGCGGTGCGCCTTCGCGCCACCGGTCTCGAGAACGGCGCGCATGACGCGCTGCGCGCGTTCGGCGAGCTGCAGGCCGAGGGCGAATGGATCGTCGTGCGAGGCATCGCAGCCGACCGGGTCCCGGATCTGGTCCGCGCGATCGTCGAACGCGGTGGCCGCGTGCACGCGGTCGAGCCGCGTCACGAGTCGCTCGAGGACCGCTTCCTCAGCCTGCTCGACAAGCCGCACCCATGACACCCATGAGAGGACTCGTGATCGCCCGCCTCGTCATCCGCGAGGCCGCCCGACGGCGGCTGCTTCTCGCGCTGCTCGTCCTCACCCTCGTCGTCATCGCCCTCACCGGCTGGGGCTTCTCGCGCATCCCAACGATCACCCAACGTGGCGCGCCACTCCCGGACCTGCAGGTGAAGCTCCTCGCCTCGCAGTTCCTCATCGTCACGATGTTCATGTTCAGCTTCGTCCTCGCGATGGCCGCCGTGTTCGTCGCGTCGCCACAGATCAGCGGTGACGTGGAATCTGGAACGGCGCTCGCGATCCTGTCGCGCCCGATCGGCCGCGCGGAGTTCGTCGGCGGCAAGTGGCTCGGCCTCGCCGCGCTCGTCACGATCTATGCCGGTATCGCGGCCGCGATCGAGCTCGGCGTCGTGAACGCGGTGGTGGGTTACGTCCCACCCGAGCCGCTGTCGTTCATTGCGTTCGTGATCGCCGAAGGGCTCGTGATCATGACGTTCGCCCTCCTGCTCTCGACCCGCCTTTCCGGAATGGTCGGCGGCGTCATCGCCCTCGTCCTCTTCGGGATCGCCTGGATCGGCGGCATCGTCGGTGGCATCGGAGTGGCGTTCGACAACGCCGGTATCACGCACGTCGGCACCGCAACGAAGCTCATCCTGCCCACGGACGGGCTCTGGCGCGGTGCTGTGTACGCGCTCGAGCCGCAGGCCTTCGTGGCGTTCGGCAGCCAGGCTGGTCCGGCTGCGGCGGCGAACCCGTTCTACGCGTCGGCGGCGGCGCCGCTCTCCTTCGAGCTCTACGTCGTCGGCTGGATGGTCCTCGTGTTCGCCCTCGCGGTGTTCTCGTTCCGCACTCGGGAAGCGTGAGGGAGCGCGGGACCCGTACCTAGTCGGCTGGTCGGTCGTCCGCGACGATGAACGTCTTCCCGGAACCGAGGATCGCGAGGTGGGTCATGTCCAGTCCAGGCTTCGCGCCGTGCCAGTGCCGCTCTCCTGCGGGGATGTAGGCCACGTCGCCGGCGCGCACCGTCTGCTCTTCGTGCTCGGTCGCGACGATGCCCTCGCCCGCCGTGATGATGAGGATCTGATCGGTGGTGTGGGTGTGCAGCTTGTTCCGCGCGCCGTCCCGGAACGTGTGCTCGGCCAGACGAAGATCGCGGGCCTCGTCGCCGATGATCGGCTGCGAGTCCACGTCGCCGACGAAGATGTCTCCGGCGTTCCGCTGGCGCTTGTCCGGGGTCGGGTGTTCGATGCGCACGGTGAGAAAACTAACAAACGCCGCCCAGCGCTCGACAGGTCCGAGCGC
>JALYLX010000155.1 GCA_030773995.1 Chloroflexota bacterium
GTCCCGCAAGGGACCGCCCCGCCCCCTTGCACCAAAACAGGAAAGGAGCACGACGAAGATGACCGCAGCCATCAAGATCACCGTCAGCGCCTTCATCGTCGTGCTCTTCGCCCTCTCGCTCCTCTTCGTCGGGATCCGCGGCCTCGGCATGGCGACGTTCGTGGTGACGGGCGGCTCGATGGAGCCGACGATCCACAAGGGCTCGCTCGTGATCGACGAGCCGGTCACGGCCGACAAGCTCCGCCTCGGCGACGTCATCACCTTCGACCATTACGACCAGACCACGACGCACCGCATCGTGGGCGTCGAGGGCACCGCGAACGGCGCGATGTTCTCGACCAAGGGCGACGCGAACCAGGTCACCGACCCGGAGCCGATGAGCTTCCCGGGCCGCGTCGGCCTCGTGAAGCTCGCCATCCCGGGTCTCGGCTATGCGGTCGCCTGGATGCAGTACGTGTGGCGGCTTGGCGCGACGATCGTCGCGGCGATCCTCTTCTTCGGCTGCGCGGCGATGGTCTTCCTCCGTAAGGATCCGAAGGCCAAGCCGGTCCGCGCCGGCAAGCCGCGCGGGCTCACCAGGCTCACACTCGCTCCGGTCCGCGTGACGGCGACGAGCGCCGAGGCGCAGCGGATTTGGGCCGAGCACGAGCGCTGGCTCCAGCAGGCCTCCACCGCCAAGGTCCGGGCCGCGTGATGCGGATCGACCGCATCCTCACCGCCGTGCTCGTCGTGCTCGTGAGCACGGCGATCGTCGGTTTCTCGACCGGGAACACCGGGGCGAGCTTCACCGGCGCGACCACGAACCCGGCGCAGATCCTGAACACCCAGAGCGTGACGCCGCCAGCGTCGTTCACGAGCGCGACCTCGGCCATCGCCGGCCGGATCGATCTCGTGTGGACGGCGACGACCTCGGCCGCGGGCTCGCACACCCTGACCTACCTCGTGCTCCGCGGCCCCGTGGGCGGCCCGTACGCCCAGGTCGGCACGACGGCGGGCCTCACCTACAGCGACACCCCCGGCGCCGATGGGACCTATGAGTACGTCGTTCAGACCAAGATCGCCCAAGGCTCGGGCTTCTTCACCTCGGGCAACAGCGCGACGAAGAACACCAAGTCGGACCGCACCGCACCAACTATGTCAGCGACCTGCAACGGCGGGTCCTGCGCCGGCTGGTTCAACACCTCGGTGACGTTCGTCGTAAGCGGCGGCGACGGCGCCGGGGTGGGGATGGGGACCGCGACGACGAACATCGACAGCGCCGGGGCGACGACCTCGGCGGCGCCGCGGACAGTCACCGTGAGCGGCGAGAGCGCGACGCACAGCGTCGTGTACTCGGGTGCCGACGCGGTGGGCAACGCATCGGGCAACACGAGCCAGACGGTCAAGATCGACCTCACAGCACCGACGAACGCCACCAGCCTGGCCGCTGCGACGCCGGGCGCGGGCGGGACAGCCGGTACGGTCAACCTAACCTGGACGGCCGGTAGCGACGCGCTTTCGGGGCTCGCCGGGTACACCGTCTATCGCAGCGGCGTCGTCGCAAGCTGCCCCGTTGCCACGCCGGCCAACTACCCAACGACGCTCATCGTCGGCGCCGTGACGAGCGCCGCGCCAAGCGGCATGACCTCCAATTCCAAGTACTGCTTCTACATCACGGCTACCGACAACGCCGGCAATGTGAGCGCGGCGAGCGCCGCCGTCGGGCCGACCAAGGCCAAGTAGCCGGACCTCCTCGCTCGGTACACTGGACCGGGTGAGGGCGGTGGCTTGACCCCGGAGGACAAGTTCGGCACCGAAGGCCTCGCCTTCGACGACGTTCTCCTCATCCCGGATCGCAGCGACGTCCTCCCCACCCAGGTCTCCACCCGATCCTTCCTCACTCGCGAGCTCGCGCTCGATATCCCGCTGCTCTCGGCCGCGATGGACACCGTCACCGAGGCGCGCATGGCCATCGCCCTCGGCCGGCTCGGCGGGATGGGCGTCCTTCATCGCAACCTCTCCGTGGATCAGCAGAGCCAGCACGTCAAGGAGGGCAAGGCCGCCGGCGTGCGTATCGGCGCGGCCGTCGGCGTGTCCGGTGACGCGGACGAGCGCGTGAGCGCGCTCGTGGCCGGGGGCGTCGACGTGATCTTCGTCGACATCGCGCAGGGCCATTCCGCCGGCGTCATCCGAATGGTCGAGAAGATCAAGGCCCGCCACCGCGTGCAGGTCGTCGCCGGCAATGTCGTGACGGCCGCCGGCACGGAGGATCTCATCGCGGCGGGCGCCGATGGCGTCAAGGTCGGGGTGGGACCCGGCGCGATCTGTACGACCCGCGTGGTCGCGGGCGCCGGTATGCCGCAGGTCACCGCGATCTACGACTGCGCGAACGCGGCGGCCAAGGCCGGCGTGCCCATCTGCGCGGACGGTGGCATCCAGGAATCCGGCGACATCGCCAAGGCCATCGGCGCGGGAGCCCACACGGTGATGCTCGGGGGACTCTTCGCGGGCGTCGATGAGTCGCCCGGCGAGGTCATCGACACCGACGAAGGCAGCTTCAAGACGTACCGCGGGATGGGGTCGATGGGCGCGATGCAGGCTCGGCAGACCTCTCGCGACCGCTACGGACAGGGTGATGTCGCCGAGTTCAGCAAGCTCGTCCCTGAAGGGATCGAAGGGCGCGTACCCGCGCGCGGCGCGCTCGAGCCGTTCGTCCATCAGCTCGTCGGCGGCCTGCGCGCCGGAATGAAGTACACCGGCGCCGCGACGATCGAGGACCTGCGCACGAAGGCGCGATTCGTCCGCATCTCCGGCGCGGGGCTGCGCGAATCACATCCCCACGACGTGCGTATCACCGTGGAAGCGCCCAACTACCGGGTCCGCACTTCCTGATGCTTGGTTCCGTCGAACGGGACCTCGCCCGCCGCGCGCTCGACACCGCCCGCACCCGTGGCGCCACGTACGCCGATGTGCGGTTCGTGCGCCGCGCGGTCGAGGACGTTCTTGTGAAAAACGGACACCTCGAGAGCGTCGACCGTTCGGACACGTACGGCTTCTCCGTACGCGCGATCGCCGACGGCGCATGGGGCTTCGCCGCGTCGCCGATCCTCTCGGCAGACGAGGCCGATCGCGTCGCGGCCCTCGCGGTCGAGGTCGCTTGCGCCTCCGCGCTCACGAAGCGCGACGAGGCGCGGCTCGCCCCGGTGACGCCGGTGACCGCGACGTACACGACGCCGATCGAGATCGATCCCTGGACCGTGAGCTTCGACGAGCGCGTGGGGCTGCTCCTCGATGCCTGCGCCGCGATGCAGCACGCGCAGCCGACCCTGCGTACGACACGGGCGTCCTATGAGATCTGGAAAGAGGAGAAGCTCTTCCTGTCGAGCGAAGGCGCGGATATCGCGCAGACCCTCCACGAGACCGGTGCGTCGATCGCCGCGGAGTCCGTCGGCAACGGCGAGCAGCAGATCCGCACCTACCCCGGCTCGGGCGGCCGGAGCCAGAACACGGCCGGCTGGGAGTACGCCCTGCGGTGGGATTTCGTGAAGAACGCGCCGCGCATCGCCGACGAAGCGGTCGCGCTCCTCACCGCGAAGCAGTGCCCGCAGGACCTCCGCACGTCGGTGATCCTCAGCTCGAACCAGCTGATGCTCCAGTGCCACGAGAGCTGCGGCCATCCGATCGAGCTCGATCGCGCGCTCGGCACCGAGGCCGCCTTCGCCGGGACGTCCTTCCTCACCACCGATCGCCTCGGATCGTTCCGCTACGGGAGCGAGCACGTGAACATCGCGATCGATTCCACGCGCAAGGGCGGTCTCGGGACGTTCGGCTACGACGACGAGGGTGTGCCGGCGAGCGAAGGGTGGGCGGTGAAGGACGGCATCTTCGTCGGGTACCTCATGTCCCGCGAGACCGCAGCGAGCATGGGAACGGTGAGCAACGGAACGATGCGCGCGGACGGCTGGGCTCGGCTGCCGCTGATCCGGATGACGAACGTCTCGGTCATGCCCGGGACCGCTGGGACGCTCGAAGACCTGATCGCGGACACCGACGACGGCATCTACATGGACACGAACCGCTCGTGGTCGATCGACGACCGGCGCCTGAACTTCCAGTTCGGCACGCAGATCGGGTGGGAGATCAAGAACGGCAAGCGCACGACGATGCTGCGCAATCCCACGTACACCGGCATCACGCCGGAGTTCTGGGGGAGCTGCGACGCGGTCTGCTCCGAGTCGGAGTGGGTGATGTGGGGCACGCCCAACTGCGGCAAGGGCCAGCCCGGCCAGGTCGGGCACACCGGCCACGGGGCCGCTCCCGCTCGCTTCCGCGATGTGCGCGTCGGTGTGGTCTCGTGAATCGATGAGCGGGATCACGATCGGCGAGCGCGCGCTGCAGTCCATCTGCGACAAGGCCCTGCGGTCCGCGGATGGGGATCAGGCGGAGGCCGTGGTCATCGCGCGCACCGCCGCGCTCACCCGCTTCGCGAACGCGGCGATCCACCAGAACGTCGTGAGCCGCGAGCGGGAGCTGCGGGTGCGCGTGGTCCGCGGCAAGCGCGTCGCGATGGTCGCGACGGACCGTCTCGATGACGAAGGCATCCGCCGGGCCACGCGGGACGCGTCGGAGCTCGCGAAGATCACGCCCGAGAATCCGACCTTTGGCGGCCTGCCGGGCGATCGTGGCCTGCGGCCCGCACCGAGCGCGTTCGTCGATCGGACCGCGGAGGCCACGCCCCTCGACCGCGCGCGGGCCGTGAAGCAGCTGTGCGAGGCCGCCCGCGCGGCATCGCTCAGCGCCGCGGGGTATGTCTCCACGAACGTGCAGGAGCTCGCGATCGCGAACTCGCTGGGCGTGTGGGCCTACGCACCCGCGACGACGAGCGACGTGGAGCTCGCCGCGCTCGGTGACGCGGGGTCTGCGTTCGCGCAGCGCCTGGCGCTGGACTTCGGCAGGCTCGATATCGCGGGATGCGCGCGCGAGGCCGTCGACAAGGCGAGGTCCGCGCAGAAGCCGCGCGATCTTTTGCCGGGCACGCACGAGGTCGTCCTCGAGCCGTATGCGGTGCGCGACATCGTGAGCTTCCTCGGCTCGCAGCTCACCGGTCTCGCCGTCGAGGAGGGACGATCGTTCGTCATCGGGAAGCTCGGCCAGAGAGTGACGGGCGAGATCACGCTCATCGACGACCCGTTCGATCCGCAAGGCCTGCCGCGGGCATTCGACCTGGAGGGCCAGCCATCCGAGCGACTCACGCTCATCGAGCATGGGATCGCGAAGGCCGTCGTGTACGACTCGCAGACCGCGTACCGGACCGGACAGAAGAACACCGGTCACGCCTTACCACCGAACCCGTTCCAGCCATCGGCGCCGATGCATCTACGCCTCGAACCGGGCGGTCAGACTCGCGACCAGCTGATCAAAGCGACCAAGAGAGGCGTCCTCGTCACGCGGTTCTGGTACACCCGCTGGGTCCACCAGCTGCGCACGATCGTCACGGGCATGACGCGCGACGGCACCTTCGCGATCGAGGATGGCGAGATCGCCTACCCGGTCAAGAACTTCCGCTTCACCCAGTCGTACCACGACGCACTCGCCGGCACCCTCGGCATCGGCTCGGACCTCGCGCTCCTCGTGCCCGGCGAGCAGTTCGGTCTGCAGCTCAGCTCCTACCGCGTGCCCGCGTTGCGCCTTGCCGCGTTCACCTTCACTGGGGCAACGCAGTACTGATGGGGCCTGACGTCGGAGCCGTCACCGAAAAGGGGTTCAAGAATGGACTCGCGCGTGAGACGATCGCGGTCCTCGACTATGGCGGGCAGTACGTCCAGCTCATCGCGCGACGGGTGCGCGAGTCACGGGTCTACTGCGAGATCTTCCCGCACGACGTGACCGCGGGCGAGCTCACCGCGCGGGGCGTCATCGGCGTGATCCTCTCGGGCGGCCCGGCGAGCGTGTACGACGCCGGTGCGCCGCTGGTCGATCCGGCGATCCTCGACGGCCGGTTCCCCGTGCTCGGCATCTGCTACGGCATGCACCTCATGGCTCACGTCCTCCCCGGCGGCGAGGTCGTCGCGGAGGGGAAGCGCGAGTTCGGGCCGGCGACGGTCGCGGTGCAGGACCATTCCGGCATTTTCGACGGGCTGGGGGACGCCGAGCGCGCGTGGATGAGCCACGGCGACTCCGTGCGCAGGCTGCCCGACGGGTTCCACGCCGCCGCCAGCACCGACCGGCTCGCGGCCGCCGCGATGAGCGACGGGACCCGGCGCTTCGGTGTGCAGTTCCATCCCGAGGTCGCGCACACGCCGCATGGCGCGGACATCTTGCGCAATTTCGTCCTCCATGTCTGCGGCGCGACGGGCGATTGGACGCCGGCGGCGTTCGTCGAGGAGTCCGTCGCCGACCTGCGGCGCGTCATCGGTGACCGCCACGCGATCCTCGCGCTCTCCGGCGGCGTGGATTCCGCCGTCGCGGCGGCGCTCGTCGCGCGCGCGATCGGCGATCGGCTCACCTGCGTGTTCATCGACACCGGCATGCTCCGCGAGCGCGAAGCGGAGCAGGTGATCGCCACGTTCGGTCCGCGTCTCCGGCTCATCCCGGTCCGTGCCGAAGAGCGGTTCCTGTCGAGGCTCGCAGGCGTGACCGATCCGGAACGCAAGCGCGCGATCATTGGCGAGGAGTTCATTCGCTGCTTCGAGGAGGAAGCTGCGAAGCTCGGTCCGGTTGATGTGATCGTCCACGGGACGATCTACCCCGACGTGATCGAGTCCAAATCGCAGGACAGCAACACGAGCGCGCGGATCAAGACGCATCACAACGTCGGCGGCCTCCCCGCGGACATGCGCCTGGAGAACGTCGAGCCGCTCCGCAGGCTGTTCAAGGACGAGGTCCGCCGCGTCGGGGCGGAGCTCGGGATCCCCGAGGACATCCTGTGGCGCCATCCGTTCCCCGGCCCTGGGCTCGCGGTACGAGTCATCGGCGAGCTCACGAAGGACCGGCTCGACGTCCTGCGCCGAGCCGACGCGATCTTCCTCGAGGAGCTCCGCGCGGCCGATCTGTACCGCGTGATCGCGCAGGCGTTCGCCGTGCTCACACCGGTGCAGAGCGTCGGCGTGATGGGCGACTACCGCACCTACGGCTTCCTCGTCGCGCTGCGCGCCGTGACGACGGAAGACTTCATGACCGCCGATTGGGCCCGCATTCCCTACGACGTGCTTGCCCGCATCTCGGCGCGCATCGTGAACGAGGTGAGTTCCGTGAACCGCGTCGTCTACGACGTCTCGTCCAAGCCGCCGGCGACGATCGAATGGGAGTGAGCGAGATGCGGCTCTGCCGCAGCGAGCGAACCCGATCAGTCTTGAACTTGCCTCGTGGCGCTAGCCACGAGATAGACCAGGAATGGGAGTGAGCGACCTGCGATGAAGTGGCTCAACGACAGCGAGCGGATGCGGAAGCTCATCGCGGAACAGCGCGCGAGCCGCAGCCCGGTGCGGTCGCACACCGGCGCAGGGCTCAACGCGCTCGTGCTCGGCGGCGGCGGCCGCGAGTACGCCATCGCCTGGCGGCTCGCCCGCTGCGACAGCGTCACCGCGATCGATGTGATCCCGGGCAACCCCGCGATGTCGCTCTTCGCGCGGACACTCGATATCCCGATCGACCAGAGCGGCCGGCTCGAGCAGCATCTCGCCGCGTCGTTCATCGATCTCGTCATCGTCGGGCCGGACGAGCTCATCGCGTCCGGGATCGGCAACGTGCTGCGCCGCACGGGCGTGACCGTGGTGTGCCCATCGCGCGAGGCGGCGAGGCTCGAGTGGAGCAAGTCGTTCGCCAAGGACGTCATGCGCGACGCCGGCGTGCCGACGGCCACCTTTCGGACGTTCCCGGACGCGCGCGCGGCCCGCGACGGCCTGACCGAGGGACCGGTCGTCGTGAAGGCGGACGGGCTCTCGGCGGGGAAAGGGGTGGTCGTCGCGCGCGATCGCGCCGAGGCGGAGGCCGCGCTCGCACGGAACGCGGTCGCGTCTGGGCCGGTGCTGCTCGAAGAGGTCCTGGCCGGGGAGGAGGCGTCGCTGCACGCCCTCGTCGACGGTGAGACCGTCGTCGCGCTCCCGCCGGCGCGGGATCACAAGCGGGTCGGTGACGGCGATACCGGACGGAACACGGGTGGCATGGGCGCCTGCTCGCCGACGAGCGTGCTGCCCGATGACGAGGCCCAGCCCCTCGCCGACCGGCTCATCGCGCCGGTCGCGCGCCTCTTGGCCGAGCGCGGCACGCCGTACCAGGGGGTGCTGTACGCCGGACTGATGAAGACCGCCGACGGCTGGAGAGTCATCGAATTCAACGCGCGGTTCGGCGATCCGGAAGCCCAGGTGATCCTGCCGCGGATCGGCGGCGACTTCGCGCGGCTCATGCAGGCCCTCGGCGACGGCCGGCTCGCGGCGTACGTGCACACGAACCCGGTCCGCTTCAGCCAGCGGGCGTACGTCGACGTCGCGCTCTGCGCGGAGGGATATCCGGGCCCGCCGCGGGTGGGCGACCCGATCTCGATCGGCGACCTCCCCGACGACGTGTGGACGTTCCACGCCGGCACGCAGCGCTCGCCGAACGGCGGCTTCGTCACGGCCGGCGGGCGGGTGCTGCACGTGGTCGCGCAGGGCGACACACCGGCGCACGCTCGCGATCGCGCCTACAGCGCGGCTGAGCGGATCACGTGGCGAGGCAGGTTCTATCGTTCGGACATCGCTGCTGCGGAGGGCCGGGTGCAAACGACGGCGTGAGTGCGCAGGTGGCGATCGTCATGGGCAGCTCGAGCGACGCGCCGATCATGGCCGTCGCCGAAGAGACGCTGAGCGGTCTCGGCATCGAGCACGAGACCCGCGTGCTGTCTGCGCATCGCACGCCGGACGAAGTGCGTGAATGGTCTCGGGGGCTCGCCGATCGCGGCGTGAAGGTCGTCATCGCCGCCGCGGGCGGCGCGGCGCATCTCGCCGGCGCTGTGGCGGCCCATCAGACGCTGCCGGTCATCGGCGTGCCGCTGGTGTCACCGAACGCGATCGCCGGCGGGCTCGACGCCCTCCTGTCCACGGTGCAGATGCCGCGCGGCGTGCCGGTCGCAACGGTCGCGATCGGCGAGGCCGGTGCGGCGAACGCCGCGATCCTCGCCGCGGAGATCCTCGCGTTGAACGACGAGGCCCTTCGCTCGCGCATCCAGACCATGAGGCAATCGATGGCCGCGCGGATCCTATCGCCATGACGCTCTCCTCCCGCTTCGATGCGATCTCGCCCCTCGACTCGCGCTTCTACGGTGGCGACCCGCAGCTCTACGCCGCGCTCCACCCGTACCTCTCCGAGGAGGGCCGCGTCCGCGCCCAGGCCAAGGCCGAAGCGGCGCTCGCGCGGGCTCTCGCGGAAGAAGGGATCGCGCCCGCGGAGGTCGCGGACGCCATCGCCGCGGCTGCCGACCGCATCGGCGCGGCCGAGGTGTATGCCGAGGAGGCGCGAATCGGCCACGACGTCCGGGCCCTCGTGAACCGGATCCGGGCCCAGTTGCCCGAGGATGCGCGCCGGTTCGTCCATCTCGGCGCGACCTCGATGGACGTGGTGGATACCGCGAACGCCTGGCGGTACCGCGAGGCGGTGGAGCGCGTGGTCATCCCGCGGCTCGGCCTCCTCGCATCGCGTCTCATCGCGCTCGCCGAAGGGGAGGCCGACACGCCGCAGGCCGGCCGGACCCACGGCCAGCACGCCGTGCCGATCACGTTCGGGTTCGCGATCGCCGAGTACGTGAGTCGCATCGGCGGACGGACCGTGTTCCTGCGGGATGCCGCGCGCGCGTTGCCCGGCAAGCTGTCGGGCGCCGTCGGCGCGTACAACGCGCCGGCGTTGCTCGCACCCGACCCCCGCGCGCTCGAACGCCGGTACCTCGCGCACCTCGGCCTCGTGCCGGCGAGCCACTCGACGCAGATCGTCGAGCCCGAAGCCTGGAGCGATCTTGCCCACGCGTGCGTCACCACGCTCGGCGTCATGGCGAATCTCGCGGACGACATGCGGCATCTGCAGCGCACCGAGATCGCCGAGATCGCGGAGGCATTCCGCGCGCAGCAGGTGGGGAGCTCCACGATGCCGCAGAAGCGCAATCCGGTCTCCTTCGAGAACGTGAAGAGCATGTGGAAGGCGTTCATGCCACGGGTCATCACGACCTACCTGGATCAGATCAGCGAGCACCAGCGCGACCTCACGAATTCGGCGTCGCAGCGTTTTTCCGGCGAGCTCATCGCCGCGACGGCATATGCGGCGACGCGCCTCGGCGCGTCGATCGACGGGATCCACATCGACCGTGATCGGATGAAGTCGAACGTCGGCCTCTCGAAGGGCTCGATCATCGCGGAGGCGCTGTACGTGCTGCTCGCGAAGCACGGCCATCCCGACGCGCACGAGGCCGTGCGCCGGCTCACGCTCGAGGCGGAGCAGAGCGGCCGGCCGGTGCTCGAGCTCGCGGCGCTCGACCCGGACCTCCGGTCAATCCTCGCGTCACTCTCCCCCGACGAGCGGCGGGTCCTCGATCAGCCCGAGGAGTACCGCGGACTGGCGGGTGACGTGGCCCGCGATGTGGCGAAGCTGTGGCGGGAGAAGCTGGCGGGGGTGCTGCCGGAGTGACGCTGGTCGAGAGCGCGATCCCCAACGCGACGCTCTTCCGGCACGGGAAGGTGCGCGACGTATACGAGGCCGGAACGGACCGGCTCGTGATGGTCGCATCCGATCGCCTCTCGGCGTTCGACGTCGTCCTGCCGACCCCGATCCCCGACAAGGGTCGCGTCCTCACCCAGCTCTCCAATTTCTGGTTCGGCCGGACGCTCACCATCGTTCCGAACCACCTGCTCGAGACCGACCTCGCGCACTTCCCCGCGCCGTTCCGTGATCACCGCGAGCTTGCGGGCCGCGCCGTCCTTGCGAAGCGCGCGGAGCGGATCGACTACGAGTGCGTCGCGCGCGGCTACCTGGCGGGCTCCGGGTGGGCCGAGTACCGGAAGACCGGCACCGTCGCCGGGGAGCCGCTGCCCGCTGGCCTGCTCGAGTCGGCGCGCCTCGATGAGCCCATGTTCACGCCGGCGACGAAGGCGGCCAGCGGCCACGACGAGAACATCTCTCGCGCGCAGCTCGCCGCGGCGCTCGGAGGCGACCTCGCGAGGCAGCTCGAAGACGTCACCCTCGCGCTCTATCGCCACGCCCACGCCTACGCGCTCGAGCGCGGACTCATCCTCGCGGACACGAAGTTCGAGTTCGGCCTGCTCGATGGCGCGCTCGTCCTGATCGATGAGGCCCTCACGCCCGATTCGTCGCGCTACTGGGATGCGGCAACGTATCGCCCGGGGGGCGCGCCGCCGTCCTATGACAAGCAGTTCGTCCGCGACTTCCTGAACGCCCAGGGCTGGGATCACGAGCCGCCCGGCCCGGCGCTGCCCGCCGACGTCGTGCGCGGGACGAGCGACCGCTACCGCGAGTGCTATCGCAAGCTGACCGGGACGGGTCTTTCGTGACCGGCTACATTGCGACGATCCGCGTGCGGCCGAAGGCCGAGGTCCGCGATCCGCAGGGCGAGGCCGTCGCCGGGGCGCTCCGGTCGCTCGGGATGGACGTCGCCGACGTACGGACGGGCAAGGAGATCGTGGTGCGCTTTTCCGCTGCCGGCCTGCCGGAAGCGAGCGCGAAGGCGCAGCAAATGGGCGACGAGCTCCTCGCGAATCCGGTCATCGAGGAATTCGCGGTCGAGGTGGCGGCGGAGTGAGCATGAGGGTGGCGGTGCTGCGCTTTCCGGGCACCTGGAGCGAGAACGACTTCGCGCACGCGCTCTCGCTCGTGGGCGCGCAGGCGGACATCGTGTGGCACGCCGATGCCGACCTGCGCGGCTACGACGCGGCGATCGTGCCGGGCGGCTTCACCTACGGCGACTACCTCCGTGCCGGCGCGATCGCGGCGCTCTCGCCGGCAGCGGCCGAGCTGCGGCGCGCCGACACGGACGGCATGCCGATCCTCGGCTCGTGCAACGGCTTCCAGATCTTGTGCGAGATCGGGCTGCTGCCCGGCGCGCTCGTGCGCAACCGGCACCTCGAGTTCCGCTGCGATTGGGTGCACATGCGGATCGAGAGCGACCGCACCCCGTTCACCGCGGGCCTGCGCGGCGAGGTCGTGCGGATGCCGATCGCGCACGGCGAGGGCTGCTGGGTCGCCGACGAGCTCACGCTTGCCCGGATCGAGGCGAACGGCCAAGTGGTGTTCCGCTACACCGACGCCCGCGGCGGCGCGACGCCCGAGGCGAATCCGAACGGGAGCACCGCGAACATCGCCGGCGTGGCGAACGCCGCCGGGAATGTGGTCGGCCTCATGCCGCACCCCGAGCGCTGCAGCGAGGAATTGCTCGGTGGGACCGATGGCCGGCAGGTTTTGGAGGCATTGACCGCCTCTCGATACATCGGCATGGCCCCTGCTTCCGTTCAATAGGCAAGATGGATCTCTTCGAAAAGCAGGCCCAGCTGACGCAGCTCTTCCAGACCTCGCCGGTCGACGTCGCCTACGCCAGCGGCAGCGCCTCGGCGCGGAAGCTCGCGGGCAGCTTCAGCGATCTCGACGTCGGCCTCCTGCTGCTCGACAAGATCAGGACCGCCGAGTACTTCGATTACCAGGTGTACTTCGTGAGCGAGCTCTCCAAGACCCTCGAGACGGCCGACCTCGACGTCGTCATCCTGAACAACGCCTCGCTGCTCCAGCGCGCGCAAGTCATCAACACCTGGTCGCTGCTGTTCCAGCGCGATCAACGGCGTCGCGTGCAGTTCGCTGCTCGGACGACGATGGAGTACCTCGAGTTCAAGAAGTACGACGAGCTGCAGTCGAAGGCCCTGGCCGAACGCGTGCGCGGCGAGCGCTTCGCGGTCGACGAGGAGTACGTCCGCACGCGGCTGGTGCGCCTTCGCGAGTACGTCGGGCTCCTGCAGGATCTCAAGGGCGTCGACCGGCAGAAGTTCAAGGGCGATCCGAAGCTGTATGGCCTCGCGCAGTGGTATCTCCAGCAGGCCGTGGAGCTGACGTTCGGCACGGGCGCGTACCTCATCGCCGCGCTCGCGCTTCCGCAGCCCGAGGCGTATCACGACATCCTCGACGCGATCGCGGCGCATGGCATCATCGATCGGCAGCTGGCGTATCGTTTGGAGCACCTCGCGAACCTACGCAACCTGCTCGCGTACGACCGGGAGCAGACGGACATCGATGAGGTGTACGGCCACATGCAGACGCGCCTGGTGGATCTCGCGGCGTTCGCCGATCAGATCGACGTCTTCCTCGGAGACGGCACCTTCGCATGAGCGTCACCCCGATGACCTCGGGGACGACGACGGCGCAGCCTAAGTTCCGGCTCCCGCGCGAAGCCGGTCTCACCGACAGCGAAGCCGACCGGATCCGCGGGCTCCTGTCTCGAGAGCCCAACGCGCTCGAGTGGGGCATGTTCGGCGCGATGTGGAGCGAGCACTGCGCGTACAAGCACAGCAAGACGCTCCTTCGCACGCTGCCGACGACGGGCGCGCGCGTCGCGCTCGGCCCGGGCGAGAACGCCGGGGCCGTGGATCTCGGCGGCGGCCTGCTCTGCGTCTTCAAGGTCGAGAGCCACAACCACCCCTCGGCGGTCGAGCCGTACCAGGGCGCCGCGACGGGCGTCGGCGGGATCCTGCGCGACATCTTCGCGATGGGTGCCCGCCCGATCGCGGTCCTGAACGGCCTGTTCTTTGGTCCACCCGAGGACGAGCGGACGCGCCGGACCGTCCGTGGCGTGGTCGGCGGGATCGCCTTCTACGGCAATTGCGTCGGGATCCCCGACGTGGGCGGCCACGTCACGTTCGCGCCCGGCTACGCCGACAACCCGCTGGTGAACGCGATGTGCGTCGGCGTCGTGGACCGGATGGACCTGCGCTCGGCCGCCACCGCGAAGCCCGGGAGCGCGGTGTACCTGGTCGGATCGGACACCGGGCGCGACGGGATCGCCGGTGCGTCGCTGCTCGCGTCGTTCGAGCTCGGGTCAGCCGACGACGCGAAGCGGCCGTCGGTGCAGGTCGGGAACCCGTTCCTCGAGAAGCTGCTGCTCGACGCGACCCTGGAGCTCGTCGCGCTTGACGCGGTCGAGGCGATCCAGGATCTCGGCGCCGCGGGCCTCACCTGCGCGTCGAGCGAGGTCGCCGCGAAGAGCAACGTGGGCATCGTCATCGACGTCGACCGCGTGCCGCGCCGCGCGACCAGCATGGTCCCGTATGAGGTGATGCTGAGCGAGTCGCAGGAGCGGATGCTCATCGTCGCCCGTCCGGGACGCGAAGCGGACATCGAGCGCGTGTTCGCGCGGTGGGAGCTGCACGGCGTGCGGATCGGCGAGGTCATCGCGGCGGAGCGTCTCGAGATCCGGAGCGGCGGCGAGCTCGTCGCATCGCTGCCGCCGAAGGCGCTCGCCGACGATGCCCCCGAGTACGACGTGCGCGAGTGGGCCGTGGAACCAGAGCGGCGAGGCGAGCCTTCAGACGCCACCGTAGGCAGGGAACGTCCTCGGCCCGAAGGGCCGGTCAACGGAGAAAGTCCCCGGCCCGAAGGGCCGGTCAACAAGATCGGCCTCGAGCTCCTGGAGCTCTTGGCGTCGCCCGATATCGCCTCTCGGGCCATCCTGTACCGCACGTACGACCAGATGGTCGGCACCGACACCGTCGTCGGCCCGGGGGCGGACGCCGCGGTCATGCGGATCAAGGGCCGGCCCGACGGTATCGCGGTCGCGCTCGACGCGCAGTCGCGCGTGGCCTCGCTCGATCCATTCACCGGCGCGGCCGCCGCGGTCGCCGAGGCGACCCGTAACCTCGTCTGCGTTGGCGCGGAGCCGCTCGCGATCACGGACTGCCTCAACCTCGGCAACCCCGAGCGTCCCGAGGGCGCGTGGCAGCTCGAGCGCACCATCGCCGGCATCAGCGCGGCATGCGACGCGCTCGGCGTGCCCGTCGTATCGGGCAACGTGTCCCTCTACAACGCGACGCACGCGCGCGATATCTGGCCGACCGCGACCATCGGCGCCGTCGGCCGCATCGCCGATGTGACGAAGCACATTCCCGCCCGCACCGGTGAAGCCGGCGATCTCGTGCTGCTCGCCGGCAGCGCGCAGGTGTCGCTCGCGGCGTCGTCGTACGCGGCGCTGCGCGGTCAGGTCGGCGGTACCGTCCGCATCGACCTTGCCCTCGAGGCGCGGCTGCAGCGGTTCGTCCTCGCCGCGCACGCGCGCGGCGCGATCCGCGCGGCGCACGACCGCAGTGACGGCGGCTTGGGGGTCGCGCTCGCGGAGCTCGCGATCCGCGACCACATCGGGATGAAGGTGGCGCTGCCCGCGGTCCGCGGCATCGACAAGCGCGTCATGCTGTTCGGCGAAGGGCCATCCGGGATCGTGCTCGTCATTCGCACCGCGGACGAGCTTCTCGTGCGCGCGATCGCGACCGAGCACGACGTGCCGCTCTGGACCCTCGGCACGATCGGCGGCGACATCCTCGAGATCGCGCCGGTGCTCGGCACGCCGGTCGAAGCGCTGGCTCGGGCGCACCGCGACGGTCTCGGCCGCGCGCTCGCGCGGGAGAGCTAGCCGTGTGCGGGGTGTGCGGCATCTGGTCGCCGGCCAGCGCGGATCCGAGCGAGGCGGCGCGGCTCATGTTCTTCGCCCTCTACGCGCTGCAGCACCGCGGGCAGGAGTCCGCGGGCATCGCGGCGACCGACGGGCGCGATCTGCGGGTGGTGCGCCGCATGGGCCTGGTGGGCCAGGTCTTCGCCGAACCCGATCTCGCTGCGCTCGGCGGCAGCGCCGCGATCGGCCACACCCGCTACTCGACGACCGGCTCGTCGCGCATCGAGAACGCCCAACCGATGGTCGTACGCGACGAGACGCTTGGCGAGCTCGCGCTCGGACACAACGGGAACTGCATCAACGCGAAAGACGTGCGTGACGAGCTGATCGCGCAGGGCACCCAGTTCACCACGTCGAGCGACACCGAGGTCGTCGCGCAAGCGATCGTGTCGGCGCCGGGCGCGACCTGGGATCAGCGCATCGTCGCGGCACTGCCGTCGCTCGCCGGAGCATGGTCGCTCACGCTGCTGACCCCGAGCGCGCTCTACGCGATCCGCGATCCGCTCGGCGTCCGCCCGCTCTGCCTTGGCCGCAAGGGCGACGCCTGGATCGTCGCGAGCGAGAACTCCGCGCTCGAGACCATCGGCGCCGACACCGTGCGCGACGTCCGGCCGGGCGAGGTGCTGCGCATCGATGACCGTGGGCCCGTGACGATCGCCGACCTGGCGGCCGATCGGACCGGACTCTGCGTCTTCGAGCACGTGTACCTCGCGTCGGCCTCGAGCGACCTCGGCGGCCGCTCGGTGTACGCGACGCGCGAGCGGATGGGCGAGATCTTGGCCGAAGAGCACCCCGCCGAGGCCGATGTGGTCATCCCGGTCCCCGATAGCGCGATCCCGGCGGCGGTCGGCTACGCCCGGCGGAGCGGCATCCCGTTCCGCGAAGGGCTCATCAAGAACCGCTACATCGGCCGCACATTCATCCAGCCCACCCAGGAGCTCCGCCGTCACAGCGTCGCGCTGAAGTACAACGCGCTCCGCGACGTGCTCGACGGCAAGCGCGTCGTCGTCGTGGACGATTCGATCGTCCGCGGCTCCACGAGCGGTCCGATCGTGCAGCTGCTGAAGCGCCACGGCGCTCGCGAGGTGCACCTGCGGGTCTGTTCGCCACCTATACGCCACCAGTGCTTCTTCGGCGTCGACATGGCCCGGCGCGACGAGCTCATCGCCTCGCACATGGACGAGGCCGCGATCCGCCGGCACGTCGGCGCGGACTCGCTGGGCTACCTGTCCCTCGAGGGGATGATCCGCGCGACCGGCGCGACGCGCGGCGAGCTGTGCACCGCGTGCTTCACCGGCGATTACCTCGTCCCGGTGCAGCTCGAGCTGACGAAGGACGTGCTCGAGGCGGTGCGCGGTTGAGATATCAGGACACGGGCGTGGACATCTCGCGGGCCGAGGACGCGCTCGCGCGGATCCGCGACAGGGTCCGCGCGACGAAACGGCCCGAGGTCATCGGTGACATCGGCGCGTTCGGCGGCCTCTTCCGCCTGGCCGGCACCGACACGGTGCTCGTGGCGACGACCGACGGCGTCGGCACGAAGCTCGAGCTCGCGCGGCTCTTGGACCGGCACGAAGGCGTCGGCACCGATCTCGTGCATCACTGCGTCAACGACGCGCTCGCCATGGGCGCCGAGCCACTGTTCTTCCTCGATTACTTCTCCACGTCGACGCTCGAGCCTGAGCTCTTCGCGCGCGTCGTCGGCGCGATGGCCGACGCCTGCCGCGTGCACGGCTGCGCCTTGCTCGGCGGCGAGACCGCGGAGATGCCGGGCATGTATGCGCCGGGCGCGTACGACCTTGCCGGATTCCTCGTCGGCGGCGTCGCGCGCGACCGGATCCTCGATCCGGCCACGGTGCGCGAGGGCGATGTCCTGATCGGGCTCCCCTCGACCGGCTTGCACACGAACGGGTACAGCCTTGCTCGCACGATCTGCGATCGCGCGGCCGCGCGCGCCGAGCTGGATCCGCGGAGCTTCCTCCTCGCGCCGCAACCGGAGCTCCGCGGCGGCCCGCTCGGTGACGCCCTGCTCGCGATCCACCGCTGCTACCTCGATGACGTGCGTGCGCTGCGCGCCGCCGCGACGGTGCGCTCGATCGCGCACCTCACCGGCGGTGGCTGGGAGGGGAACCTGCCCCGCGCGCTGCCGCCGGGGCTCGGCGCGGCCGTCGATCGGAACGCGTGGACGGTGCCGCCACTCTTTCGGATGCTCGTGGAGTGGGGCGGCGTCGCCGACGCCGAGGCCTTCGGAGCGTGGAACATGGGCATCGGCCTCGTGGTCGTGGTCGCCGCGACCGACGAGCGTACCGCGCTACGCGCGCTGCCGGATGCGATCCGCATCGGCACGGTGGAGCGCGCGTCGGGTCCACGGCGGGTGCGCTGGGCATCGAGGTGACGTTGCGCGTCGGCGTCTGCGTGAGCGGACGCGGCACGAATCTCCAGGCGATCCTCGACGCGTGCCGCGATGGCCGGCTCGACGCCCGCGTCGCGTACGTGGCCTCGAGCCGCAAGAGCGCGCCGGCGCTCGAGCGGGCGAAGATCGCCGGAATTCCCGCCGAGGCGTTCCCCCCGGCGGCGAACGGCGGCCGCGACGCGGCACAACGGCTCATGGCCCGGCGATTCGTCGCCGCCGACGTCCAGCTCGTTGTCCTCGCGGGCTACGACCGGATCCTTGCCGATCCGTTCTGGGACGTGCTCGGTGACGTGCCGGTCATCAACATCCATCCGTCGCTGCTGCCCGCGTTCGGCGGGCTGAACCGGTTGAAGGTCCACCAGGCGGTGCTCGCCGCCGGCGTCGCCGAGACCGGTTGCACGGTCCATCGCGCGCACCGCGGGATGCTCGACGAAGGCGAGACCATCGTGCGGCGGCGCGTGCCGGTGCTCCCGGGCGACGACCCGGAGACCCTCGAAGCGCGCGTGCTCGCGGAAGAGCACCGCGCGATCGTCGAGGCCGTCGGGTGCTTCACCCGCCTTCCTGCCGGTGCGTAGCGCAACCAAATTAGGTGGCTCAGCGGACTTACATTCGCGGAGCCACAATGTTAGTAATCAGCCATCTCCTAACATCTCGGTCGTGGATGCGAAAGACTTCTCACCCTCCCAGCGGTCGCACCTCCGAAGGTCGCTCGAAGGGCATATTGCCTACTTCCCACCGCCAACACCGCGCTCGATCCACCTCGACGCAGGCGACGTGGCGCTGCTGTCCACGGCGGATAGGGCCCTTGGCGAGCTCTCAGGTGTCGGCAAGCGCTTGCGTGAACCGCGCATGTTCATCCGACCCTATCTCCGTCGAGAGGCCGTCCTCAGTTCGCGTATCGAGGGCACACAGAGCTCACTGTCCGACCTTCTGCTCTTCGAAACGGAGGGCAGCGCAAATGACTCGGGCGATGCCCGCGAGGTGCTCAACTATGTTCACGCGCTCGAACACGGCATCGGACGCCTTCCGAAGCTGCCGGTGAGCTTGCGACTCGTCCTCGAGATGCACGGTGTCCTCATGCGAGGCATCCGGGGCGAGAAGAGCACACCCGGTAGCTTCCGCACATCGCAGAACTGGATCGGGCCCCATGGGACACCGATCGAGCGCGCCATCTTTGTTCCGCCCCCGCCCTCCGCGCTGCCTGAGATTCTTGACGATTGGGAGAGGTATGTTCACGAGGAGGACGACACGCCACCGCTGATCCGATGCGCGCTGATCCATTACCAGTTTGAGACGATCCACCCATTCTCTGACGGGAATGGACGTCTTGGACGCCTTCTGATGCCGCTGTTCTTGATCGAAACCGGGTGCCTATCGCAGCCGCTCCTCTACCTAAGCGCTTATTTCGAGCGACGGCGCGGGGCTTACTACGACGCATTGAGTGAGGGTCGACGATCTGGAGATATCAAACGCTGGATCCGTCTCTTCCTCGACGCCATCGCCGTTCAGTCGGTCGACGCGGCGCGCCGAGCCGACGAGCTGACGAAACTCGAAAGCGAGTATCGGCGGCGGATCCAGTCATCGCGCAGCCGGGTGACGCACCTCCTCGTCGACCTGCTGTTCGCGAACATGTACGTGAGCGCGTCTACCGTTGCCCGAAAGCTTGGCGTCACTCCGCTTTCTGCACGAACGAGCATCGGCGATCTGCAGAAGCGCGGCATTCTTGAGGAAATAACTGGACGGAGGTCAGGCCGGATCTACGCCGCCAGAGAGATCGTTCAGATCTTGGACCGACCGCATGCAAAGTCGGCGTCCTGACTACTGCGGGCTGGTGCGCAGTGTGAGTGTTCTTCGCTAAAGGTGTCTGATCGAGCCGTGCATCTTCAGCGGTCGATGGCGAACGACGGCGCGGACATGGAGTCAGGCTCGGTAACGACTGACGGGCGCGACGAATCCAACCGTCGCGACACCGCGAGGCCGATCAGGCCACCTGCGATCGCGACCCCGAACGCGGCGGCGATCCCCGTCTCGACCGACAGACCACGCGCGACTGCGATCGCGACGGTCACGCCACCCGCGCCGGTGCCGAGCGCGGTCCCGAGGTTATCGAGCACCTGCATCGCGGCGCTGGTCGAACCCGCGCGGTCCGCCGGCGCGAGCCGGAGCACGAGCACCGAGATCGCGGCGTAGCCGAACCCGATGCCGCCGCCGCTCACGGCCCACGCAAGATAGGCGACCTCGACCGGGACGCTCGGCACCAGGAGCACCGCGAGCACGCCGGACGCGCCGAGGGCGACGAGGGCGAACGACGTGCTGATGATCGTTCGGCTCGTCAGCCGTCGCGCGAGCCGCTCGTGCACCCACGAGCCCGTCGTCCAGGCCACGCCACCCGTGGTCAGCACGATCCCAGCGAGCGTCGGGCTGAGGCCGCGTGCCTCGCGGAGCATGAGCGGGAGGAACGCCTCGGTGCCGAAGAACGCGAAGGTCAGTAGACCGCGCACGAGCACGGCGGCGCCGAGCCCGGTGCGGCCGGTGAGCGTGCCCGGGGGCGTGACCCGTCGCAGTGCCGGGATCCCGATCGCGACGGCGGCGACGAGCAGCGCCATGGCGAGAACGGGCGTCGCGTTCGAGAGGCCGGCGAGCAGGAGGCCGCCGCCGATCGCGACGAGCACCGCATCCAGAC
>JALYLX010000156.1 GCA_030773995.1 Chloroflexota bacterium
CCGGCGCCGTCGCGATCGGCGAGCAGCGCCGCGTCCGCGGGCGCGAACGTCTCGCCGACGACCGCCCCGTGCGCGAGGAGCGCGCGATCGGTCGCGTCGAGGTCGTCCAGCCGCGCTCCGAGCGCTCCCTGGAGGGTCAGCGGAAGCTCGCCGCCGGGGTCGCGCGCTCGCGCGAGCTCGACGATGAACAACGGGTTCCCGCCCGCCCGCGCGATCTCGCCGTCGTCTTCGCGGCCGGCGCTCAAAGCGAGCGCGCGCGCGTCGTCGGGTTCGAGCGCGTCCAGATCGATGAAGAAGCGGTCACCGCTCGGCCGGATGCCCGCGGCCTCCGCGAACTCCGGCCGCGCCGTCGCGACCACGAGCACCGGCTCGCCGGCGAGGCTGAGCCGGTCGATGAGCGCAACGACCTCGAGGGCCGCCCAGTGGACGTCCTCGACCCAGAGCGCCACCGGTCCCTGCGCGCCGAGACCCCGAAGGAATCCTCGCCACGCGTTCAGGATCTCGTCGGCCCGCTCCTCCTTCCCGATCGCGGCCAGCGACGGGCTGGAGCGGATCCCCGCTGAATGGGCGAGCGCATCCTCGACGCGCGCGCGATCGGGCTCGGGCAGCGCATCGGCGATGACCTCGGGGAGCGCGGTCGCTGGCCGGTCGCCCAGCAGCAGCTGCTGGAGCGGTGCCAGTGCGCCGATCTCGCCACCAGGCCGGCAGCGGGCGACCAGCACCCGCACACCGGCCCAGGACCCGAGGAACTCCTCGACGAGCCGGCTCTTGCCCTGGCCGGGTGGACCGGACACGAGGGCCAGCACCGAGCGCGTTTTCGCCCGCCGCTGCGCGAGCCCGAGCAGCTCGAGCTCGGCGGTCCGACCCACGAACGGCAGGCGTCGCCGGCCGCCAATGCCACCGATCTCATCGAGCGCCCAGATGTCGATCGGCCCGAGCCCCTTGAGATCGACCGTCCCGAGCGGCGTGAAGGTCGCGACCTCCGCCGTCGCCTCATGCGCGACCGGCCCGACGAGCACCTGCCCCGGCTCCGCGCGCTGCTGGAGCCGTGCCGCTGTGTTCACGACCGCGCCCACGCTCATCTGCTGCTTCGTCTCCGCGGCCGCCGCGAGGTCGACGATCGCCTCGCCGGTCTCGAGGCCGACCCGGACGCCGAACGGGATCTCGGCCGCCGCCCGCGAGGCCGCCCAGGTCCTGGCACCGGCCGCGGCGCGGAGGGCGCGCTCGGGGTCGTTGGAGTGGGCGACCGGCGCGCCGAAGAGCGCGTAGATCGCGTCACCGATGTACTTCTCGACCGTCCCGCCCTCGCCCTCGATGACCGCGCGCAGCTCCGCGAAGGCCTGATCCAGGGCGGCCTTCAGGCGCTCGGGCCCGAGCGCCACGGTGAGCGCGGTCGAGCCGACGACGTCGATGAACAGCGACGTGATGAGCCGCCGCTCCTCCGTCCGCTCTTTCGCTGCCACGCCCGGAATGCTACGAGCGGTACTCCGGTACCGGTCGGCCGTCCCATCGCCCGACCCTGCGGGCGGGCGCAGCCTCCGCCGGTCGCAGGAGGTGACGCATGTCCCGCATCAGGTCGTTCGCTACCGCTGACCGCGGTCTCGCGACCATCGAATACATCATCGGCGCGGCCGTCGTGCTGGGAACCCTCGTGATCGGCGTCCAGGCCTGGAACAACGGACTGGTCACCCGGCTCCAGAGCCTGGTCACGCAGATGGGCACGGTCCGCTAGCCGGTGCGCCGCGATGACCGGGGCCTCGCGACCCTGGAAACGACGCTCATGATCACGATCCTCATTCCCCTGCTCTTCGCGATCATCGAGTTCGGGGACGTGTTCCAGCGGTGGCTGGCCCAGGAGAGCGCGACGGTGCAGGCTGCCCGCTACGCCGCCGAGCTGGGCGGGGACGCGCCAGAGGTCCGCGCCCTGCTCGACGACGCGCTGCGCCAATCGGGCATCGATCCGGCCCGGTCGACCCTGGACATCATGCCCGCGCACGTCGGGTGGCGGCAGCCGCTGACGGTCACGGTCCGGACGAACGCGACCCTCGCGATCCCCTTCCTGTTCACATCGGCGATCCCCCTCCGCACGACCGCGATCGTTCGCGGCGAGCTCGCGCGGTGAGCGCGATCACGACCGTGGCCATGCTCCCGGTACTGCTCGTTGTGTTGACCACGACCCTCGAGCTCGGAAGCCTGCGCGTCATCGCGGCTCGAGCCAGGTCCGCTGCCGACCTCGCGGCTCTCATCGCGGTCAACGATCAGGACGACGGAGAGCTCGGCCGCACCGGACGCCTCGTTCCGGCGGCCGACGCCGCGGACGTCGCGCGTGCCGTCTTCGCCGCGAACCTCGAGCCGATCGCCCCGAGGCTCGCGACGGCGCCGGCGGTCATCGCGGACGGTGCCAGCGTTCGAGTCGATGTGACTCCGGCGACCGTGCACATCAGCGCGACCATCCCGGTCCGCACCCCGATCTTCGGCACGCTGTTCTTCCATCCGATCACCGATGTCGCCGTCACGGCGAATGGAGGCGCGCGATGAAGCGTCTGATCTGCGCCGCGACCCTCGCGATCTCGATCGTGACCAATGGCCCCGCGCTCGCCTGGGATCCGGATCGCGACGACTCCGTGAGCGACGGGCCGCCCGCTGCCTGGATGCCCGAGCCCGCACCGGTGGCTCCGCCGCCCGGTATCTACCTCGTGACCGACACGTACGCCGGCGACTCGGTCACTCGAGTGGGCGACATCACCACCTACTCGACCGAAACCGTGCGCGAGATCACCGGCTCGTACGCCCGCGTGCTCGAGAGCGTCGGGACCGGCGGGTCGAGTGCCTACGACGGTGCGGCGTTCAACGGTCGTGCGTCGATGACCGATGGCCGCGCCGTGGCCGGCACGTACTACGAGAACTACGTCCTCACCGACAGTGGCTTCGTGGCCGTGAGCGTCGTGTTCTTCCAGGATGACAGCGAGATCGCGCGTGCGTTGCAGGCTGCCCGGCCGGCGCCGGCCACTCCCTCCGCGCCGCCGACCGGACCGTCGTTCACTCCGTCGTTCGTACCCTCAGTCGCGCCGGTCGTTCTCCTGATCCCTTCGGCCGCGGGCGCGGTCACTCCGTCGGTCGATCGCGGGGCTCCACTACCCGCTACGACGGTGTGGGCTCCCGCGCGGCCCGCGGTGCTCCTCCCGGATCGATCGATCGAGATCCTCCGCGGACGACGGACGGAGCTCGCGTTCAACGGCGCGGACGTCCTGGCCTGGCGTTTCATGTCCGGGGATTGCGTTCCCCTCGGGCCGCTCGCCGGCGGCGCCACCCAGCCGTTCGTCGGCCGGTGGGATCGCCTCCCACCACCGGCCGGGATCTGGATCACGCGGTTCCTCATCGACTACACCGATGGCACCAGTCACGAGCTCGTCGTTCGCGTGGCCGTCCGCGCGCCGGGCCTCGTCGAAGAATGATCGGCCAGCGGGTCCTGCTCGCGATCGCGCTCGTCTCTGGGACGATCGCCGGCGCGATCTACTACGCCAGCCTGCAACGGGTCACCGTCGTCGTCGCCGCGCACGCGCTCGACGCTGACAGGCCGATCGCGGCCGACGATCTGACGACGGCAGCGCTGCCGCCGGATGCCGTCCCGGCAGGCGCCTTGCGTTCGACCGACGACGCGGTCGGCCGAGTGCCCCGGGCGCCGCACTGGCCCGGCCAGATCCTTGTCGGGCCGGCGATCGCCGCGGCTGCTGCCGCGTTCCATAGCGGCCTCGTCCCGCCGGCCGGACAGCGCGCCATCGCGATCCCGGTCACGCCGTCTCTTGCGATCGGCGGCGCGCTCGCCGCCGGAGCGCACGTGGATGTGATCGCCGTCCCGGTCGTCGGTCGCGCGCCGGCCGGCCGTACCACCGAGATCGTCGCGGCGAATGCGACGGTCCTCGATGTTCGCGGCGAGAACGGCGGACCATTCGTGCTGCCGGGCACGAGCCGTTCCGGCGCGGTATCCGTCGACCGGCTCGGAAGCGTGGTGGTCGCGCTCGCGCCGAGCGACGAGCTGCGCGTCGCAGACCGCGTGGCCACGAGCACGTTCGTGCTCGTGTTCATCCCCGTTCGCGAGTGACGAGCCTCAGGCTGGAGCTCGGACCGCACGAGCCGTTCGATCTCGCGCTCGATGCGCGGCGATTCGTGCTCTGGCGGTATGGCCCGGAGGTGCGGCTCACCCTGGACGACACGGACGTCGCGCGAGTCCGGCGCTCGCTCGCCCTTCGCGGGGTGCGGACCGTCCCGGTCCCGGGCGATCTTGTGGCCCGGCCGCCCCTCGTCCGCGCGATCGGCATCGGCCTCGCACCGGCACGACTCTCGGCGGGTGACCTCGACGTCGTCGAGGTGCGCCTTGTTCCGCTCGGGGAGGCGACCGCGCGAGCGTTGCGGCGACCGCTCCGCTACTGGCCACTGGGCGCCCGGCGCCGATCTCGCTGCAGAGCATTGCTCCGCGGTACCGACGTGTTGCTCGAGGTCCGCCGGACCGCCTGGTGCGCTCAACAGACGCTGCGGGCGAGTCGCCGCACGTTGCGTCCCGTCCTGTTCGACTCCACAGCGGCCGCGCGGCCGATGCACCGATACGCGATGGAACGCCCGCTCACCCGGTGGGTCGAAGGGTGAGCTGGCGCGCATGGCTCGACGCGTCGCCGGTCGCGCAGATCGCGCTCGCGCTGATGCGTGATGCGACCGGTCACGAGACGCCGCTCGAGCCGTTGACGCCGGCACGGCCGGCGGCGCTGGCAGCGGAACGCTGTCTCGCGTTCTGGTCGCTCACGGCCGGTGTTGGCACCTCGACGGTCGCGGCCCTCGTCGCGCACCGCTCCGCGAGCGCACGCCGCCCGCCGATCCTGATCGATCTCGACCGCCGCGTACCGACGCTCGCCCTCCGAGCGCGGTGCGCCGGCGCGACGGTGGCGGATGTCCTCCTCCGTCCAGGCAACGAGAGCGAGCTGCTGTCGCGCTGGGGCGAGGTCCCGTTCTTGCCCGGCACGCCGGAGCTTCACCGGTGGTTCGAGGGCGCACGTATCGCGGAGCTCATCGAACGCCTCAGCCGGGACCGCGCGCTCGTGCTGGATCTCGGATGCGGTGCCGAGGCGCTCGATGCCGACGTGCTCGCGGAGGTCGACCGGCTCTGCGTCGTCGTCGGTCCGTCGGTGGCGCAGCTGCAGTCGGCGTTCTGCGCGGTACCCCTGCTCGGGAGCCGCAGTACGGGCGCCGCCGTGGTCGTCGTCGGTGCCGACGAGTCCGACGCGTCCCGGATCGCGGCACGGCTGCCGTGGCCGTATGCCGGGGCGATCCCGCGCGACCCGTTCCTCGCCAACGACGAGTTCGCGACGCGCGCTCCGACGCTCCGCGCGATCGACCAGGTGATCCGAGGTCTCGCGTGATCGACGCGGCCCTCCTCGCGCGGGTCCGGAGCGAGGTCGCGTCCGGTCTCGATCCGGCGACACTACTCGCCCTCTACGCGGATCCCGCGCGCCGGCGACTCATCCGTGAACGCGTGCGTACCGCCGCCGGCGCGCGACTGTCCGATCCGGAGCTCGAGCGCCTCTGCGCGGACCTCTTCGGGTTCGGCTGCCTGCAGCCGCTGCTCGACGACCCTCGAGTGACGGATGTCCTGGTCAATGCGCCGGACCGGATCTTCGTGGAACGTGACGGCCGGCTCGAGCGCGTCGCGATCGCCTTCCGTGACGCCGCAGAGCTATCCGACCTCATCTATCGCATCGCAGCGAGCGTCGGCCGCGAGCTGACGATCGAACACCCATTCGTCGACGCGCGCATGCGGGACGGGTCGCGAGCGAACGCGGTCATCGAGCCCGTGGGCGGACCCTGCCTCTCGATCCGGAAGTTCCGGCCGTTGTCGATGCCGCTCGCAGGCTCGGCTTCATGGGTCGCGGCCGGGGCCCTCAGCGGCGAAGCCGCCGCGCTCCTGGTCGATGCGGTGCGCCGGCGGCGCAACCTGCTCGTCAGTGGAGCGACCGGATCCGGCAAGAGCACGCTGCTGCGATCCCTCGCGGCCGCGATCCCGGCCGACGAGCGCATCGTCGTGATCGAGGACACGAATGAGCTCGTCCTGCCCCACCACCACGCCGTCCATCTGGAGTGCGTCCCCTCGCGCGACAGTGGCGTCGGCGTGGCCGACCTCGTGGTCAACGCGCTTCGGATGCGACCGGATCGGATCATCGTCGGGGAGGTACGCTCACCGCGCGATGCGTCGGCGCTGCTCGAGGCGTTGAGCACCGGACATGCGGGCTCGCTCACCACGCTTCACGCGGCGTCGGCGCGGGACGCCCTCGGCCGTTTGGAGCTCTTGCTCGCGCGCGCGGGCGAGCTGTCGGCACCCGCGATCACACACCATGTGGCTCGCGCCATCGACGTCATCGTCCATCTCGAACGGCGACAGGATGGCCGGCGCGTCGTACGCGAGATCGCACGCGTCGAGGACGAGCTCGCCACGATCGTGTGGAGTCACGACCGCTGACCACGGCACTCGTCGGCACGCTCGCTGTGTTCGCGGCGGTCCTCGCCCTCGGGATGCTGCCGTTCGCCGGCACACCGATCCCGAGGATCGGCGGGCATCCGGATGCGGCCGCCCTGGAAAACAGCGCCTGGCCCTTCGGCATCGCGCGCTGGGAAGTGCTTCGCGTACTCGCCGTCGTGGTCGGCATCGGGCTCGCGACCGCGGTCGGCGTATTCCCGTTCGCCGGCATCGCGCTTGCGGCCGTTCCGTCGATCGCCGTCCGCATTCGAGCCCAGGCCGCGCGGGATCGCGCGCGGTCAGCCACCACGCAAGTGCTCCTGACCACGCACGCGATGCTGCGTTCGGGTGTCGCGCTCCCTGAGGCGCTGCGGCGCGCGGCGGCGGGGTGCCCGGATCAGGTGGCGCGTCGCCCGTTCGAGCGTGCGATCGAACGATTCGACCTTGGGGACCCACTCGATGCCGCCATCCGCGGCGCGGTCGCGTCGTCGGCCGACCGCCGGCTCGTCGCGACGTTCCATACGCTGGCGCTCGGCGTGACGGAGCGACTGCCGATCGAACGTGCGGCGTCACTCGTTGAGGCGATGGCCGAGCGCGCGGTGCACGACGAGCGTCTCGACGCCGAAGTGCGAGCACGGTCGGCCGGCGTGCGGCTCCAGAGCTATCTGCTGGCGGCGATCGTGCCCGCGCTCGCGCTATATCTCGTCGCAACGATGCCCGGACTCGGCGAGACGCTCACGACGACGCTGGGCCGAACGGTGCTTCTGCCGCTGGCCGCCCTCCTCGAGATCGCCGGCATCGTCATCGGCCGCCGGATCGTCCGTGGCGTCTCCCGGTGATCCTGCTGGGCTCAGCGTGCGCGCTGGCTGCCGTCGTGGCGGGACTTCTCGCCGCCCGTCGCGACACGATCGTGCAGCGCCGGCTCGCCATGCTCGCCCCGGCGCTCCGACGCAGCCCGCGGTGGCGGCCCGTTCCCGACCGCGACCTTCGGCAGGCGGCGCTCCTTCGCACGCAGACGGAGCTCGTGGCGAGCAAGCTCCTCGGATCCGTCATCGGCGCCATCGTCGGTGGGATCGCCGGAGGCCTCGTCGGCGGCGGCGGGCTCGGGGCCGCAGGTCTGGCGTACGCCGGGTTCGTCGCACCGTCGCTCGCGGTCGAACGGCGCGCCCGCGTGCGACGTCACGACGCGGAACGCGCCGTCGGTCCGCTTCTCGAACGGCTCGAGGCGCTCGTGGCGGCGGGCCGGCCGGTCGAGACCGCGGTCGTC
>JALYLX010000157.1 GCA_030773995.1 Chloroflexota bacterium
GCTCGCGAGAGCGGCGAGGAGGGGGTCGCCTGCGTCGATGACGCCGCGCGCGCGCTGGTGCTGTGGTGCGACCTCTGGGGGCGGACCCATGAATCCGTCGCCCGCGTCTGGATCGACGGGCTCCTCGGCTTTTGCCGCTGCGCACAACAGGCCGATGGTCGCTTCCTCAACTTCGTCCTGGATTGGAACGGCGCGCTCAATGGCGAGGGTCCGACGTCGCGTCCGGATAGCGCGTCCTTCTGGCATGCCCGGGGCGCTCGCGCGATGGCGAAGGTCTGGCGCACCTTCGGCGACGAGCGTGCCCGCACCGATTATGAACGAGCCCGGGCCTGGTTCGACGATCGTCCAGCCGGCGCCGACGTGCGGGCGGTCCAGGTCCTCGCGGCGCTCGACGCCGGCGAGGCGTCCGCCGACATTTCGCGCTGGTGCGATGACATCGTCGCCCAGCGCCGCGGCGATGTTTTGGTGGACGCGCACGATGCGGAGCACCCGCACCTCTGGGGCCATATCCAGGAGGGCGTGCTCGCCGTGGCCTCGAGTGCCATCGCGCGCCCCGAGCTGCTCGATGTCGCTCGGCGGAGCGCCGACGCGTATGTCCTGCCGGTCATCGATCGGCGGTTCGACCTCCCGACCGTGCAGCCGTACGGTGCGGCGTCGGCCGTGTACTCGATGGAGCGGCTCGCCGCCGTGACGGGTGAGCCGCGCTACGCGACCGCCGCCAAAGATGCGCGCGCGTGGTTCGACGGACGGAATCTCAGCGGCCGGCCCGTCTATGACCGCGGCGCGGGTCGCGTTGCCGACGGCATCGACGATGGTCGCGTCAATCCGCATTCCGGGGCGGAATCGAATGTCCTCGGGGCCCAGGTCCTGATCGACGACGTGGCGGCATGGGTCGTCCGGCACCCGGAGACCTGCGTCCCATCGGTCCGTCAGCGCGCCTCCACCCGCACGGGCTGAGCGGCGTTGTTCATGTAGCCGAGCGGATCGGCCTGGTTCACGAGGGGTTGCCGTTCGCCGCTGGCGTCCGTGGCGCGCGCGATCAGCTCGTACGAGCCAGGCGCCGGCACCCACTCGGCGCGCCACTCGAGCCACGCGGCCGCGGACGGCTGCGGTCCGAGCGCCACGTCGCGCCACGTCGCGCCGGCATCGACCGACAGCTCCACGCGGGCGATCGCCCCCCGCCCTGACCACGCGTAGCCGCGGATGGTCGCCGGGCCCTGGACCGTATCGAGCGGAGCGACGATCACCGCTCGCGGCTTCATCGCGCGCACCGGCTCGGCGCCCACGACGTAGCGGTCCGCTTGGTAGAAGCCACGGAACGGCCGCTCGAGCGCCACGATCTCGGCGAGCCATTTCACCGACGCCATGCCGTACCACGACGGCACGACCAAGCGCGCCGGCGCACCGTGCTCCCGCGGGATGTCGGCGCCGTTCATCGCGTAGGCCACCAGCACGTCGTCCGCGAGCGCGCGGGCGAGCGGCAGCGAGCGCTCGAACGCGATGCGCGTGCCGACGTCGGGAGGCGTGCCCGTGTCGGCGCCCCGGAACAGGATCTCCACGACCGTCCCCGACAGCCCGGCAGGCTCAAGGAGCGACCGAAGCGTGACGCCGGTCCACTCGGCCGTGCTCACCGCACCCAATCGCCACTGCTCGCCGGGCACCGGCGGCTCGAGGAACGCGCGGCCGTTGCCCGCGCATTCGAGCGTGGCGGCCACCGTTCGCCCCGGAACCGCGCGCAGCTCGGCGGCCGACAGCGAGCGTGGTGTACGCACCGCGCCGCCCAGGGTGATCGCCGGGGGCGGGTCGGGGAAGGAGAAGTGGCTGCGGACGTAGTGTCGCCGCGCCGGCGTGAGCAGACCATCCTGCAGATCGAGGCGCGTCTCCGCGTTCAGCGGCTCGCGGGTGACGATGACGCGTTCGTCCACTGGCGCTCTCCATACTGAGGCTGTGCCGCGCCGACCGCTCATCGCTCTCGGCGTTGTCCTCCTGCTGCTCGTCGCGGGCGCGTTCACCTACGCTCTTGGCATCGGCCCACTCGCGCCCCCGACGGCCGCGCGGTCGGTCGTCTTCGTCGCGATCTCGCGCAGCAACGATGAGGCCGACGCGCGCGAGATCGAGGCGATCGATCTGACCGCCGGCACGCGTGACCTCTTCGACGCGGGTGGGCGCATCACCGCGATGGCGCTGTCCGCTGACCGGCGCTCCATCTACGTCGCGCTGGACGGCGGCAAGATCGTGCTCCTTGACGCGACGACGGGATCACAGTTCGGCGCGATCGACCTCGGTGGACCGACGGTTATCTCGCTCGACCCCACGACCGACGGACGCACGCTGTTCGCTGTCGCGGTCACGAATATCCAAAGCTCGGTCGTGCCCATCGATCTCGCGACGAAGAAGACTGCGGATCCCGTCACGTTCGCGATGACCGCCGGCGTTGCGGTCATCCGCGGGGACATGCTCATCGTCCCGCTCGCGGATCCACAGCGGCTGCAGGTCGCATTCATCGATGTCACGACCCGCGCGGTGGCGTCGCGGCTCACTCTTCCGCGCGGCTCGCTCATCCCGCCGGCCGCGTTCGGCATCAGCGGCGCCCAGACCGGGCTCGTGACGTTCGACCCCGGGCTCACCGGTGGCGGGGGCCTCCGCGTGTACACGATCACTGACCCGCTGCACTGGAGCGATCTCCTGCTCCAGGCGCCATTTCCGCAAGGTCAGGGGCGGCAGATCGGGATCGGCCTCCAGGCGGTCGCAACGGCGGATGGGACGATCCACGTCTGCAGCAGCGCGGGGACGAATGCGCGCCGGTATGTCGTGAGCGCGGACCTACGGAGCACCAGCGCGGGGACCGATTGCGGTCCGTTGGCGGGAGGTGACCAGCTCCTCATGGCCAAGCGTGACCCCGCGCAGCTCCTGGTCCTGGACGGACGATCCGGCAAAGTGATCAGGACCCTCCCCCTGGCGGGTGTCCCCGCACGCCTCGCGCACTAGGACCTCCGTACTCCCTCGCGCGGAAGCCCCATTGCCGATGCGTGCACGTAAGGTCTGTGGCATGGCCGTGATGACTCCCCGGACGAACGAGCTCTCGCTCCTCATGCGCGCCGCGGAAACGCTGCTGAATGCCGCGACGGACGAGGCGAGCGTGCTGTCGCAGGCGACCGAGATGCTCGGCGAGCAGTTCGGCTACGCCATGCGCTACCTCCTGCTGCACGACGCCGTCCATGACGAGCTCTATGCCGCCGCGGCTGCCGGTGACGGTAGCGACGACCCGGCGGTGCGGTCGTACCGGATGTCCACGGAGCACGGGCTGACGGGCGTCGCGGCTCGGACGCGCACGATCGTCAACGTTGGCGACGTGTCCACCGACGGCCGATACATCTCTGTCGCGCCCTCCTGCCGGTCCGAGATGTGCGTGCCGCTGATCGCTCGCGGCGACCTGCTCGGCGTCCTCACAGTCCAGAGCCCGAAGACCGACGCCTTCTCGCTGCAGGACGAGCGCCTGCTCTCCGCGTTCGCCGGGCTCGTGTCGCTCGCGCTGATGCACGCCCGCGAGCATGCCGCCCGCCGCAGCGACATCGCCGAGCTCCAGGCGGTGAACGAGGTCGCGCGCCGTGCCGCGCAGCTCGATCGCGATGGAACGCTCCAGACCGTCGTCGAGGCGTTCCAGCGCGTCACGACAGCGGACTCGACCGCGGTGTTCCTCTGGGACGAGTCGACCGAGTGGCTCGAGGTCGCGACGATGGTCTTCGACCCGAGCTACTACCCGATGGGGTACGAATCGACCGTCCGCGAGACGAAGGTGAAGCTCGGCCAGGGCATCGTGGGCTGGACCGCCGAGCATCGCGAGCCGGCGTTGATCGCCGACGCGATCGCCGACCCGCGAGTGATCCCGGTGTCCGGTGTCCCGCTGGAGCGCAAGTCGGCGATCGTCGTGCCGCTCGTTGCCGATCAGCGTCTCCTTGGGGTGATCCGCGCCGTGAAGATGGGCCTGGGCGCCTTCACGGCCGAGCACTATCGCTTCGCACAGACGCTGGCGAGCCAGGCCTCCCTCGCGATCTCGGCGGCCGCCGCGCACGAGGCGGTGCGCCGGCTCTCGGTCACCGACGAGCTCACCGGCGTCTACAACGGCCGGCACTTCCGCGCCCGCCTGCACGAGGAGATCGAGCGCGCGAAGCGCGGGGGCCGGCCGCTGTCCCTCCTGGTCATCGACAGCGACTCCCTCAAAGACCTGAACGACCGGTTCGGCCACGAGGCGGGCAACCGGCATCTCGTGGCGATCGCCCAGGCCGTGCAGGCGCACGTGCGCACGAGCGACGTCGTCGCGCGGTTCGGTGGCGACGAGTTCCTGGTGCTACAGCCCGACGCGACCCCCGAGGCCGCCGCACTGGTCGCCGAGCGGATCCGGGTTGCCGTGGCCGCCGCCACCGTCGTCGCCGCCGACGGCGCGCACGTCGGGGGCACCGTGTCCATCGGTGTCGCCGGCTACCCGCGCTCCGCATCCGAAGAGGATTCGCTCTTCCGCAGCGCGGACGCCGCGCTGTACGACGCGAAGCGCCACGGCAAGGACCGCGTCTTCATCGCGCCGGCGTCGTCGTAGCCACGAAGAGCGCCGCGTCGGCGGCACGCTCGACGGTCACGCGCCCGAAGTAACGGCCCAGGCGATCAACCCCATTCTCCGGATCGAGCCGATCCTCGTGTGGCTTCGGTCGCGCGCGGGTGAAGAGAGCGAGCGTGCCACCCGGCCGAAGGACGCGGACGATCTCGCCGAGAACGTCATCGATCCGTCCGGCTGCGTTCAACATCCGGTTCGCGAAGACGGTGTCGAATGCCCGGTCGCGGAAGGGCAGCGCGTGCGCGTCCGCCTGCACCACCAGTGCCGACCTCGCTCGCGCGACGTGCAGCCGGTCGAGGTCGAGATCGAGTCCGACACCGCGCGGCGGGAGGAACTGTCCCTCTCCACAACCCAGATCCAGGACCCGTCCGCGGGCCAGCGCCGCGAGCCGCGGCGCCGCCCACTCGACCCGGTCCAACGTCGTCACCGCTACTCGCGGGTGCGGTACGCGTCGTACAGCTTCACGAGGTTCGAATGCGGTCGCAGATAGAAGTCCTCGCGGCGTAGATCGATCCACGCGTCGTCCCGCACGGGCGAGCGCTCCCTGTCGCGCCACCCCGCGAGCTCGGCGACGGCGGGTTTCGGCGAGCCGTCCGCGCGCCACAGGCCGAAGTGACGTTCATGGACCGCTGCATCGAGCGGCGGCTCGGTCCAGATCGAACGCGCGTAGTCGGCGTAGCACCAGAGCAGCGCCCCGGCGCAGCCGGCACCCGCGATCTCCTCGATGGCGCGCGCCGTGTACTCGGCCGCATCGCCTTCGTCGAGAAAGATGTTCGCGACCCGTGCAGCCTCGGGATCTCGCGGGTCGCGCGTGGGCGCGCCGAACTCCTCGAACAGGACATCTTTGCCGTTCCCAAGCCAGCCGGTGACCGTCGCCAGGAACGGCAAGACCCGATGGTCGTCCTTCGCCTCGGCCCAGCGCAGATACATCGGGTACCCGTGCATGGAAAGGACATCGCAGACCTCCGCCGCCTCCGCCGGCCCGATGCGGCGATCCTCTTCGAGGTCCTCGGCGTGCAGGCCGATCGTGATCGGGGTCGCCGGATCAGCGGATCGAAGCGCATCGGCCATCGTCGCGAGCCACCGCCGCCCGGCGTCGCGGGTCGCGGGGATCCAGCAGTTCGAGTTCTCGTTCCCGAGATCCCACATCCGCAGGGCCGGATGGCCGGCGAGGGCCGCCGCGGACTCGCGCGCGAGCAGGGCCTGGGCCGCGAGCAGGGCGGGCTCGGCCCAGTCCCGGGTCGCCCGATCGACCACCGCATCTGCGGCGATCGTGCGGAAGCGCCGCGCGGGCGCTGGGCTGAGGGCCCACCCCGGATACCAGTTCACGCCGCTCATGTGGCCGGTGAAGAGCGTCGGGATGAGCCCGATCCCCGCACGGGACGCGATGCCCGCGACGTCGCGCAGCTTCGCGAGCGCGTGCTCGTCGACCGAGACGGGATCGGGCTGGAAGTCCTCCCAGCGCAGGAAGATCCGCACGGTGTCGCACCCCGCCGCGGCGCAGCGCCGGAAGTCTTCGCTGATCTCGGCAGCGTCGAATCGCTGCCACATCCGCATCGCGCTCGAGGCGGGCCAGTAGTTGACGCCAACGGCGAAGCGGCTCACGCCTCGCCCGCTGCGATCTTCGCGTAGAGCGACAGGTAGGCGTCGACCATCCGCTCCTGCGAGAACCGTTCGAATGCGCGTGCGCGAACGGCTGCGCGATCGAGCCTGGCCGCGCGCGATACGGCCGCCGCCGCCTCCGCGACATCCCGCACGATGAAGCCGGTCACGCCGTCGTCCACGACCTCCGGCACGGATCCGCGTCGGGTCGCGATGACCGGTGTACCGGTCGCCATGGCCTCGACCATCGCGAGACCGAACGGCTCATCGAAATTCACGAGCTGCAGGAGCGCGGTCGCGCCGCCCAGGAGGCGGGCGCCTTCGGCCTGATCCACCGAACCGACGAATCGCACCCGGTCGCCGTCGATGTGCGGCGCGATCTCTCGCGCGTGATACGCCTCGTCGTGGACGATGCCCGCGATCACCAGAGGGAGCCCGGCGCGCTGAGCGACGGCGAGCGCCTCGGCGGTGCCCTTATCCGGATGGATCCGGCCGAAGAAGAGCAGGTAGCCGCCGTCCCCGGCGCCCAAGGGGTAGTCATCGAACGGGATCCCGTGGTGGATGGTCGCGGCATACGTCAGTCTCGGGGACCGATCGGCGTCGCTGATCGCGACGAAGCGCACGCGGTCGGCGTACCGCTCGTAGACCGGAAGGATCTTTGGCGACGAGAAGCCGTGGATCGTCATCACGATCGGCACGTCGACAAGACGCGAGTACGTGAGCGGCAGGAAGTCGTAGTGGTTGTGCAAAAGATCGGCGTCACGCGACTTCTCGAAGGCGTTCGCGATGTGCAGGCCCTCCCAGACTTTCGCGTCGAGCGATGGATCCTCGGCGAGCGGCCGCGGCACGACGGCGTCGAGCCTCGCCGACGTCACCGAGTCCGCCGTCGCGAAGAGCGTGACGTCGACGCCTCGCGCGACCAGCCCCTCGGTGAGGCGCGAGGTCACCAGCTCCCACGGCCCGTAGTGCCGCGGGGGCACGCGCCAGGAGATCGGAGCGAGCATCGAGACGCGAAGGCCTCGCATCGCCCGATGGTCGCGCACCCGGTCTGCCCCGATATGATAGAACAGACGTTCTAGATGCCCGATCGCGTTCGGTTCATCGAGTCGGAATGAAAGAGCGCGCTCTCGATCATCACGAAGGGCACCCTCATCCTCCGCGACCTCGATCTGCTCACCGCACTCGCGCGACGCGTCGAGCTCCACATCTGGTCGAGCATCACGACCGTCGATCCGACGCTCGCACGACAGATCGAGCCCGGCGCGCCGCCTCCGGCGAAGCGACTCGACGCGGTCCGGCGGATGCGCGCCGCCGGCCTGCGCTCGGGTGTGCTGCTCGCGCCGGTCGTGCCTGGGCTCACCGACGGCGAGCCTGCGA
>JALYLX010000158.1 GCA_030773995.1 Chloroflexota bacterium
CATCCGCGCAGGTCGCATAGCCCTTAGGGTCGATGCAGACCGAGGCGATGTCCTGCGCGCTCTTGAGGACTACCGCAGGCGTCCAAGCACCAGACCAATGCAACGCCTTGAGTGCAGCCCCGGCGCACGCGACGTTTCCAACGACGACGGCGTCTGTTGGCCGCTCGCCTACATCGGAGCGATCGCCGACTTAGCGACAGGTATCGCGAAGGTGAACGTCGTGCCCTTGCCGACCTCGCTCTCGATCCAGATCCGCCCGCCGTGGAGCTCGATGAAGCGCTTCGCGAGGGTCAAGCCGAGCCCGGTCCCCTCGCGGGAGCGGTCGCTGGGCTTGCCGACCTGCTGGAACTCGTCGAAGACCTTGTCCTGATCTTCGGGCGCGATGCCGATGCCCGTGTCGCGGACCGACACCTCGACCTCGCTGTCGCTTCTCCAAGCGTGCACGCCGATCGTGCCACTGTCTGGGGTGAACTTGACGGCGTTCGACAACAGGTTGAGGAGGACCTGGCGAACTTTGCGCTCGTCAGCGACCACGGTCCCGAGGTCGTCGGGGAGGTCGGCCGCCAACGCGATGCCATGCGCCGCGGCCCGTTCGCGGACGAACGCGACAGCGCCGCGGATCGTGTCGGCCAGGGCGAACTCGCTCGGCTCGAGCTCCATCCGGCCGGCCTCGACCTTGGAGAGGTCGAGAATCTCGTTCACCAGGTCCAGGAGGTGGCGGCCAGAGCTGGCGATGTCCCGGGTGTAGTCGGCCTGGCGCTCGTTCAGCTCGCCGAACAGCCGCTGCTCGAGGACATCGGAGAAGCCGATGATCGCGTTGAGCGGCGTCCGCAGCTCGTGGCTCATGTTCGCGAGGAACTCGCTCTTGTGCCGGCTGGCCGCCGCGAGCTCCTGATTCGCGACCTCCAGCTGCGCAGACTTCGCCTGGATCTCATTGAACAGGCGCACGTTCTCGATCGCGATGACGGCCTGTGCCGCGAGGCCCTCGGCCAGAGCCACTTCATCGTCGCCAAATGGGTGAAGGTCCGTCCGCCGCAGAAGGATCGCGCCCATCGCCTGGCCCTGCCGAAGCAGCGGTGCCGCGAGGAGGGCATGCTCGCCGAGGCGCTCGCCGAGGTCGCGCCCGAGCGGAAACTCCTCGCTCGCCTGGATATCGGGGACGTGGATCGTGCGCGACTCAAGGGTCGCCCGTCCGGAGACGGTCTCCCGCACAAGCGGTATCCGATCGATCGGCCCACCCTGCGAGTCAGCCCATACCCGCATGGTGCCTGCGTGCGCCCGACGCTCCAACGCGTCGCCGTCGACGAGCAACACGAGCACGTCCTCGGCCCCGCAGAAGCGCAGCGCGTTCCTCGCGACCGCCTCTAGTACTGGCTGGTCCGTCGTCGGCGAGGTCGAGATCGTGTAGAGAATGTCCGCGGTGGCTCGTTGTCGCTCGAGCGCCTCCGTCGTCTCGCTGAATAGGCGGACGTTCTCGATGGCGATAGCGGCCTGGTCCGCGAATGTCTCGACCAGCTGGATCTCGCGCTCGGAGAACGCGCGCACCTCGGTGCGGGCGAGCACAAGCGCGCCGAGGAGCGTCTCCTCGCGTAGCAGCGGCACCCCTAGCATCGTGCGTGGCCTCGGGCCTGTGCCCCGGAAGCCGCGATACTCCAGATCCTGCGCCGCGTCGACGATGTGGACTGTGGCCCGTTCCAGCGCGACGCGCCCAGACAACGTCGACCGGTCGATGCCTCTGCGCTGTTCGCGCAGGCTTGCAGGCTCCACCGGATCGCCGACCCCAACGAGGTATTGCTCAGTGAATGCGGCGAGCCGGAGCGTCTGGTCCGGCTCGAGCCGCCAGAGCGAGCCGCGTTCGGCCGAGCACAGCGTGCTTGCCGATGTCACGGCGATATCGAGGACACGCTGCAGGTCGAACGGCGTGCGGCTGATCACCTTCAGCACCTCGCTCGTCGCGGTCTGCCGCTCGAGCGCCTCCTTCGTCTCGTTGAACAGCCGCACGTTCTCGATCGCGATGACCGCCTCGGCAGCAAACGACTCGATGAGCTGAATCTGGTGTGGCATGAAGGGTTGAACGGTGGTCCGGCGCATGAGGATCACGCCGATCGGCTCACCTTGGCGAAGCAGCGGCGCTCCGAGGGTCGTGCGATGGCCGGTCTGTGCAGCGATCTTTCGGCCCAGCGCGTGGTCCCGGTCGTTCTTGATGTCGGCGACTTGGATCGTGCGGCCCTCGATGAACGCGTGACCGGCCACGGTCCGGCGGTCGGGCGGAGTAGCCTGCGCGCCGGCCCCCCGGCTCGGGACTGGGCCGGCGTGAGCCTTGCGAATGAGCAGGCCGGACTCCAAGAGAAGGACCAGCGCGTCCTCCGCGTTGCAGTAGCGAACCGCATTCGACGCGATCGCCTCGAGAACCGGCTGCACATCCGTCTGGGAGTCCGAAATCGCGCGGAGGATCTCAGCGGTGGCGGCCTCGCGCTCGAGGGCCTCCTTCGTTTCACTGGCCAGGCGTACGTTCTCTATCGCGATCGCAGCCTCGCGCTCTGTTGCCTCGCGCAACTGCTGCCGCGCGATGTCAAGTTCAGTCGGCAGGGCTAGCTTCGAACTCGACGGCGGCCGTGAGGGCCGCGTCGCGGGTCGCGTCGGTTCGTGCCTGCCGGGTCGCTTCGGCGCCTTCCCACTGGTCACAGGTGCGCAGTATCACGCGCCGCTAGTTGCAGTGAGTCCTCCTGAGAACGGTACTGCGGCCGCCGAGCTCGGGATCGGTCGCGGTGACGATGTGCCGACTGCGGGATTCGGCGTAGGTCGTAAGACGTTGCTTAAGTGCGACCACGAAACGCACGTTTTGTGTACAGGGCGCGCGGTCCTCGCGCGTGAAGTCCGGGGCAACTGCATGGACAGCGATGTTCTGCGGACGCCGTCGAGTTAGCTACCTGCTGCGCGCGATCTTCCCGAAAGCAGCGCTCGCTGCCGGGCGCTGAGCAACGCAGGCTTCAGCGGGTAGGCCTCGTAACGTTCCTGGGATGGGCCGTGCTCAGAATGCCCGCGATGCGGCCGAATCTGCTCGGTGTGATCGGCGCGCGAGTCGCTCCGGCTCGGCTGGGTCTGACAACGTCCCGCATCATCGCGATCGCCTTGCTCGTCGTCGCCGTCGGGTCGAGCGTCGCTGTCCTGGTGCTGCTTGCGCTTTCGGCGACGGTTCCGCTGCCCGACGTTCACGGGTTCCGCGGCGCGACGGCGATCTTCGGTCTCACCGAAGGTGCACTCGGATTGGCGATCGCGTTTCGGCAACCGCGGAATGCGGTTGGTTGGATCTTCCTGGTTTCAGGGGCGTGCGCCGGCAGCTACGAGCTGGCCCTCATGTACAGCGCCTACGTCTACCTCGTCAATCCGGGGCTGCCGGGGGGCGAGTGGGCCGCATGGTTGAGCTCCTGGCTCTGGCTTCCAACGACCGGGTTGATCCCGACGTTCTTGTTCCTCCTCTTCCCTGATGGCCGGCTGCCGTCGCCACGCTGGCGGCCCGTCGCGTGGTACGCCGGGATCGCGCTGGCCATCTTCAGCGGCACGGTCGCGCTTCTTCCCGGCCCGCTACCCGGGCTGCCCTCCGTGCCGAATCCGCTTTCGCCGTTCTCCGGGCAGGTCACGATCGGCGAGGTCCTGCTGCCGCTGTTCACGGTGCTCTTTGTCGCGGTGATCCTCTGCGTCGCCGCGCTCGTCCGCCGGTTCCGACGCTCTCGCGGCGTCGAGCGCCTGCAGATGAAGTGGATCGCCTACGCGAGCGGCCTGTACGCGGTCGCAGTGTTCCTCGATAGCAACTTCGTGTACAAGCCGTTCGAGATAATCGACCTGCTCGTGATCAATGCCATCCCCGTCGCCGCCGGCGTCGCGATCTTCCGCTACCGCCTCTACGACATCGATCTCCTGATCAATCGGACGCTCGTCTATGCCCTTACGACCGCCGCGATCGGGGCGGCGTTCTTCGGTGGCATCATCCTGTTGCAGAGCCTGCTGCGGCCGATGACCGGCGGGTCCGAGATCGCCGTGGCGGTCTCAACGCTCGCGAGCTTCGCACTCTTCCAGCCGTTCCGGCGGCGCATCCAGTCGTCCGTCGATCGCCGTTTCTATCGCGCGCGCTACGACGCTGGGCGCATGCTCGACACGTTCAGCGGCCAGCTTGCGAACGAGGTCGATCTCGATGCGCTGCGGGGTGACCTCCTGACGATCGTCTCCGACGCGATGCAGCCAGTGCACGCGAGCCTCTGGCTTCGCCGATAGGCCTAGCCAAGCGTCGCCGCTGTTGCTGGCCGAGCGAGGGTGGGTTTCAGTACGGGGAAATCGTGACCGGGCTGTCGTAGACGACCAGCTCGTGTTCCTCCTCGGTCGGATAGAAGAGCGCGGATACGGCCCACACCAGCGCGTCCATGCGATCCGGCGAGCGCTCGCCGGGGACCCAGGTCGTCAGCTGCTCCTCGAGCTCGGGAAAGACGCACCCAGAACTCAATGAGCCCGGGCGACCAGCCCCAGGAGATCGTCGACGCCTTCGAGGCTGACCCCAACCACAGCGCGAGCTCGCCCGGCAACGCTGCGCCTGCCTCGAGGCTCGCGTACCCGTACGCGCTCGCCAGGGCCCCCAGCTGCAAGAGCGCGCCGGCCGCGCCCACGAGCCAACCGATAGGACCACCCGCCCGCCGGACGACGAGGACCGATCCGACGAATCGCGAATGACAGCAGCGGGAGCGTGAGGACGATGAATGGGCCGAAGAAGTCCAGGAACCGCAGCTCCCCGGCGAACGAGCCGATCGCGATGGCGCAGATGAGCGTCGCGAAGGCGGCTTTCACGGCTTGGTCTGGCGCAGCCAGACGCCCGCGTGCGCGGGCTGGACCGTCTCACGCACCGCCTCGAGTAGATCGGCGCGCACGGCGTCGAGATCGACCTCGTCACGCAGCCGGACGATGAACGCATCGAGCGTGCGCACCGCGTCGTACCGCGATCGGTAGAAGCGGCGGTCCACGGCGGACTGGATGCGCGTCCGTACGGGCTGGAAGAGCGCGACGGCGGCGAGGGTCGAGATCGCGACCGCGACGCCGCTCCCGGCCGTGATCGGCGCGAGGACGAACTGGAACAGCGCGACGCCGCCGATGTACGCCGCGAGCAGCACCGCCGACACGGCGGCGTAGATGAGCGTCCGGCGAATGAGGACGTCGATGTCGTAGAGGCGATAGCGCAGGATCGCGACGCCCATCGCGACCGGCACACCGACCAGGCCGACCGCGTACAGCGCGTTCGAAACGAAGTCGGCGATCGCGGGATCGAGGCCGATAGGCCGCAGCACTCCACCCAGGAGCAGCTCGAGGACGAGCAGCACGCCGGCGGACCCGAACCACTTGATCTGTTCGCGCTGGACGCCCCCGGTCCCCGGAAGCCGCGCGAGCGGCGAGCCGAGCGACAGAAGCGCGCCGAGGAGGAGGACCGGTAGCAACGCGGCGAGGAGACCCATCGCCGGCGCGAGCGCGGCGAGGCCAAAGGGGTTGTCGATCGGGTGCGCCTCGAGCGGGCCAGGCACAAACGCGCGGGCAACGGCGAGGATCGCGTTGGCGCTGATGATCGCCCCGGCGAGCCAGCGCCATCGTGGGCCGGCGAGGCGGCCGGTCGGAAAGAGCAGGAACGCGAGCTCGAGCTGGGTCACGTACACGAGCCAGAACCACGCGTCGAGCCACGCCGCGAACCGGGCCGCCGGCCACTCCGACCCGGCCGCGAGGCCCGCGGTCGCGTACGCGTTCGCGAACGCATAGACGGCGAAGGTGACGGCGAACGAACAAAAGATCCAGCCGATCCGGTGTTCCGGCCGCCGCGAAGCGAGGATCGCGCCAACGGCACCGAACGGCGCGATGAGCACGACGAAGAACGCGTCGGTCGGCAGCAGCAGCGCCGCCGCGGAGCTCACCACGAGCCCGATCACGAACGACGCCCAGGCGAGCACGGTGCGCGTCATCGCCCTGCCTGGCGCAGCCACACGCCGGCGTGCGCGGGCTGGACGGTCTCACGCACCGCCTCGAGCAGCTCGCCTTCGAGCGCGCCCAGATCGATCTGCTCGCGCAATCGCGCGGCGAAGGCGTCGAGGGTCCGCTCGGCGTCGTATCGCCCGCTGCCAGGCGGCGCTTGGCCCGCTCGACCTTGTGAGCCTCTAGGGCGCGGGCTGTGACCTCGGGCATCGTGAACCTTCACGCGCCGGTCGCGACCAGATCGGCATCTCCTACGGCAGTGTGTCGACGTTCGTCGAGAAGGGTGCGCCGTCCAAGCCTACGAAGTACGCGAGCAACTTCGCTTGTCCGTCGCCGGTGTTGGTCGCCTGCAAGGTTGTGTTCGGCGGGACGAATGCCCCCTTGCCTTTCGTGAGCGTCTGCGGCTGCTGGCCGGCGACGCGGAGGGTGACGGTGCCGTCGAGGATGAGCAATACCTCGACCCCGCCGTGCTTGTGCGACGCGGTCCGGCCACCCTTCTCCAGCGTCGTGACGTTGAGCTGTTCGACGTACTTGCCGGGCGGGAACGCCGTCACCGGGAGGTCGGGCGTCTCGTAGAGGGTGGTCTGTCCGGGGAAGAGCGGCGTGCCGGTCCGGGCACCCGTGTTCCGGAGTCCCATGAAGTACCACTCGTTCGCCGTGGTGCCCGGGTTCGCGTGCGTGTGGACGACGTTCCCGGGTACGAACGCCGCCTCGCCCGGCTTCACGTCTGTGGCCGCGGAGGCCTGGATAGTGAGCTGATGCACACCAGTGACCGCGTAGACGAAGCCCGCGATGTGCGCGTGCTGGATCGGACTCGCCGGCGGCTGCGGTACGTCGAGGACGTTGATGAAGAGCGGGAGCGTGGGCAGCACGTCGAGTGGTCCATCAGCGAGTTTCGTGCTCACGAACCCGACGGCGTCCTGAGGCTTTGGCGTCGGGCTTGCGGCGACAGCGGCTGCTGGTGATGGTGATGGGGTCGCGGCCCCGCCGCAGGAAGACACGATGATCGCGAGGCCGAACGCGAACGCGGTCGAACGATGCCACGCGAACATAACCACACCTCACCCTTGCGGACCGGAGCCTAGACCTTCTTGCGAGAAACGCCATCGTCGACGCGCCCACGTAGTGGTCCGAGACGCACCCATCGAGCGGCTCACCATGACGACGTTGCCCGTTGGCTCAGTCGGAACCTCCGAGCAAAAGTGCCGAGTCTCGCGATCGGCCGAGCCCCTAGCAGGGACTCGCTGTCCAGTGTGTCGCCGCGCGGGCTGCCCTGATTGGCTCGAGCAAGACGTCATGCGCAAGACGATGTCGAGCGGCTCGCCTCGAGGCGCTCGCGGATGGGCCCGAAATCGACCCGGGTTCCGCACCAGAAGTGCACGTCCCGGTGCGCGTGCACCGCGGCCGCGGCACCGTGGACGTCGAGCTTCTTGTACGCGTTCGCCGCGAGGTTGCCGACCGTGTTGATCGAGATCCCGAACTCGAAGGCGATCATCTTCTGCGTCATGCCTCGTGCGAGGCGATCGAGCGTCGCGCACTCGCGGACGGTCAGCGGCCGCGGGTGCGACGCCGGCGATCGCCTCACGAGGCTCGTTCGCCGTCCTCCGGGGGACGTTCGACCCACTCCCCCCACGCCCGTCTTGTCACACGCGCCGACACGGTGGCCAACGGGCGCCGAGCGGGAGCGGGGCGCGTACTGCGCCCATCACGGCCAAGAGCCGCCACACCGGGGCACACGCGCGACCCCGGGGCCGGTCACGTCACCACGACCGCTAGCGCTCTTCGCGCCCTCCGGACCGGTTGATGCGGCGGCGCGCCGGTTGGGGTCAGAACTGGGGTCAGGCGGGAGGGTGTCGCGAGAGAAGCGCCGTATTTCCTGAGCCGACGGGCAGACTCGAACTGCCGACCGGCGGTTTACGAAACCGCTGCTCTACCAACTGAGCTACGTCGGCACTAGGCCGAACACCATTTTAGGCCAGTCGGCACCGGCGGTCGCGTCAGAAGAACCGGTGGAAGTGCAGGAACTCGTCGTCGCGCGTCCACCCACACGCTTCGTATAGCCGCTGCGCAGTCGCGTTCGTGATCTGTGTGCTCAAAGTAAGGCCCTTCGCGCCGGTCTCGGTGGCCCATCGCTCGGCACGCTCGAGCAGCGCGCGGCCCGCGCCGGACTTCCGCGCGTCCGCCGAGACAAAGAGGTCGTTGAGCAGCCAGAGCCGTTTCATCGAAACCGACGAGAACAGCGGGTAGAGCTGGGTGAAGCCCACGATCGCACCGTCGACGACGGCGAGGAAGACGACCGACTCGCCGCGCTTGAATCGTTCCGCGAGGAACGCCCGCGCGCCGTCTGGATCGGATCGCTGGCCGTAGAACTCGCGATATCCGTCGAAGAGCGGGACGAGCGCCTCGAGGTCGTCGAGCTCCGCGCGGACCGTCCGGACCTCAGGCATGCATGAACTCGGCGAGCAGCCGGTGGAAGTGATGCACCCCGCCTTCGCGAGCCGGCGAGTAGCGCCCGCGGTCGTACAGCCGCGAGCGCACGCCACGCTGCACCGCTTCGACGATCGCTTCGTCCTCGCGCTCGACGCGATCGAGCCCGGAGCCCGCGCCCTCGCCCCGCGCGCTCTCGTCCCAGACGAACGGGAGGAATGACACCCGCGTGCGGTCGACAGCGAGCGGCGTGACGACGTTCACCGACACGCCCCACGGGTAGACGTTGAACATCGTCGTCGGGAACAGCCAGAAGTAGTACGCGGCGATCGCGCGGTCCGCGTCGCGATGGCCTGCCGGGAGCGCGAACGCGCGTTCGCCCGGTTTCGCGATGCCGAGCTGCAGGACCGCATATCGCTCGAGCTCGACGGCGTAGGCGCCGTAGTCGAGCGTCGTTCCGAGGCTCGAGTGGACGTACGGGATGTGAAAGCCCTCGAGGTAGTTGTCGACGTACAGCGCCCAATTCGCTTCGACGAGGTAATCGCGAGCAGACCCCGCGTCGTACACGAGGTCCGCGAACGGCAGCCCTGCGAGGCGAGCGCGCAGCGGGGCGGCGACGTCGGCGAACGGCATAGCCGGCGCGAGCGCGACCATGAGGAAGCGCTCGAGTTGGGCGAGCGACACCTGGGGCAGGTCGTCGGCCTTCGATGGGAAGTTCGCTGTGCCTTCGAACTCCGGCATCGAGTGGAACGTGCCGTCGAGGTTGAAGCGGCGCCCGTGGTACCGGCAGCGCAGCTGCTGCAGGTGGCCGGCGCCCTCGACGACGAGCGTCCCGCGGTGGGTGCACACGTTCGAGAGGCAGTGCAGGCGGTCCTTCGCATCTCGCGTGAGCACAAGCGGCTCCTCGAGCGCGCCCGGCAGGAGCGTGAACGCGAACACCTGGCCCGCGACGCTCACCAGATCGTCGTGACCCGCGTACTGCCACGTCCGCGCGAAGACGCGCTCCCGCTGGACCCGGAACAGCCCAGGGTCCGAGTACACCCGCGCGGGCAGCGTCGAAGCGACCCGGATGTCCGCATCGATCTCGAACGGTCGCTCGCTCACCGCGGCGATGCTACGGCGCACCGGGACGCACCCTTAGGCTGACGCAATGTCCGACGCCTACGCGCTCGTTCTCCATTCCCATCTGCCGTATGTACGGGGCGCCGGGCGCTGGCCGCACGGCGAAGAGTGGGTCCACGAAGCGATCCTCGGTACGTACCTCCCACTCCTCGTGCTGCTCCACGACCTTCGTGCTGAGGGCGTGCGGTACCGCATCACCATCGGCCTCACCCCGACGCTCATCGAGCAGCTTGCGGATCCGGACATCTGCACGCGCTTCCTCGCGTACGTCGACGATCAGATCCGCCGCGCCGAGCTCGACGCATGGGATTTCGGCGTCGCCGGCGCGTCCGCGCGACAGGCGGTCGCGGAGTTCTATCGCGCGTCGTACGCGCGACTGAAGCAGGCGTTCCTCGAGCGGTTCGGGCGCGACATCGTCGGCGCATTCGCGGATCTCGCGCGGACCGGCGAGGTCGAGATCCTCACCTCCGCCGCGACGCACGGCTACCTGCCGCTGCTGGACCCGCGCTCGGTCGAAGCGCAGCTGCGGGTCGGGCTCGCCTCGACGAAGCGCCTCACCGGTCTCGAGCCGACCGGCATCTGGCTCCCCGAGTGCGCGTACAAGCCCGGTCTCGAGCGGGCGCTCGAGCGTCATGGCTTCACGCACTTCTTCACCGACGCCGCGCTCATGCGCGGGCGCGAAGTCGGCCGCGCCGTGAAGCGGTTCCGATCCAAGCGGACCGAGCGCCATTCCGGTGCGGGTGCTCGCGTCGCAGTGCTCGATGAGAAGGACCTGCTCATCGATCCGGCAGTCGACGTCCTCCGGCCGTACCTCGTCGCGGACTCCGCAGTGGCCGCGGTGTCGCGCCACCCCGAGATCTCGGGGCAGGTCTGGTCCGCGGCGCAGGGATATCCCGGTGATCCGTTCTACCGGGAATTCCACCGGAAGGACGACCGCTCCGGCCTCCGGTACTGGCGCGTGAGCGGCACGACCGTGGATCTGGGCAACAAGGCCGAGTACGACGTGCCGGTCGCCGGCGAGCGTGTGCGCGAGCACGCCAAGCATTTCAGCGCATCGGTCCGCGACGAGCTTGCCGGGCATCGCGGCACGACTGGACGTGACGGGATGCTCGTCACCACGTTCGACAGCGAGCTCTTCGGCCACTGGTGGTTTGAAGGGATCGACTGGCTCGGCCTTGTGCTGCGGGAGCTTGCCGACATCGCGACCACGGTCGCGGGCCGGCTCGAGGCGCAGCCGCCCCGCGAGCGCATCGCGCTCGCTGAAGGCTCGTGGGGCAAGAACAACGATCACTCGACGTGGATCGCCCCGCAGACCAATTGGATGTGGGACGGGATCCGCGGCGCGGCGTCCCGCGTGCGCGCCGTCGCCGACGATCCGCCGCGAGACGCGCTCCGCAGGCGCGCGGCGGATCACGCCCTGCGTGAGCTCCTGCTCCTCGAGTCGAGCGACTGGCCGTTCCTTGTCACGACCGGACAGGCCGGGGACTACGCGACCGAACGGTTCCGGTCGCACGCCCAGCGCCTGCAGCGCTCGCTCGACATCGCGGCGCGCGGCACCGGCGACGATGAGGTCGAGCTAAAGAGCCTCGAGCACGCCGACAACCCCTTCCCCGATGCGCGCATCGAGGCCTTCGCGGAGGTCAGCTAACCGCACCAGGCGTCGAATCCGCTGGTCCACGTCGCCGTCAGATCCGGGCCGATCGCGTACGCCTCGTAGCCGGAAACCGTCTCGAGGTAGGCGATCGCGCGCTCGCCCATCGCGAACGCCGCCGTCGCCTGGACGTCGGCTTCGAGAATGCTCGGCCCCACCACCGTCAGGCTCACCAGCTCGTCCACCGGCTCGCCGGTGTGCGGGTCGTAGATGTGCTGGCCCTTTTCGTATGTGCCGGACGTCGCGACGGCGAGATCCCGCCCGAGCAGGACGCGGACGACCGCTCCGCGTACGACGGGATGCCGGATCCCGATCCGCCACGGCTCACCGCCGTTGTCCCCGCGCGTGCGGACGTCGCCGCCCGCGTCGACGAAGTACGACCGATGCCCGCCGGCGTCCAGGATCGCGCAGACCCGCGCGATCGCCCACCCTTTCACCAGCCCCGAGGGATCGAGGATCGTTCCCCGCCACGCGCTGAAGAAGCCGCCGGTCCTCCGCTCGTACGCGTCGCAGAGTGCCAGCACCTCGGAGACCTCCGCCCCCACGTCCGTGATGCGGAGCCGTCCATCGTTGATCCGGTGCACGGCGCTGGCCGGATCGAAGGGGCTGAAGACGGCGTCGATGCGCCGGAGCTCCGCGAACGCGGGTTCCAGGTTGCCGTCGCCGTCGCGGACGTCGATGGTGACCGGCATGCCCATGACGTCCTCGGTCAGCCGCATTACTGGCCCTCTGCCCGCTTCAAGGCGCTGTCCAGGGACAGGGCGTACGCCCGGCTCGTGTACGTCGCACCAGAGACGATGTCGACGCGCGCCGATTGCGCCTGGATCGCCTCGGAACGGAGGATCGGCGCCGAGTACTGGCTGATCCGGGCGGATCGCGCGCGGTCACTCGGCAGCTGAACCGCTTCGACGTCGACGACCTTGCCGCTTGAGACGGCGATCTGCACCTGCACCGGCCCGAACTGCGTCTCCACGACCGCACCGGTAAAGGCCGTGCCGCCGGTCGCGACGAGCGCGGCCGACGGGATCGGCGGGTTGGTCGCGCGCGCCGCGGGCGGTGCGGTGCGTCCCGTCGCAAGGGTCGCGCGCGGCGACGGCACGCTCACGACCGGGACGTCGTTCGGCACCGGCGTGACCTTGAAGGTCACGAGCCAGTACACGCCGACGACGGTCGCCGCGAGCGTCGCGAGTGCGCGCTTCATCTCTTTAGTAGTCGAACGCCTCCGTGTGGATCCGGTCCGCGCTGACCCCGAGCGAGCGGAGCGTCCGGACGAGGTGGCGCGTCATGCCATGCGGTCCGCAGATGAACACATCCCGCTCCGTCACGTCGGGAACGAGTCTGACGAGGTTCTTCGGCTGGAACCAATCGGCGTGGGACCAGCCCTGCGGTCCGCGGTTGCTGATGAGGTATTCGACGCGCACACGAAAGCGCGACGCGAGCGCATCGAACTCACCCCGGAACGCGACGTCGCGCTGCCGGCGGCAGCGGTACAGGACGAAGACGTCGATCCCGTCGCGGGCCAACGCCTCGGCGAGCGGCCGGATCGGCGCGATTCCAATGCCCCCACCGACGAGCAGCGCCTTTGCGCTCTTACACGCCTCGCGGGTGAATCGGCCAAATGGGCCTTCGACGATGACCGGCGTCCCCGGGCGCAGCTTCGCGAGTCCGGCGGTGTAGTCACCGATGTTCTTCGTCGTGAAACGGAGATGTGGCACGCCCGGCCGGGAGGAGAGCGAGAACGGATGCGCCTCGAACCACCGCGTCCTGTCGAGGAAGCGCCAGAGGTAGAACTGACCGGCCTCGACGGGCATCGCCGCGACGTCGCGGCCTGACACGTAGACCGAGATCGCCTCGTGCGCCTCACGCTCCACACGGTCGACCTGGAAGCGATGCCGCTCGTAGCGCAGGACCGGACGCGCCACGCGGAAGACGAGCAGCGTGGCGGCGACGACCGCGTACAACGCCCACCAGTACGCGACCGAGATCGGCGCGCGGATGAAATCGATCCCGACGGCGAGCTCGTGCGCGAACGCGAGAGCGACGGCGAGGTAGGCGTAGAGGTGGACGAAGTACCAGGTCTGATAGGAAAGCCGGCGGCGCGCGATCGAGACCGAGAGCCCGGTCACGACGATCAACAGGAGCAGCGCCGCGGTCGCCGGCACAAGACCGTCGTAGTGGTCGATGAAGTCAGCGAGCTGCTCGACGATCCCGTAGCCGTTGTCCAGGGCATAGGCGATCGTCTGCGCGATGGCGTGGACGATCAGCATCCCCAGGAGCAGATACCCATTGCGCCGGTGCAGACCGACGAGCCCTTCCATCCCGAAGGCGTCGTCCAGCCATGGCACCCTTGCCATCAGCACGAGCTCCCACAGGACGAGGTAGGTGCCCAGCAGCGCCGTGACGCGGCCGATGACGTTGAGTACGTCGGCGCCGGTCTTCACCCCGTCGTGGCCGCTGCCGGCCCACCAGAGGACCAGGATCGCGATGGCATTGGCGTAGAAGACGGCCCAGATGACGTCCCGGCCCGGCTGGCCGGCGAAACGGCGCGGCGGTATCGCGGACAAGGGCTCCACGTTGGGGACTATCCGGCCCGGACCGCTCTCGTTTCGCTCACTGTCGCGAACGACGCCGAGAGGCGAGCTAGCCCTTCTTGGGCTTCGGGGCCTCGGCGGCCGGCGTGCCGCCCTTCGCTGCGGGTGCGGCGCCCTTCGGAGCCGGCGCACCGGTGGCGGGGGCGGCGCCAGGGGCTGCTGGTGCGGCACCTTCCTCCGCGACGTCGCCCTCGGCGACCTCGCCTTCGACGGCGACCACCGCGGGCTTGACCTCTTCCTCGGCGCGCGGCGCGACGGCCTTCGCGACGACCTGATCGCCGTCGTTGAGGATCTGGATCTTCGAGGCGTCGACGACGAGGTCGCGCACGTACAGCGTGTCCTCGATCTGCTCGATCTTGGAGAGGTCGACTTCGATCTGGTGGGGAATGTCCTGCGGGAACGCCTCGATGCGCAGCTCGCTGAGCGCGTGGACCATGACGCCGCCGTGCGTCCGAACGGCGGGCGATTCCCCGGCGAAATGCAGCGGCACGACGGCGTGGGTCTTCTCGGTGAGTGACACGCGGGCGAAGTCGACGTGGAGGAGCGATCCGGTGCGCGGCTCGCGCGAGACGTCGTGCACGAGCACCGGCACCTCGCCGCCATCGAGCCCGGTCAGCGAGAGGAGCGTCGTCTGGCCCCAGCGGCGGTAGCCCTTCTGGAAGGTGCTCGTGTCCGTCTCGACCGGCGTCGAGTCCGCATGCCCGCCGAAGATCACGCCGGGCAGCCGGCCTTCACGACGCAGCGCGCCGACCTTCTTACCGAGCACGGTGCGCGGACGGACCTCGAGCTTCGGAGATTCAGCCAAGTGAATTCGCTCCCCTAGACGCGATGTGGAGGCTCGATTATCTCAGGGAGGGGTCGGGAGGTCCACCACGAGCCGGACCGGGCCCGTAAGGCTGCTCACCTTCGGGCACGACAAGCGCTCGAGCCCGATCCCCCACGTCATGACCCGCTCGAAGTCATCGATCAGCTTCACCTCGCGGACGAGCGGCAGCCCCGGGCGGATATCGGTCTGGGTGAAGGTCTGCGTCCCGCTGTTTGGATCGACCGTGGAGGCGTTCCGGAAACGCACCTGCAGGAAGGCGTTGCCGTCAACGGGCACCTGCCGTCCGCTTATCCCGATGAACGAGTTCGTGACCGCGATCGCCCACGGCGGGAGCCCGTAGGCACCGATGGGTGACGGGCCGAACTCGAAGACGACGCGATCGAAGCCGGGGTTGTGGGCCGCGCGGATGGCGGTGATCTGGGCCTGCGCGGAGTCGCTACCTCCGGACTGGTCAGGGCAGGTGAGCGCCGGGGTTGCCGCCACGGTCGTCGGGCTCACGCTTGGGCTCGGCGAGGCCGTCGCGGCCGCACTGGGCGATGGCCGGGCGATCGTCGGACTCGGCGTCGGGGTGGCCGGGGACGTTGAGGCCGGCACGACCGGCTGCGGCGAGCACGCTCCCGCTACGACGAGCGCGATCGTCAAGGAGAGCCCGCAGATGGGATGGAGTCGTCCAGCCAAGGCCCCGCAGTCTGACCGAAACCGCGCGACGTGTCGACATTCCATACATGCCGGATGGCTTTCTGTACGCCAAGCGTACGGCAAAACGCGATTTGGTAGAATGGCCTTCAGGTGACCGATCGGCTGCGTTTGGCGCTGGTTTTCCACCAGCACCAGCCAGCGGGGAACTTCCCACATGTATTCGCTGACGTGGCCGAGCGCGCATATGCGCCACTCGTGGCCGCGCTCTATCGGCATCCCGAAGTCAAAGCGACGCTCCATTTCTCCGGGCCTCTGCTCGACTGGCTCGAGGGCAACCGCCCGGATGTCATCGGTGATCTCGCGGACCTGGTGAAGCGCGGCCAGATCGAGCTCCTCTCCGGCGGCTACTACGAGCCGATCCTCGTCGGGGTGCCCCGTCGTGACGCGGTCGGCCAGATCCGTGCGCTCACCGATCGAGTCGCGGCGATCTTCGGCCGGCGCCCGCTCGGAGCCTGGCTCGCCGAGCGCGTGTGGGAGCCGCATCTCCCCTCGGTGCTCGCGGAGGCCGGTGTCGCGTACACGATCCTCGACGAGGAGCACTTCCTCCAGGGTGGCCTGCGGCGCGAGGAGCTCGGCGAATCATTCATCACCGAGGACCAGGGCTTCCCGCTCGTCCTCTATCCGGCGAACACCCGGCTCCGCTACCTCATCCCGTTCCGCGATGTCGGGCAGACCATGAAGGAGCTCCGCGAGCGGCAGGCCGCAGGTGCCAAGCTCGTCGTCTACGCCGACGACGGCGAGAAGTTCGGCGCGTGGCCGGGGACGTACCAGCGGGTCCACAAGGACGGCTGGCTCGAGGACTTCTTCACCCAGATCGCGCAAGCCGATTTCCTCGAGACGACCACGCTCGAGGACGCATGGATCTTCCAGAAGCCATCCCGGCGCGTGTACCTGCCGAGCGGCACGTATCACGAGATGGGCGAATGGTCGCTCGACGCCGGCGCCGCGCGGCGGTTCGCGCAGGCGCGCAACGCCTTGAAAGACGATCTCGCTTCGCTCGTTGCCCTCCCGCCATGGCGGAACTTCCTCGCGAAGTATCCCGAGGCGAACGCGCTGCACAAGCGCATGCTCATCGTGAGCGAGGAGCTCGCCCGGCGCAGCATCCTCGACGCGTCGCCGGAGGTCCGTCAGGCGCAGCAGAACCTCTGGCGCGGGCAGACGAACGACGTCTACTGGCACGGCGTGTTCGGCGGCTTGTACCTGCCGCACCTCCGCGCCGACGCGTATGGCTCGCTGCTCCGCGCGGAGCGGCTGCTCGCCGAGCGCCGCGTCGCGTCGGGCGAGCAGCGGGACTACGACATCGACGGCCAGGACGAGTACCTCTTCCGAGGCAACGCCGGTGCCGTGTTCGTGCACGTCCAGGGCGGGTCCGTGATCGAGTGGGATATCTACGCATCGGCGACGAACCTCATCGACACGCTTGCCCGGCGCCCCGAGAACGAGCACGAGCAGCTCCGCCGCGCCGACAAGGCCGGCAAGGTCAAGGTCGGCAAGGCCGCGGAGAAAGAGGCGAAGTCGATCCACGAGGTGGTGCGCGCCAAGGAGCGCGGTCTCGTGAAGCTCCTTGAGTACGACGACGCCCGCCGTGCGTTCTTTCAGGACAGCTTCACGGTCGGGCGCGACGAGCCGGTCAGCCTGCACGGGCTGCCGTACCAGCTCACGCCGCAACGCGAGGCGCGCACGGTGAGCCTCATCCTCGAGCCGCCGGCTCGCGCGCTCGCGAGCGTGCCGGGGCTGGGCATCCGGAAGGACATCCGCATCGCGGACGAGGGGCTCGCCGCCGGTGTTCGCTACCGCCTGCGCAACGACGGCGAGGACTCGATCGAGCTCACGTTCACCAGTACGTCGAACGTCGCGTTCGTCGGCGAGGCCAACCTCGGTGACCTCATCACCCTCGGCACGCGAAAGACGGCGCCAGGGAAGCCCCTCGAAAGCGTGCGCAACGTCACCGAGATCGCCGTGCATTCCGAGGCGCGTCACTTCGACATCACCTTCGCGATCGACCCGCCCGCGGAGACGTCGGTGCAGCCGATCTACGCGGTCGCGAACTCCGAGGAGGGCTTCGAGCGTCTCTACGAGCAGACCGAGATCGCCTGCTCGTGGAATGTGACGATCGAGCCGGACTCGCACGTCGACCTCGAGATCCGCGCGACGGCTCTGGGGCAGCTGGTCGAGCCGGAGCTCGTCAAGCCCGCCGCCCGGCGCAAGCGCACGACCGCGGTGCCGGCCGGCGCTGACACGGTGGCACGCGCCAAGAGGTAACGTCCCTCGATGAGCGATACGCCGTTCTGGTCCGCGCCACCGCCCCCACCGCCCGCCCGCCGCGGACCGAGCACGGCCGCGATCGCGGTGCTGGCGCTCGTGGTGGGCGCGATCGGCGGCGGAGCAGCTGGGGGCTACGTTGCCTCGACGCGACTCGCCCCGGCGCCGGAGACGGCGACCACCACCGCGACCGGTTCACCGGTCCCCGGCCCGCTCCCGACCGCGCCGCCGGTCAGCGTGTCCTCGGGCGGCGCGAGCGACGTTGTCGCGGTCGTGAACGAGCTGCTCCCGACCGTCGTCACGGTCATCAACCGGCTGCCGAGCGGGACCGCCCAATCCAGCGGATCGGGCTTCGTCATCGACGCGTCCCGCGGGTACGTCGTCACGAACAACCACGTGATCGAGAACGTGCGCGACACCAATCCGGGTGCCTCGTTCGATGTGATCTTCAGCGACAACCGGGTCGTCAAGAACGCGAAGCTGATCGGCCGGGATGACAAGACCGACGTCGCGGTCCTGCAGGTGCCGGCGCAGAACCTGAAGGCTGCCGTGCTCGCCAACAGCAACGACGCGCCCGTCGGATCCACCGTCGTCGCGATCGGGAGCGCGCTCGGCGAGCTCCAGAACACGGTCACCACGGGCATCGTGTCGGCCAAGGGCCGGCGCGTGCCGGAGACCGACACTGTGGTCCTCGAGGACCTCATCCAGACCGACGCTGCGATCAACGAAGGGAACTCGGGCGGGCCGCTCATCTGGGCCGCGACGAAACAGGTCATCGGGATGAACACCCTCGTGAACCGTCAGGCCGGCGCCGAGGGCCTCGGTTTCAGCATCGCGAGCAACACGGTGCGCGACATCGCGAACGAGCTCATCACGAACGGCAAGATCGACCGCGGCGCGATCGGGATCGCCTACAACCTGCTCACGCCGCGCGCCGCGGCGGCGCTGTCGCTTCCGGCAGAGACGCAGGGGATCATCATCAGCCAGCTCCTGGCGGGGTCACCCGCGGGCCAGGCGGGACTCAAGGTGAACGACGTCATCACGAAGATCAACGACCAGCAGATCGACGGCACGCATCCGATCAGCTCGATCCTGCTCCACACGCGACCGGGCGATAAGGTGAAGCTCACGATCATCCGGGATGGGAAACAGCAGACCGTCGACCTCACCCTCGGCCGGCAAAGCTGACGCGGCGCCGGCGCTTCGCCGGCACGACGCGTCGCTGTACATCGTCGCGAGCGGTCTCGGTGGCCTCGGCCTCGGGATCGCGCTCTTCTACCTGAACTTCCTCTACCGGGCGCTCGGCTTCGACGCGCGCGCTATCGGGGTGCTCGGTGGGGCGCAGGCGCTCGGGGCTCTCGCGGGAGCCCTACCGGCCGCGCTGCTGCCCCGCCGGATGCCGCGCCGTAGCGCGATCGTCATCGGTGGCTTCGTCACCGCGCTCGGGGTCATCGGGATCCTCACCCAGAGCGCGCTGCCGGCG
>JALYLX010000159.1 GCA_030773995.1 Chloroflexota bacterium
AGATCCGCGAGAAGCTCGACGCCCAGAAGGAGAAGTTCGTCGCGGGCGCGCTCAAGAACGGCGTCTCGCCGGGGATCATCGACACGGTCTGGAAGGACTTCGAGCCCTTCGCCCAATACGGGTTCAACCGCGCGCACGCCGCGATCTACGGCCTCATCGCGTACCACACGGCCTACTTGAAGGCCAACTACACGTCGGAGTACATGACCGCCGTGCTGTCGTCGGACATGGGGAACTCGGAGCGCGTCGCGATCGCGATCGCCGAGTGCAGGCGAATGGGCATCCCGGTGATGCCGCCGGATGTGAACGCCTCGCGGTTCGATTTCGTCGTGAGCGGAGAGGAGATCCGCTTCGGCCTCGGCGCGATCAAGAACGTCGGCGAGGGCTCGATCGAGAACATCGTGGCGGCGCGCGACGCTGAAGGGCCGTTCCGTTCGCTCGAGGATCTCTGCGGGCGGATCGACCTGCAGCGCAACAACAAGCGCGTGCTCGAGTCGCTCATCAAGGCGGGCGCCTGCGACGCGTTCGGGCCGCGGCTCGCCCAGCTCACCCGCCTGGACGCCGCCCTCGCGACCGGGCAGCGCGAGCAGAAGGACCGCGCGAGCGGCCAGGTCTCGCTCTTCGACCTCGCCATCGAACCGGGGATCGCGGTCCCGCCAAGCGGGCCCGAGGCCTCACGCAAGGAGCTCCTCGGCTGGGAGAAGGAGCTGCTCGGCATCTACGTGTCCGATCACCCGCTCACGGATATCGCCCAGCGGATCGGCGACGTCCCGGGGATCGTCTACCTCGCGGAGCTCAAGGAGGTGAAGGACGACCTCGTCACGGTCGTGTGCGTCGTCACGAGCGCGCGGAAGCACATCACGATGAAGAACAAGTCACTCATGCTGTTCGCCCAGGTCGAGGACCTCACCGGATCGTCCGAGGTGACGGTGTTCCCGCGGACCTACGAGCAGACGGCAGGGGTCTGGAACACGGATGAGATCCTGCTCCTCCTCGCCCGGGTGGAGCAGCGTGACGAGTCGCCGAAGCTCCTGTGCGAGCACGCGGTGCCGTTCACCGAGGCGGGCATCGCCGAGATCTCGCAGATCGCGGACGAGCGGCGCGTCTCGCTCGCGAAGAAGCGGCAGTTCGCGGAACGGAACACCGTCCAGCCCGCCAGCGGCAACGGCGGCAACGGCGGCAACGGGAACGGCCACAGCTCCGCCGCCGGGGATGTCGTGATCCGGTTCCGCGAGGCCCTCGACTACGATCGCTCGATCGCCGTGTTCCAGAAGATCCAGCAGGTCCTCGCGCGCTACGGCGGTCCGCTGCCGGTGTACCTCGAGCTGCCCCGGGCGGGCAGTGGGATGCGGCGGGTGGCGACGACGTTCCGTACGCGCGCCGCGGACGAGCTGTCGCGCGAGATCGACGCGGCGGTCGGCGCCGGCGTGGTCGACGTCGTTCTGCCGGAGGCCGGCGTCTCGCGCTGACCGACAGCACCGGATACTAGACAAGGCATGCCCGAACGCATCCGCGTCCTTCACGGCGTCACCGCGGCGATGCTGCGGATCCTCGAGCTCGACCGTCTCCTGCCGGAGATCGCGCACGCGGCGACGATGCTCGAGTCGGCCGATGCCGCGTCAGTGATGCTCGCCGACGACGCCGGTACGGCTCTGCGCATCGTCGCCTCCCACGGGCTGAGCAACGAGTACGCGGCCGCGCAGCGGATCCCGCTGGACCGCGCGAAGGCGATGTACCGCGGCTTCGATACGCACGTGGAGATCGATCTCGAGCACGAGCCCCCGGGCGACCCGGCTCTGATCCAGCGCGAGGAGCTCGCCCGGGTCGTCGCCATGCCGCTCGTCCACGAAGGGGCGCTCATCGGCGCGATCAACGTGTACACGCGGGACCGGACGCGGCGCTTCGACGCCGTGGATCTCGACATCCTCCACGTCCTTGCCGCGCAGGGGTCGATCGCGATCACGAACGCGCGCTTGTACGACGGCGAGCGGCAGGCCCGCCGGCTGCAGGAGTCGTTGCTCGAAGCGCTGGGCGACGGCGTCGTCATCGTCTTCCCTGACGGGCCGATCCGGATGAATCGCGCGGCGCGCGAGGCCCTCGGCGTCGCCGACGGGGACGGGCCCGATCGCGCCGAGCTCCGCAAGAGCTTCGCGCTTCGGCGCGAAGACGGGAGCCCGGTCGAACCGGGCCAAACGCCCATGGACCGGGCCCTCCGGGGCGAGGCCACCAGCGGCGTCTACCTGCAGCACGACCTCCGCCGCGGGCTCGAGCGCGCGTACGAGATCGTCGCCGGGCCTGTGCGCGACGCGAACCGCGCCGTCGTCGCTGGGATCCTGTCGCTCCACGACCTCACCGAGCAACGCGAGTCGGAGCGGCAGAAGGACGAATTCCTCTCGATCATCTCGCACGAGCTGAAGACGCCGCTCACTCCGCTGAAGGCCCTTGCGCAGCTGCTGCGGCTGCGCCTGCGGCGGCATCGCGAGGAGGGCAAGTCCCTCGACCTCGACTCTCTCGACACGAACCTTCGCAGCATCGAGCGGCAGGTCGATCGGATGGCGGGACTCGTCAACGACCTCCTCGAAGTGTCGCGCGCAGGGCGGGGTCGCTTCGAGCTGCAGCCGGAGGACTTCGACCTGGTGCCGGTGGTGCGCGAGGCGGTCGAACGACACAGCGAGATCGCCGCAGAGGATGGCCGTCACACGTTCGCGCTGAGCACGCCGGACACGCTCATCATCGCGGGGGACACGATGCGGATCGAGCAAGCGGTCACGAACCTCCTGGACAACGCGGTGAAGTACTCACCCGCCGGTGGCGAGGTGCGCGTGTCCGTGGAGCCACACGACGACGCGGTGTCGATCCGCGTGCGCGACAAGGGCATCGGCATCGCCGCGGACGATCTTCCGGATCTCGGACGACCGTTCGCACGCGGCTCGCGCCGCGCACGAACGTTCAGCGGGATGGGGATCGGGCTGTATCTCGCGCGGCTCGTCGCCGAGGGCCACGGCGGATCGCTCGCGCTCGCGAGCCCGGGCGAAGATCAGGGCACGACCGTGACGATGGAGCTGCCGCGACGAGGACCGTCGAGCTAACCGAGTGCCGGAGGAGGGATTCGAACCCTCACGGGTCTTGCGACCCAACGGATTTTGAGTCCGTATCGGCTACCGTTACGACACTCCGGCGTTTCTGCAGTGAGTTTATGCGAGGCCTTCGGAGGTACGTGTCCCAGATCCGCCATTTACGCTCCAGGCGAGGCGCGTCTGGATCGGCGTACATCCTAGGCAACAAGGCGAGGCTCGCGTGCTTCCCGTACTTGAGGTCGTACATGGGATTGGCCCGATCCTTCATCTGGGACTTCAAGATCGCGCCGTCGATCGCGAGGACGCGCTTCAGCGACGCGCGCAGCCAGACAAGGTGCTCGCGGCTCGCCGAATGGAAGGACACGATCAAGCGCTCGTAGCGGTAGTTCGGATAACGCCGCACGTTGCCGGCGGGGTGATGGATGAAATTCTCGATACTGCCGTCGCCATCCATCAGCCCGCGGGCCAGGTCGACCAGCAGCCTGTCATCAACCTCTATCCCGCCGAGCGTGAGGCTCTTGGCGGGTGTGAGCCCGATCGACTGTAGCCAGCGGTAGAAGTCGACGCTGCTCACGGAGACGTGCCAACAGCCGGGTCCGTGGGGTCCAATCCTGCCAGCGCGGGGAATACATCGCTTGAAAACCTCGAGCAGATCACGGTCACCAGAGACAAGTGTGGTGGCCTTGCGATCTGAGGACAGGTTCCCGTCTGTCGCGATCAAACCGACGGCGTAGGCGAGCGCAGGTGTCCAACTCGTGTCCACGGGCGTACTTCGTGATCGGCGCCGTTTGTCGAGCTCCGGCGGAAGGTGACTCTTGTACCGGAGGCCGACATGGGCGGCGGCGCTACGCGCGACCCTCGGGTCGGTCGCTTTGGTGAGCCCCTTCGACCAGTCCTTGCCCATGGCCCATCTTGCGCAGGTCGCTCGAGCCGCGTGAAGGGGGTCAAGCGGCCCCCGGTGGTGGGCCATCGGACCCGGCACCCATCAGGCCCACCACGCGGAGCCAACGCCGCGTCAGTGGCGCGTCTTTGTCCGGACCAGCGACGGCACCTTCGCGAACAGATCGTTGACGATCTTCGGATTGCCGATCGCGACCTGCGGCTCGTCCCACGCCGCGTCCGCTCCGGTCTTCAGCGAGCGCACGACCGCACCCGCCTCGCGCGCGATGAGCTGGGCCGCCGCGATGTCCCACGGAGCGAGGGCCTCGTGGACGAAGAGATCGAACTTCCCGCACGCCACGTAGCAGATCTCCAGCGCCGCGGAGCCGATGACCCGCAGGCGCGCCACCGTGGCATTGAGGGCGGTGAAGCGCGAATCCTTGCGTGAGGCGGCCTTGAACGCGAGGCTCGTGACGGCGAACGCGTCGGCTGCCCGACTCACCGCCGAGACGGAGATCTTGGCGCCGTGCAGCATCGCGCCGCCGCCCTCGTGCGCGACGAACAGCTCGGCCGTGCGCGGGGCGTAGACCGCGGCGGCCCGGGCCCGGCCGTCCTCGACGTAGGCGATCGCGACGCAGTAAAAGGGGATCGCGCGCGAGAAGTTCAGGGTGCCGTCGAGCGGATCGACCACCCAGAGCCGCGGCGCCGTTCTGAGCTTGCGGTCCGCGCTCTCCTCCGCGAGGATCGGGATCGCCCGGTCGTACGCGCGGAGGCGCCGGAGGATCTCGATCTCGGCGGCATGATCCGCAGCCGTGGCGAAGTTCGCACGGCCGCGCTTCCGGGTGACGATCGAAACGTCATCGACCTTGATCCGTTCGCCAACGGCGAGCGCGGTCTCGGCGGCCAGGGCGGCGAGCTGCGCGTAGCGGCCCGCGGCCGCGCGCGGCATCAGGCGACCGGTGGGCAGAGCGCGCGGACTCGGCCGAGGAAGTCGTTAAGGTCGAACGGCTTCGCGATGACGTCGGTGATCCCGCGGCGCAGGAAGTCCTCCGCGAAGTGTCCGACGGCGGCGCTGATGAAGAGGACGGGCATCCGCGCGCTCGCGGGATCCGCCCGAATGTGGTCGAAGACCTCGAATCCGCTGAGACCGGGCATCATGATGTCGAGGATGAGGAGATCCGCCTGGCTGCTGCGCGCGGTCTCCGCGACCTTTCTGCCATCCCCTTCGACGATCGCTTGGTAACCTGGCTCGTCGTTGACCGCGTCGCGGAGCAGAACGGCGATGGGTGCATCGTCCTCTGCGATCACGACCGTGCGTTTCCCAGATCCACCGAGTCCGTGGGGCATCCGCCGGCGAGGATATCGCAGATCGCGTGATGGACGACCTCGACCGCGCGCGACGCGGTGACGTTCGCGCCTTCGACTCGCTCGCGCGCGCCCACGAGCGGGCGCTCTACTCGCACGTCGCGCGGATCCTCGGCGCGGGCGCGGATGCCGAGGACGTGGTGCAGGACGCGTTCGTATCCGCGTGGCGATCACTGCCGGGCTTCGAAGGCACGTCGTTCAAGGCCTGGCTGTTCCGCATCGCGCGCAATCGCGCGATCGATGTGATCCGCGCACAGAAACGGAGAGGCGAGCTACCGCTCGACCCCCCTGACGACGAGGGCGGTGACCCCGGTTGGGCCGAGCCCGCCGCGGGCGGCCCCGAGCTCAGCGACATCGCGGCCGGCCGCGAAGCGCGTGCGGCCGTCGAGGCCGCCCTCGCGCTCGTGCCGGTCGAGCAGCGCGACGCGCTCCTGCTCCGGGACGTGGAAGGGTTCAGCTATGAGGAGATCGCGTCGATCACCGTGTCCGAGCTCGGAACGGTGAAGTCCCGCATCCACCGGGCCCGGGTCACGGTGCGCAACGAGCTCGTCGCCAAGGGATGGAAGGGGAGCTCGGGATGAGCGGAACTTCCCCTGTCCCGAGGACGTTCAGATGAGTGGGATGACCGAACACCCCGAGCTCCTCCTGTCCGCATACCTCGACGAGGCCCTGGCCCCGAGCGAGCGTGCGACCGTCGACGCTCACCTGGCCGCATGCGCGTTGTGCCGGGCCCAGCTGACCGAGCTGCGCGCGACGAGCCGGCTCATCGGCGCGCTCCCGCCGCTCGCACCCCGTCGGTCGCTCGTCCCACGGCTCGATCGTGCCCCGGTCTGGCTCCGGCCGGTCCGGCTCCTCGGCGCGATGGGGAGCGGTCTCTTCGTGTTCCTGTTCATCGCCTCGGCGGTGATCAACAGCGGCGGCAGCCTCGGCGGTGGCACGACCACGGCCGAGCGCCTCGCTGAGAAGGGCCAGTTCGGAGCGGCCGCGAACGCGCTCGCCTCGGATGCCGCCAAGAAGCTCGCCGACTCGGCGACGGCGGCGCCGCCCGTCGTGGCGCCCGGCGGCGTGCAACCGCAGAGCTCAGACGCGACGCGGAGCACCATCGCGTCGTCGCCGACACCGGCGCCGGCCGCCCGCAGCGACGGTGCGTCCGCGTTCAGCGTGACGCCCTTGAGCCCCGTCGCGCCGCCGACCTTCGGACCGCCGCCTTCGCTGTTCCTCGGTCTCGCCGTCCTCTGCGCGATCGCCGCGTTCGTGGCGCACCGGAGGCTCCGCCGGACCTAAGCGGCGATACTCAACAGATGGCCGAGCGTCTTCTCCTCGCCGACTCGAACAGCCTCATCTACCGCGGCTACTTCGCGATCCCACCCCTCACGACGACGAAGGGCGAGCTCGTGAACGCGGCGTTCGGCTTTGCCTCGATCCTCCTCAAGGTCATCCAGGAGTACCCGCCGCGGCACATCGCGGCGTGCTTTGATCTTCCCGTTCCCACCTTCCGAAAGGAGCGCGACGCCACGTACAAGGCCACGCGGAAGCCGATGCCCGACGACCTCCGGCCGCAGTTCGAGCGCTGCAAGGAATTCCTCGACAAGTTCGGCGTGCCGATGTACTCGCTTCCGGGGTTCGAGGCCGACGACGTCATCGGGGCGCTCGCGAAGCAGGCGGAACAGGCCGGCCTCGACACGGTCATCCTCTCCGGCGACCTCGACACACTGCAGCTCGTCACGCCGCACGTGCAGCTCATGACGACGCGCCAGGGTTTCCAGAACACCGTCATCTACGACGAGGCAAAGATCTTCGAGCGCTTCGGCCTTCGGCCCGATCAGATGGTCGATTACAAGGCCCTCAAGGGCGACCCGACCGACAACATCGCAGGGGTGCCCGGCGTGGGCGAGAAGACCGCCGCCAGGCTCATCGCGGATCACGGCAGCGTCGAGGGCGTGTACGAGAACCTCGCCAGCCTCACGCCGAAGCTGCGTTCAGCGCTCGAGGCGAATCGCGAGCAGGTGCTCCACAGCCGCGAGATGTCGCGCATCGTCACGGACATCCCCGTGACGCTCGACCTCGAGCGCACCCGCCGCGGCGCGTACGACCGGGCCACGGTCATCGATCTCTTCCGCGACCTCGAGTTCCGTAGCCTCATCCCGCGGTTGCCGCCGGCCGACGGCAACGCGGCCGCGCCCCTGCCCACGCCGACGCTCTTTCCGGTCGAGGCCCGCGGAGCCGGCGCGAAGTCCTCGGGAGCGGGCCAGCTCTCGCTCGGGCTCACCGCGCCTGTCGCTGCGCCGGTCGAGGTCACGCTGCTCGCCGATGCGGACGCCGCCGGCTACCTCGCGCGCGCGCGTGAGGCCGGACAGGTCGCGGTCTTCGCCGACGTGGACACTGAGCGGTCGCCACGTCTGCTCGGCCTGGGCCTGGCGCTCGACCAGACCGCCGGCTACCTCGCCGTTGGCGAGACCATCCCAGCGCCGATCGTCGAGCTGCTCGCGGATCCGCACATCGGGAAGCTCGTGCACGACGCGAAGACCGCGCGGCGCGCGCTCCGGCGGGCCGGCGCCGATCTGCACGGCATCGAGATGGATACCGTGATCGCCTCGTACCTCGCGAACGCGAGCCGCCGCCAGCACCTGCTCGACGACCTCGCGACGGAGCGCCTCGGCCTGGAAGTGCCCGCGCTCCCGGCCCCCGATCGGCGACACAAGGACCTCCTGCCGACGCTCGACGAGCGCCTCGCGCGCGCCGGCACGTCCGCGGTCGCGACGTTGCGGCTCGCGGCGCTGTTCCGCGAGGACCTCGATCGCCTTGGGCTCGCGACGCTCTTCCGCGAGATCGAGCTGCCACTCGTCGACGTCCTCGTCCAGATGGAGGAGGCCGGTATCAAGGTCGACACGCAGTACCTCGCGACGCTCGCGACCGAGTTCACCGGCGAGGTCGCGCGGATCGAGCGCGAGGCCCACGAGGCGGTCGGCCACGAGTTCGGGATCAACTCCCCGAAGCAGCTGCAGGAGCTCCTGTTCACCGAGCTGAAGCTTCCGCGCGGGCGCCGGACGGGCACCGGGTACTCGACGGACGCGGCCGTCCTCGAGGAGCTGCGCGGCGCGCACCCGGTGATCGACAAGATCCTCGAGTACCGCGAGGTCGAGAAGCTGCGTTCGACATATGCCGAGGGCCTCGGCCCGCTCATCGACCGCGATGGCCGGATCCACACGACGTTCAACCAGACCGTCGCGTCCACCGGTCGGCTGTCGAGCCAGTCGCCGAACCTCCAGAACATCCCGATCCGCACGCCGCTCGGCCGCCGGATCCGCCGGGCGTTCGTCGCCGGCCATCCCGATCGGACGCTGCTCGCCGCCGACTACTCGCAGATCGAGCTCCGGGTGCTCGCGCATGTGTCTGCCGATCCGGCACTGGTCGACGCGTTCCGATCGGGCGCAGACGTGCACACCCGCACCGCGGCTGCCGGCTTCGGCGTCGCGGAATCGGCCGTCACCCGCGAGCAGCGGAGCGTCGCGAAGATGCTCAACTTCGGCATCGTCTACGGGATGAGCGACTTCGGCCTCGCCTGGCGGATGGGCATGCCGCGTGAGACGGCCGCGCAGTTCATCGACGAGTACTTCAAGCGATACGCGCTCGTGCGCCGGTACGTCATGGAGACGAAGTCGTTCGCCCTCGAACAGGGCTACGTCGAGACGCTCCTCGGGCGCCGCCGCTACATCCCGGACATGGCGAGCAGCAACGGCGCGGTCCGCAACGCGGCCGAGCGCATGGCGATCAACATGCCGGTCCAGGGGACCGCGGCGGACATCATGAAGATCGCGATGGTGAAGGTCCATGACCGGCTGCGCGAGGCGGTGTGGGCCCGCGCCGTCCTCCAGGTGCACGACGAGCTCGTCTTCGAGGTGGACCGTGCGCGCGCCGACGAGCTCGCGGAGCTCGTGCGCGAGGAGATGGTGAACGCGTATCCGCTGGACGTGCCGCTCGTCGTGGACGTCCGGGCAGGCGACAACTGGGACGAGATGAGCCCGCTCCCGCAGCCCGCTCATGCCTGATCCATTTGTGTTCGTGGGCTACGCCCACTCACCTGCTCAAGGCTGGTCGAATTCGCTCGGCCCTGCAA
>JALYLX010000160.1 GCA_030773995.1 Chloroflexota bacterium
CGACCGCCCAGATCACCAGACGGTGCGCGCCGGCGGGCGCCGGGGTGACCGCGACGAGCGAGCGCGACGTCGAGGCCACCGGCGCGATCGGCAGCTCGACGTGCGCGCGCTCGGGAAGCTCGCGCGCCATCGAGGTGCCCTGTGTCGCAGCAGTCTCTCCCTGGAGCTGGCTCCGGAGGATCAGGGTGGCACTGATGCCGGCCGGAGCGAGGATCCGGTCGGCGCTCTCCGGCGTGAGCACGAAGATGGGAACGCCGGTGGCCGCGGTGAGTGGATCGTCCGCGACCAGGCGGCGGTACGGATCCGGCTGGCCGCGGTCGATGATCTGGGCCCGGCTCGCGTCGACCCAGAGGATCGCTGCCGCGCCGCGCTTCAACGCCGACCGCAACAGCAGATCGACGGTCGGACCCGGGATGCTGTTGCGTCCCGTGCGGATGTTCGGGAGCCGGAAGATGAGCGCGACCTTGTCCTTCACGTCGACCGTCGCGTAGTCGTCCTGCCATCCTTGCACCGCGGTCCCGAAGTCCCCGGCCGAGAACACGGAGACCTGCTGGCGCGGGAAGTCGGCCGGCGAGACGCCCCAGCCGGCGAAGACCAGCGGCGCGTCGATCGTCCCTCCGCCGGACGCGCCGATGAGCAGCGGCGCGTAGTCGCCAGGTGTGCCTTCGTTGAACGCGACCGGTCCGAATGGTCCGTCGACACGCAGCGCCGCCGGGCCGACCTGCTGCAGCCGCGATATCGCGCGATCGACCGGTATGACTGCGAGGTTAGCCGCAGCGAGGACCGCGCCCGGGTCGCTGCCGACGACGGCCCGCGCCCGCGCGGCCTCGCCGAGCTCGACCGCGTCGGCATGGGGCACGGGCAGGATGAACGACGGTGCGATGAGCAGGACCACAGCGAGCACCGCCACGAGGGCGCGACGGGTACCCAGGTCCTGCGCCAGGTTGCGCCGGCGGTACTGGCGCGCGATGCCTACGCCGAGCATTCCGAACGCGATCGCGGCGAGCGCCGTCGCGACGCCCGGCACGAGGAACGTCCACCGGCTCACGAAGAGGTTGGAGAAGCCTCGGCCGAGCGCGATCAGCCCGCCCCATTCCGGGATGTCGGGCACGCGGAAGGTCGTCGCGAACCCGCTCGGCACGACACGCATCGCCTCCGCCACGTTCAACAGGCGCGTCGGACCGACGAAGATCCCGATCACCCCCAGCTCGGCGAGCCCGATCAGCGCCGCGGCGATCTGCTGGCTGGTGGAGAGCGCAATGACCGGCACAAGGTGCGGGAGGTGGTGGCGCAGCAGTAGCCCTCGGCGCGAGACGCCGAGCGCGATCGCGCCCTCGGTGTAGGGCGCGGCTCGCAGACGCGCCAGCTCGGCGCGGATGACCCGGTACGGCCCGGCCCAACCGGTGACGAGCAGGGCCGCGACGAAGACGACCGGCGGCGCGCCCTGCCGCGCAAAGACAAGGACCGCGAACACCGCGACGATCGTGGACGGCACGGCCGATGCGATGTCCGCCGCGGCGTCGCTGAGCACCCGCAGTGGACGGAGCCAGCTCGTCACGACCGCCAGCCCGAGGCCCGCGAGCAGCCTGGCCGCGCCCGCAAGGACCACGATCAGCAACGTGGTCCGTGCGCCGACGAGCACCAGGCTGAACAGGTCGCGGCCGACGGCGTCGGACCCGAACAGGAACGGCTGCCCGGGCGGCAGCGGCCGGTCGGTCCCAGCCGGCCCGTTGATCATCAGGAACACCGGCTCGTGTGGCGCGATCCGGTCGCCGTAGAACGCGATCAGGACGAGCAGCCCGCACAGGAGCAGCCCGGCGAGGAGCCACGGATCGAGCCGCCGCACGTCAGGACGGTACAGCGGTGCGCGGCGGCAGGTTCATCGGTACAATCCGCGCGGAGGGGAGTCCCATCCAAGCGCATCCTCGGGAGGAATTGACCGTATGAAGTCCGGTGGTTTCCCATGCCGCTTTGCCGGGTGCGATGTCCGATTCCAGGTCCTTGACCAGAGCTCGATGCAGTCGCTGCTCGCGGCGAGCGAGCAGCGCACCACGCACGAGGTCACGACGCACAACTACAGCCACGTGAAGATCGAAGACACCCCACCGAACTATGCGAAGGGACCGCTCAAGGTCCGCCGAGCCGACTACATCTAGCTACGCTCGGCGCCGATCTTGATCGAGCTGAAGAGCGGCGCGGTCGTGGCCGAGATCGAGCCAACGGCAGGCGGCAGGATCGTCTCGCTCGTTCTCGGCGACGCAGAACGGATCTTGTCGAAAGCGCGCGCGCGGGCGATCGCGCCGCCGATCTACTGGGGCTGCTACCCGATGGTCCCCTGGGCCGGGAGACTCGCGAACGGCCGCATCCCGACCACTGACGGCGAGGTGCGACTCGAACCGAACCTGGGAACGTCGGCGATCCACGGGCTCGGGTTCGACGCTCCGTGGGTGATCGTCGAGCAGAGCGATACGGTCGTGATGATGTCCTGCGATCTGCGCGCGCGCGGGTGGCCATTCGGCGGCGAGGCCCGCCAGAGCGTGCGGTTGGGCCCGACGAGTCTCGAGCTCGAGCTCGAGGTCGGGGGGTACACCCGGCAGGGCCCTGCCGGACTCGGCTGGCATCCGTGGTTCGCTCGCCCGCGGACCGGTGACATGGAAGTCATGGTCGATTCTGGGGAGGTCCTCGTGCTCGACGCGGACCAGGTCCCGACGGGTCAGGTGCGCGGCGTGACCGCACGCGAGGACCTGCGGTCCGGACCCCCGCTCGGGGATCGCCGCCTCGATCATGTCTACGTCAACGCCACGAGTCCGGCGCTCGTGCGGTGGCCTGATCTGGAGCTCCGCATCGATCTCGACCAGGCGCTGCACACGGTCGTCGTCCACACCCCGACGGAAGGCGTCTGCGTGGAGCCGCAGACGATGTGGCCGAACGCCCCGGTGCTCGCGGCGAACGGGGTGTCGAACACCGGGTTGCGGACGCTCGAGCCGGGCGAGCAGGTGCGCGCACGCGAGCGATGGACCTGGCGTGCGATAACCTCACAGCGGCTCGTGGCTGGAGGATCGGCGTGAGCGACGGCTTCTTCACCGAAGTGCCTGGGCGGATCGGATACGGTGGTCCGGACTCGACCGACCCACTCGCGTACGCCGTGTACCAGCCCGATCGTCTCGTCAACGGAAAGCGGATGGCGGACCAGCTTCGGATCGCGGTCTGCCTGTGGCACTCATTCAACTGGCCCGGCTCGGACGTGTTCGGCGTCGGCACGTTCGATCGGCCCTGGCTCGCCGCGGGGCTGGATCCGGGCCAGGCCGCACAGGCCAAGCTCGATGCGGCGTTCGAGTTCATCGACAAGCTCGGCGTGCCGTTCTTCGCGTTCCACGATCGGGATGTCGCGGCCGAAGGCCGCACCTACGCCGAGACGCGCGCGAGCCTCGATGCGAGCGTCGACCGGATCGAACGACACATGGCCCGCACGGGAGCGCGGCTCCTCTGGGGCACCGCGAACCTCTTCGGCCACCCGCGCTACGCGGCAGGCGCCGCGACGAACCCCGACCCGGACGTGTTCGCGTACGCCGCGGCCCAGGTCAAGACGATGCTCGAGGTCACGCACCGCCTCGACGGCGCGAACTACGTGCTATGGGGCGGGCGCGAGGGCTATGAGACGCTGCTCAACACCGACGTCGGGAAAGAGGAGGCCCAGCTCGCGCGGTTCCTGGCGCTGGTCGCGGAGCACAAGCACCGGATCGGATTCAAGGGCACCCTGCTCATCGAGCCGAAGCCACAGGAGCCGGCGAAGCATCAGTACGACTACGACGCCGCGACCGTCGTCGGGTTCCTGCAGCGCCACGATCTTGCGGGCGAGTACCGCTTGAACCTCGAGGCCAATCACGCGACCCTCGCGGGCCACAGCTTCCACCACGAGGTGGCCAGCGCGATCGCGCTCGGCGCCCTCGGCAGCATCGACGTCAATCGCGGTGACTACCAGAACGGGTGGGACACGGACCAGTTCCCGAACTCGGTCGACGAGCTGTCGCTGGCCCTCCACGAGATCCTTGCCGCCGGGGGACTCACGACCGGTGGCTTCAACTTCGACGCGAAGCTTCGGCGGCAGAGCGTGAGCCGGACCGACCTCTTCCACGCGCACATCGCCGGGATCGACACGCTCGGGCGAGCCCTGCTCGTGGCCAGCGACATGGTCGAACACGGGACGCTCGCGACGCCTCGCCAGGTGCGTTACGCGGGTTGGTCGAACGAGCTCGGGGTCGCGATCCTGTCGGGTTCGGTGACCCTCGCCGACCTCGAGCGCCGGGTCGCTGCGGGCGAGATCGATCCGCGACCGAGATCCGGGCAGCAGGAGCTTCTCGAAGGCTTGGTCAACCGGCGGATCTGGGCCGTCGACCCGTCGCGGGAGCCCGGAGGGAAGACCGCCGGCTGATCGCGACGGCCCTTCGCCGGGGCGCGCTAGCCGTGCAGCTCGGCCAGCTCCTCGCTCGTGAGCTTCGTGGGCGGCTTTCCCAGGATGATCATCCCGAGGACTTCGTCGGTCGTCACCTCGTCTTTGTTCACCGTTCCCACGAGCTTGCCGTGGTACATGACGCTGATCCGCTCGGATAGGTCGAACACGTCATGGATGTCGTGGCTGACAAGGAAGATCCCGATGCCCTCGCTCTTGAGCTGTCGGATGAGGGTGTGCACCTGCGCGGTCTCGGCGGGCCCGAGCGCGGCAGTCGGCTCGTCCATGATCAGTGCGCGCGCGTTGAAGTGGACTGCCCGCGCGATCGCGACTGCCTGGCGCTGTCCGCCCGACAGTCGGAGCACCGGGCTCTTGAAGTTCTTGAAGTTCGGGTTGAGCCGGCCGATGACCTTGCGCGTGGCGGACTCCATCGCGGCGTCGTCGAGCGTGACCGTGGTCAGCTCGCGGCCCAGGAAGACATTCGCCGGCGCATCGAGGTTGTCCGCGAGCGCGAGTGTCTGGTAGATCGTCTCGATCCCGAGCGCCTTGGCGTCGCGCGGGTTGCCGATCGCGACCCGCTGGCCGTTGACGAGGATCTCGCCGGAGTCGGGAGGCCGCGCGCCTGAGAGAGCCCTCATGAGCGAGGTCTTGCCGGCGCCGTTGCCGCCGACCACGCCGACGACCTCGCCGGGGTAAAGGTCGATCGTCACCCGGTCGACGGCACGCACGCCGCCGAACGAGACCTGAATGTTCCGCAGCTCCACGAGCGGGACACGCGTCGGCGCCGGGCCCGGCGTCGCCGTCGGCTGGGTGATCATGGTCCCGCTCAACTGACCCTCCGGCGCACGACCGCGTCCAGGCCGACGGCCGCGACGAGGACGATGCCGACCACGATGTCCTGGGTCGGTGAGTCGACGAGCAGAAGCACCATGCCCGAGCGTAGCGACTGCATGACGACGGCACCGAGGATCGCGCCAGGGACCGTTCCGATGCCGCCGGCAAAGGACGTCCCGCCGATGACCGCCGCGGAGATGACATCGAGCTCGTTCTGGACACCGAGGCTCGTGACCGCGGCGTTGAGACGGGCGGTCTGGACGGCGGCGCTGACCGCCGCAAGGCTTCCCATGAGCGCGAACGTGAGCATGAGCGTCCGGCGCACGTTGATGCCGGCGAGCGCCGCCGCGTCTGGGTTGCCGCCGATCGCATAGACGTACCTTCCGAACCGGCGTCGGGTGGCAAGGAAGGTCACGATGAGCGTCACGACGAGCATGATCACGACCGGGAACGCCACTCCGGTCGGAATGAAGAGGCCGCCGGACGGCGTGGGGATCCCGTGCTCCTGGGCGTACTGGTCTGCGACGTTGGGCGGCAGCGGGTAGCTGTTGGCGACCCAGACGGTTCCCAGCACGATGCCGCAGGTGACCGCGCCCACGAGCACCTCGGCCCACATCGGGCGGACCGGGAAGCCGTAGCGCCGGCGGCGGCGGCGGGACGTGATCTGCACGAGAACGATCGCCACGCACATGACGGCGCCGAGCGTCCAGCTCGGCCACTCCCCCAGCGCGCCGACGCGGGTCCCGACGGTGCCGCCACCGAGCATCTGGAAGGTCGTATCGAGCGGCGCGATGGTCTGGCCCTGCGCGTAGCGAAAGATGAAACCGCGCCAAATGAGGAGGCCGCCGAGGGTCACGATGAACGAGGGCACGCCGCCGTACGCGACGACAAAGCCCTGCAGTCCCCCGATCGCCGCCCCGAGGGCGATCCCGACCACCAGCGTGAGGATCCAGGTGTACGGCTGCCCAAGCCCGAGGCTCTGTGGGATCCAGACGGCCTGGACCATCGCCATCGTGTACCCGAGGAAGCCGAGCATCGATCCGACCGAGAGGTCGATGTTCCGCGACACGATGACGAGGACCATCCCCGTGGCCATGATCGCGATCGAGGCGCTCTGGACCGACAGGTTCCAGAGATTCCGCGCCGAGAGGAACGTCCCGCCGGACACGATGTTGAAGCTGATCCAGATGATCGCCAGCGCAGCGACCATGCCGAGCATGCGCGTATCGATCTCAAGGGAACGCAGCAGACCGGTAACGGGCGCGAGCGCGGCACTGACCGCGGCGCCGACCGAACGGGCAGGGCGAGCGGGTCCGCCTTCCGCGCTGCCTTCGCTTGGGACCGAAGCTCCCATCAGCCTGCTGCCTCGACCTCCGTCATGCGCCGCGATGGAGACGCGCCCTGCCCCGAGT
>JALYLX010000161.1 GCA_030773995.1 Chloroflexota bacterium
CCTCGATCGCGGGTGCGGTCGAGGCGCGGCCGAGTCCGACGATGACGTCGACCGTCTCGAACAGCACGCGAAAGCGTTCGATCAGGATCGTGCGTAGCCGCTGCGCCTGCAGGTAGTCACGCGCCCGGATCTCGGCGCCCGCCTTGAGGCCCGCGGCTTGCCGCTTGTCCACGAGCTCGTCGACGCGCCCGGACTGGATGAGCTCGGCGAAGATCGTCGCACCCTCGGCGCCGAAGACCGTGCCGACCATCGGCCCGTACGGGATGTCGGCAGGGAGCACCGCGCGTGTGACCTGCGGGATGATCTTGCGGAGCTCGGTGATGCCACGCTCGAGCGCGCGCTTCGCCTCAGGCGTCGCGTGTCCGAGGTCCTCTTCCGCGAACCCGACCCGCACGGCGCGAACGGCGCCCGCCGCCGCGCGTCCGGACAGCGGCGCGAAGCGCTTGCCACTGGTCGTCGGATCGGCCCGATCCGGGCCCGCCAGGGCCTGGAGCGCGAGCCCGCAGTCCTCAGCTGTGCGCGCCATCGGGCCGAGCTTGTCGAGGGTCCACGAGAGCGCCATCGCACCGTGCCGGCTGACGAGCCCGTACGTCGGACGGAGGCCGGTCACGCCGCAGAACGCGGCTGGCGTGCCGATCGAGCCCGAGGTCTCCGAGCCGATGGCCCACGGCACAAGGCCCGCGGCGACCGCTGCGCCCGAACCGCTCGAAGAGCCGCCCGACCAACGCGCGACGTTCCACGGATTGCGCCCGGGCCCCTGGAGTGACGCGCTCGGGTAGCGGTAGCCGCCGCCGCCCGCCAGCTCGACCATCGCGAGCTTCGCCGCGAGCACAGCTCCCGCGCGTCGCAGCCTCGTGATCACCGTTGCGTCCTCATCGAACCGCTGGTCGCGATACGGCGGGGCGCCCCACGTCGTCGGGGCGCCTCGCGCGGCGACCAGATCCTTCGCGCCGTACGGCACCCCGTGCAGCGTGCTCCGCGCTGTCGCTCGCGTCCGGTCCGCGTGCCGCGCCTCGGCGAGCGCGCGCTCGCGCATGACGGTCGCGACGGCGTTGTAGCGAGGACCGTGGGTCTCGAGGAGCGTGAGCGTCGCGGCGGCGAGCTCGGCCGCCGAGTAGCGCTTCCGCTTCAGACCCTGCGCGAGCTCCGTGACCGTGGCGTAGCGAACGTCGATCAGGGCCGGAACACCGTGGGTGGCTCGACGGCGATCTGCACCTGCTGCTCCCGCAATGCGCTCGTGTTGCGTTCGGCCGCCTCGCGCACTGCCGTCGCGATCGCGTCTGGATCATCGATCGACGTCGTCGATGGCTTCTCGGATGTCACTGGAGCGCGAGGATAGCGTGGTACCCTCGGTCCAGGAGGCACGCAGTTGCAGCAGCGCCCGGATCACGACCTTGACGCCGCGCCGCGTGCGTCCAGAGGGCACGCATGACCGACGACCGCCGCCCGATGACGATCGGCGCGCTCCGCGAGAGCGGCTACCGCAGCCGGACCGTGAAAGAGGAGCTGCGATCGAATCTGATGGTCGCGCTCTCGCGCAAGAAGCCGCTGTTCGAGGGCATCGTGGGCTACGAACAGACGGTCGTCCCCCAGATCGAGAATGCGATCCTGTCCGGTCAGGACATCATCTTCCTGGGCGAACGCGGCCAGGCGAAGACCCGGATCGCCCGCTCGCTCATCTCCCTCCTGGATCCCGCGGTCCCGGCGATCGCGGGCTGCGAAATCAACGATGATCCGTTCCAGCCCATCTGCGCGGCGTGCAAGTACCGCGTCGCCAACGACGGTGACGCCGTCGAGCTCGTGTGGCTCCGTCCGGACCAGCGGTACAGCGAGAAGCTCGCCACGCCGGACATCTCGATCGCCGATCTGGTCGGGGAGGTCGACCCGATCAAGGTCGCCGAGGGTCGCTACCTGTCCGATGAGCTGACGATCCACTACGGCCTCTTGCCGCGGACACACCGCGGGATCTTCGCCCTCAACGAGCTGCCGGACCTCGCCGAGCGGGTCCAGGTCGGCCTCCTGAACGTGATGGAGGAACGCGACGTCCAGATCCGTGGCTACAAGATCCGCCTGCCGCTGGACCTGTTCGTCGTCGCGTCCGCCAATCCCGAGGACTACACGAACCGCGGCCGGATCATCACACCGCTCAAAGACCGCTTCGGCTCCCAGGTCCGGACCCACTACCCGAAAGACCTCGCGATCGAGGTCGGGATCATGGAGCAGGAGCGCGCCACGTTCATCGACGAGGGCATCGCGACGACGGTGCCGGGCTACATGAAGGAGATCCTCGCGGAGCTCTCGCAGCTGGCGCGCAAGTCTCCGGAGATCTCGCAGCGCTCCGGGGTGTCGGTGCGGGTGACGATCGCGAACTACGAAAACCTCAGCTCGAACGCGCTGAAGCGCGCGCTGCGGAACGGCGAGACAGCGGTCGTGCCCCGGATCAGCGACCTGCCCGCGGTCATCGCGTCGACGGCAGGAAAGATCGAGCTCGAGTCCGTCGGCGATCTATCGGAGGAACGCGTCATCGACCGGCTCGCGCAGCGCGCGGTCCTCAACGTTTTCAACCGAACATTTGCCCTCGCCGAGTTCGATTCTCTGTTGGCCGCGTTCCAGCGCGGCGCGACGATGCACGTGTCACCCACCCTCCCGAGCCAGGAGTACGTGAAGCAGGCGCTCCAGATCCCCGGGATGAAGGGCGCCGTCGCCAAGCTCGGGGCCGCCGGGAATCCGGCGGCGATCGCCGCGGCCGTCGAGTTCGTGCTCGAGGGGCTGCACCTCAACCGCAAGCTGAACAAGGAGCGCGGCGAGTCGCGCTCGACGTTCCGTGGTTGACCGTCAGCCAGTCGCCTGATGCTTGAAGGGAACGATCGGCTCTTCGACGACGACGTCCGGTACAAGCGCTGGGACGGCACGCAGCGGCTCGATGCGCTCGAGGCCGACGAGCTCCTCGGCGCGATGTCCGACGAGCTGCTGTCCGGCGGGGATCTCGAGGACGCGATGGCTCGGTTAGCACGCTGGGGCATGCCCGGCCGCATGGAGGGTATGCAGGACCTCCTCGAGCGGCTGCGCGCGGCGAAGCAGAAGCGCGCCGAGCGCCACGACCTCTCCGGCATCTTCGACGAGCTCAAACAGAAGCTCGAGGAGGTCAAGCGCCTCGAGCGCGAGGGACTCGATCGCCGCGAGCGCCAGGAGACCGCCGACCTGGCCCTGAAGCAGGCGATGCAGAACCTGGCACGCGAGCGCCGTGAGCAACTCGACGCGTTGCCCGATGACGTGGGCCGCGCGATCCGGGGGCTCAAGGACTACGAGTTCGTCGAGCCGAAGGCCGCGCAGATGTACCAGGAGCTGCTGAAGCAGCTGCAGGAGCAGGTGCTCGGCTCGTACTTCAAGAACATGCGGGAGTCGCTGAAGGGCCTGACGCCCGAGCAGCTGGAGCGGACCCGCCAGATGGTCCGCGACCTCAACCGCGCGCTCAAGGAGCGGGCCGAGGGCGGCGAGCCGGACTTCGAGGCCTTCCAGCGCCAGTATCCGGAGCTCGCCGGCAGCGCGAAGGACTGGGACGACCTTCTCAAGCAGCTCGCGATGGGCATGGCGGCGATGCGCTCGCTGTGGAACAGCATGTCGGGCGAGATGCGCGAGCAGCTCGAGCAGCTGCTCGGCGCGGCATTCGACGACCCCGGGCTGCAGTCCGCGATGAACGAGCTCGCCGACACGCTCGGGCAGCTCATGCCGCTCGACGGCTACCAGCACGACCTGTCAGGCGACGACCCGCTCACTCTCGCCGAAGCGCTCGGCCTGATGGACGAGATGAACCAGCTCTCGGACCTCGAGGACGTCGTGCGGAGCGCGCGCGACCAGGGCGACCTCACCCAGATGGATCCTGAGCAGGTCGAGCGCCTCGCGGGCACGAAAGCCCGCCAGTCGCTCGAGGAGCTGCAGAAGATGAGCGAGCTCCTCGAGGAGGCGGGCCTCATCCGCAAAGACGGCGACCGCTACGAGCTCACCCCGCGCGGGATCCGGAAGATCGGCCAGCGGTCGCTCGAGGAGATCTTCTCCACGCTCAAGCGCGACGCGTTCGGCAAGCATCGCGCGGACGCGCGTGGACGCGGCGGCGATCCGACGGACGAGCTCAAGACGTACGAGTTCGGCGATCCGTTCCTGCTCGACCTCCCGGGCACGCTGCGCAACGCCGTGTTCCGCGGTGGGGCGGGCACGCCGGTGAAGCTGCACCCCACCGACTTCGAGGTCTACCGCACCGAGCTCGTCACGCAGTCGGCGACGGCGATCCTTGTGGACGTGTCGCGATCGATGCTGTTCCGGGGTTGCTTCCTCGCCGCGAAGAAGGTGACGCTCGCCCTCGATTCGCTGATCCGCTCGACCTTCCCGAAAGATGACCTCTACATCATCGGCTTCTCGGCGTACGCCACGCAGCTGAAGCCGACCGACCTGCCGCGCCTCACGTGGAACGAGTACGTCTACGGGACGAACATGCAGCACGCCTTCCAGACCGCCCGCACGCTGCTGTCGCGCTCGCGCGGCAAGAACAAGCAGATCCTGCTCATCACCGACGGCGAGCCGACGGCGCACTTCGAGGAGGGCAACCCGATCCCACGGTTCTCGTACCCGCCGACCAAGAAGACCTTCGAGGAGACGCTACGCGAGGTCGTGCGCTGCACCCGCGAGGGCATCACGATCAACACCTTCATGCTCGCGCGGGGGCACTATCTCGTCGACTTCGTGAATCAGATGTCCAAGCTGAACAGCGGCCGCGCGTTCTACGTCGAACCCGAGAAGCTCGGCGAGTTCGTGCTCATCGACTACGTGACCCACAAGAAGCGTCGGGTCGCCTAGCCGCGGCGGTCGATCACGCGAGCGAGCGGCGCGAGCGAATGGCCGCGGCGCCGCCACACACGAGCGCGCCGACGAGCGGCCAGATGACCAGGAAGACCGTCGCGCCGATCGTGCCGAGACCGGCGCCGAACCGCGCCAAACCGGGTGTGTCCGGACCGAACAGGTTGCCGACCTGGAGGAGCCACGCGGAGACCGCACCGACGACGCCGGTGACCGCGCCGGCCGTCGCGGCGTCGATGACGGTGCCGCCTGCACGAAGGACCTGCCCGGCGAGCCAGACCCATGCCGCGACCGACGCGAGCGCTCCGAGCCAGCCGATGACCGGGATCTGCTCGAACAATGTGATCACGATGAAGACGACCGACCCGATCAGCATCGCGGCGCCGACGCGTCCGGTCACTTCACTGCGCTCGGGTCGCCGGTGGACATGAAGCCGAGCGCGCGGCGCCACGCGTCCTCACATTCCGTCTTGAAGTCGGCGAACGCACGGTCGAAGAACGAGTGCGGCGCGCCCGGGTACGTGACGAGGTGGTGGGCGATCCTTCGCTCTTCGAGCGCTTTATCGAATGTGGCGACGTCCGATGCCGGGATGGCCTGATCGGCGTCGCCGAAGAGACCGAGGATCGGTGTGCGGATCCGATCGACCTTGGCGATCGGCGCATCCTTGTCGTTCTCGTCGCGCGGCCGCGTGACGCCGTAGAAGCCCACGACGCCGGCGAGGTCGCCCTGCTCGGCGGCGGCATTGAACGCGACACGGCCGCCCATGCAGAAGCCGAGGACGAAGACCCGAGTGACACGGGTGCGGGCCCGAAGCTCGGCCGCCGACGCGGCAACGTCCGCCTGGATGAGATCAGGGCGTGCCCGCGCCGCAGTCACATGCTCCTGAAAGGCGAAGTCATCGGGCCTCCGCGCGGTGCCGGCGGTGCGTCCGAAGTAGTCGAACGCGATCGCGTGGATCCCGGCGGAGGCAAAGCGTTCGGCCAGCTCTTCGTAGAACCGATGCAGCCCGCGAACATCCGGCGCGATGACGACGCCGGCGTCACCCTGCTGGGCCTTCGCGAGGAAGGCGCGGAACGTCGCGCCGTCGGTGCTCGTGAGGACCACATCCTCGCCGCCGGCACCACCGCTGATCGATCGGAGGTCGTCGGGGATCTCGGGCGGCCGCGCGCCGGGCGGGAAGCACATCGCGGATATCCTACCGAGGCATGGCCGATCTGAAATCGCGCGTGGCGGCGAGGCTCGCCGAGATGGCACCGTACCTCGAGCGCTCCGGCGCATCGACAGAGCTCGTCGGCGTCGAGGATGGCGTGGCTCAGCTGAAGGTCTGGCTCACCCGGCCCGGCGCGAGCCGCCTCGTCGCGTCACTGCAGGTGAAGAACGGCATCGAGCGCGCACTGCGCGACGCGATCCCGGAGCTGCGCGCGGTCGAGGCGATCAACCTCCCGCCGCACACACTCATCGGCTGGGACCAGCCCGGCTTCGCTCCGGTGGAGCTACCCCCCAAGACCTAGCGCGCTTCAGTCAGGCGAACCTTTGGAGCCTGGGTGAGGTCGTAGTCCGTCATGCGGTCGGGCCCAAGGGCGATGAGCTGGTCGCGCGCCGCGGCGGCATCACGGATGAGCGAGGCCACGTCGACCGCCTGGCACCCCGGAGCGAACGGCCGGAGGCGCGTGATGCCCTCGTCGAGCAGGACGCTCGCGCCATGGTGGTTGCCGTTGCGCCAGTGATGGAAGCCGACGCCGATCTGCAGGATGCCGTGATAGAGGCTGCGGACCGGCGTTCGCGTGTCGCGCCAGAGCGTCTCGAGGGTCTCGTGCTGCTCGAAGAACTCGCCGGCGTTGAACTGCTCGATGCCATGTCGCAGCGCATCCGGGGGCGGGTCATCGCAGCGCGCGCGTGGGTCTTCATCGACCGCGCCACCGGGGACGCGCTTGGGCGGCCGGGCGGCCTTGCGGTCGCGGCTAGTGGGCTCGGGCTGGTTCGGCGTCGAGCAGCTTCCGGAAGCGGAGCTCATCGATGACGAATTCGCGAACGCCGTCGTTCTTGAAGCCGTCGGCGACGTGCTCGAGGTCATCGGCGTAGCTCACCTTGATGCCGTCGCGGATGTCGTGCGCGGCGGCGAGGAACCCTTTGGGCAGTGCGTAGATGCGCGTGTACTGGAAGTGCCAGTTCGGGCCGGTCTGTCCGAGAAGCCTGCCTGTGAGGCGGATGAGGCGCGGCGCTTCGCCGACGATCTGCGCGTGCTTGCCGATCTCTCGCTTGGCCTGGGCGCGCTCCGCGTCCGTCGTGTCGGCGGGCAGTGGGAATTCGGCGATATCCTGCTCGCTCATCGGCGGTGGTGATGGTAGCCTTTCGCTCGGCTGGAGGGACCGCGCAAGTGGGCTCCGGGATCTCTCACCAGAGGAGCTGCGAGCGATGGCCTACGTGATCACCGAGCCATGTGTGTCAGTGAAAGATGCGAGCTGTGTCGACGTGTGCCCGGTGGACTGTATCTATACAACTGACGCCGACAACATGTACTTCATCCATCCTGACGAGTGCATCGACTGTGGTGCCTGTGAGTCGGTCTGTCCGGTGAGCGCGATCTTCCCAGAGGACGCGGTACCGGACAAGTGGAAGAACTACATCGAGATCAACAAGGCCTACTTCAACAAGTAATGCCTGATCCGGCGCGAGCCGGCGACGGCGCAGAAACCCGAAACTAGGCAGGAAAACGCGCGGGAGGCGTGAACACCCTGCGGGTACTTGGTAGCACAGCGCATCAGGAGCGCATAACTGAGTGCTTCCAGGAGAGTCTCGCATGGCCCGCAGGGTCGCAGATCCCGCCGCTGAGCTCGCCACCATCACCGATATCACGACGCTGGCCGAGTCGTTCCGTCGTTCGCTCCGCGCGCAGAACAAGTCGCCCCGCACGGTCGAGGGCTATCTCAACGGGGTCCGGCTCTTCGATCTGTACCTCCAGCGGATGGGGATGCCACGGATCGCGGCCCACATCCACCGCGAGCACGTCGAGAGCTTCGTTGCTCAGCAGGTCCAGCAGCACAAGGCCAACACCGCTGCGACCCGCTATCGCGCGCTGCAGCAGTTCTTCCGTTGGCTCACCGCGGAGGGGGAGCCCCGGAGCTCGCCGA
>JALYLX010000162.1 GCA_030773995.1 Chloroflexota bacterium
TGTCGAGCGCGACACCGACGCAGGTCCCACAGGAGAAGCCGTGGGGATCGAGGATGAACGTGCCCGGCGCCGTCTGCTCCTTCACGAAGCAGTCGAAGTTGTCCTTGTGGCCAGCGCTCCTCCCGCACCCGCAGAAGCAGGGGATGTAGCGCAGCTCGGCCTTGTGATCGACCGCGAAGGCGTAGGCATCGCGGACGACTTGCGGCGCTTGCGCGTACCGAGCCGGCCACATGCCATGCAGCGGCATCGCGAGCAGTGGGTTCGACGTCGGTGCCGGCGTCTTTGCGACGACGGGCGCCGCGCAGGCCGCGAGCGCGGCACCCCCGAGCGCGACGAGAAACCCTCGGCGGCGCACGTCAGGCCGACACGATGAGCGCGGTGACCATCCCGAACATCCCGGTCTGGCCCTCCGCATGCCCGAGGATGTGGCAGTGGAACGCCCAGGCGCCGACGGCGTCAGCGAGCACGATCGCGTCCCACCGCTCGCCCGGCGCGACGTTGAGCGTGTCGCACTTGAACGGGGCGGGCAGCGGGTATCCGTCGCGAGCGAACACCTCGAGCGTCAGGCCGTGGAGGTGGATCGGATGGATCCCCTGCCCCTCGTTCATGAACCGGAAGCGGATGCGCTGCCCGAGCTTTGCGGTGTACGGAGCGGTGGCCGGGAAGCCCTTCCCGTTGATCGTGAACCCACCAAGGGCGTCGTTGAGGATGAACAGCTCGTCCTTGTCGTAGGACGGGTCCACGGTCCTCTCTTTCGGGACGACGATCAGCGGTCCGAGCATTCCGAGGCCGACCTGCTCCGTCGCGTTGTGGTGTGAGTGGTACATATGGCTGCCGAACGGGCCGGCCGTGAACTCGTACACGTACGTCGTGCCCGGCTTGATCGGCGGCTGGGTGATGAACGGCACGCCATCCATCGCGTTGGGCACCCGCTGGCCGTGCCAGTGGACCGCGGTGCTCTCAGCGAGCTTGTTGGTCACCTTGACCCGGACCCGCTCGCCCTCGGTCACCCGGATGATCGGGCCGGGGACTTGATCGTTGTACGCGATGGCGTTGAGGAGCTGCCCCGGCGTCACTTCCCATTTCAGCGTGCCGCAGGTGAGCTCGAACTCGCGGACGCCATCGACGACCTTCGACGGCAGCTCTTGTAGGCCCACCCCCTGGGTCTTCGCCGGGAACGCGGCCGTCGTCGCCTGGTGCAAGGCGTCATGGTCGGTCGGTGATGCCGACGGTGCGGGGCTCGCGGCCGCATGGAGCGAGTGATCGACCGCGGGCTGCGGTGTCACGGTAGCTGCTGCGACGCTTGCGGCCGCCGCCGGAAGGTTGCGGGTGGCGCCCAACAGTGCGACGCCGAGCGCGCCTCCGAACGCGGCGCCCATCACCCCGAGCAGCGTGCGTCGCGCGATCGTGCCCTCGGGGTCAGGCGGCTCAACGTCCTCGCGGTGCCGTTCGTGACTCCCGTCGTCCACGTCCAGAACGTATCCGCGACAAGCGCTACCCCACGACGGCCACACGACCTTTCTCCGTGGGCCGAATGGCAGGGGTCGCAAACCGCACGGCGTCTTCGTAGGCCGGCCATAGGCCGGATGACCCGACAAGACTGGTCCAATGGCACTTGTCACCTCGAGCGCCCGACGGGAGCATCGGGACCGCATGAGGAGCTATTTGCTCGAGTTCGTGGTTGCGCATCCGGTTGCGACCGGCTGCGCGCTTCATCGACAGCTGCGCAAGAGCCTTCCGTGGGCGCACGAGCTACTCGTCGTCGGCGACCGGAATGCACTCAGGGTCCACGTGCGAACTCGGCGTCCCGATCTCGCACTTGGGATCGGACTAGCTTGCGGCGTGGTCGACGACATCGTGCTCAAGGCGGAGACGCGTTCGGCGGAAGTGGCGCACCCCGTCTGCTAGTCGTCGTCATCGTCGCTCTGGTCAGGCTGTAGTGCGAACGGAGCTAGAGGTTCACTCGGTGCGCAGCGACCGTGCGTTCTTAGGCGAAGAACGAAGTGCTCGCTCCTAGAGCCGCGGTCTGTGCTTCGCCATGTAGGCCGCTGCCTCAGCGCGGCGCGAGAGGCCGAGCTTGTCGAGGATCCGGCTGACGTAGTTTTTCACCGTCTTCTCGGACAGGAACAGCGCGTCGCCGATCTCGCGGTTCGTCTTGCCTTCAGCCAGACCAGCGAGCACTTTGCGCTCTTGCTCCGTAAGCGACGCCAGTGCCGGATCTTCAGCGCGGCTCTCGCGCAGCCGCTCGAGCACCTTGCCCGTGACATCCGGATCCAGCAGTGAGCGGCCGGCCGCGACAGTCGTGATCGCATCGACGACCGCTTGACCGCGCGTCTGCTTCAAGAGATAGCCCGACGCGCCCGCGATGATCGAGGCGAAGAGCGCCTCGTCGTCAGCGTATGACGTGAGCATGACCACCCTGGTCTCTGGCCGTGCCTCGCGGATCTCGCGGCAGGCCTCGACGCCGGACCCATCTGGTAGGCGGACATCCATGATGACAACGTCCGGCTTGGAGCGCATCGCCGCCTCGATCACCTCAGCCACGGTGCCAGCTTCGCCGACCACGCTCATCCCCGCCTGGCGGCTGATGAGGCCGCGCAACCCCTCACGCACAACCTCGTGGTCGTCGCAGATCAGGACTCGAACGCTCACGCGATGACCTTAGTCCGACCTGGGATCCGCATCTGCAGGCGGGTCCCGGCCCCAGGCGTTGAAGTCAGGTCCAGTCGGGCGCCTGCGTTGAACGCGCGTTCGCGCATGTTGCGTAGTCCCAAGCCTCCGACAGATGTTGCCGTGTCGTAGCCAACGCCGTCGTCGACGACCTCGAGCACGACGGCATCGCCGTCACGTCGGAGCGACAGGCCGGCGTGACGGGCGCGCGCGTGCCGGGCAACGTTGCCAAGAGCGTCGGCCGCGACGTAGAACACAGCCTCGCGTCCGGCCTGGTCCAAGCCCGACTCCGCATCGGGTTCGACCGTCACGTCCACGCTCAGCAGAGCGTTCGTGCCGATCTGTGCCCCGAGCGTTGGCAAGGACTCCCGCAGCGGCTGATCGGAGCCGCGGATCGGGCGGAGACCCAGCACGTAGTTGCGCAGATCCGCGATCGCCGCGTTGAGCCGGTCCACCGCGCGCCCGAGCTGCGCCTTGGCGTACGGAGGCGCCGTATCGACCTGTGCGGACGCGTCCTCGATGAGCAGCCCGAGGCCGTAGAGCGACTGGATCGCGCCGTCATGCAGGTCCATGCCGATGCGGTGCCGTTCCTCCAGCGCCGACATCTGGCTTGTCTGCGCGTACAGGCGCGCATTCTCGATCGCGATGGCGGCTTGAGCGGCCAGCGCGAGCAGCGCCTCCTCATCTTCGATCGCGAACTCGCCCCCACCCTGCTTCTCGGTCAGATAAAGATTGCCGACCGACTCTCCGCGCCAGCGGATCGGCACTCCGAGGAAGCTCGTCATCGGTGGATGGTTGGGCGGAAAGCCGACGGAAGCCGGATGTTGATGCAGGTCCCGCAGTCGGAGCGGGCGGCCCTCCCGGGGCAGCAGCCCGAGGATGCCCCTGCCGACGGGCAGCGGTCCGATCCGCTCGCGGACCTCATCGCTGATGCCGGCCGTGTAGAACCGGGTCACCACCCCGCGCTCATCGAACGTGCCGAGCGCCGAATACCTCGCATCGCCCACGACCCGTGCCAGGTCCGCGATCTTGTGCAACAGCGTCTCGGTCTCGAGCTCCGCACTGAGCGCGAGTCCCGCCTCGTTGAGGGCGCGCAGCCGACGGGACTGCGCGATCTCGCGTTCTTGCAGTTGCCCAAGACGCGCCAAGATCACGATCGAGAACGTGACGACTCCTGCCGCGCCGATCGCCAGAAGCGCGACGTGGCCGGCGGCGGAAGGCAGCGAGGGCTCGAGCACCCAGTAGTCGAGCCCGATCAGTCCCGCCAGCAGCAGGACCGGAAGCACGAGCGCCGCAGCAATGAGACGAGCCGGATAGACACGCCGGCCATCGAGGACGCTGAGGTTCACGCTCTGGATTATCGGGCTAGCCCCCGGTCGGAGACCCGATACATGCGTCGGCACCCTCAGATGCGACCGCCGTGATCACCGGCTCGTGATGTCCGTGGACATCGAGCTGATCCTTCGCGAAAGCGATGGGGAGTGAACGGCTCGAGCGGATCAATCGGAGCGTGAGCTCGGGTGTGACCGAGTCGCGGTCGTAGATCGCCAGATCCGCCTCCTCGTGGAGTGGGCAGTATCCACCATCGAGGAGCACGCAGAGGACGTGGGGCCCGACGCAACGGAGGGTGCGCATGCCGAGCGCCTCGAAGTAGCGGGCCCAGTCGGCACGGACCGCAGGATCGGCGCTGACCACCAGGGCGGCGCGAGAAGGATCGTGGATGAGAGTGTTTGTCACGACGCACCATCCTTTCGGGTTTCACATTCGCTCTCGGATTGGGACGTCGGAAGGGCCTTTCGGCCCCAATGGGCCGGGCACTTGTCCCTTCCTCAGGCGCTCCATCTGGCACAAGAAGACCCCCCGACCTGGTCGTGTTTGGTCTTTCGGACCGCGCACCCTAGGCGGAGGGCTTCTCGTCGCGACTCAGGGTCTGGGGCTAGTTGACGGTAAAGGTCAAGTGCATGCCGCCCGCGTAGTGCCCGACTTCGTTGCACATGAGCACGTAATGACCAGCCGGAAGCGTGACGGTGAACGTCTTCGACTGGCCAGGCGGCACTTCTCCGGTCTCACCGAGGTTTCCGGTCTCGTCCATCTTGCCTGGCTCTTCGACGTCCGGGGCGAGCTTGTCCTCCGCCAGGTCGGTCTGGATCACGACGAGCTCGTGCTCCAGCGTCCCGTTGTTCTTCACCACGAAGGTGATCGGACCAGCGGAAATGCTGTTGTGGTCAGGCGCGATCTTCATCTCTGTAAGCGTCACGTTGACCGTACCGCCCTTCGGGGCGCAGCCTATGACGAGGGCCGCAGCGATCGCGAGCATCGTCACGAACTTCAGTTTGCGCATGTCGTCACTCCTTTTCGGAGCTTCACAGTCACGCGTCAGCGGCAGCGTCGGAAGGGCCTTTCGGCACCATTGCGCTGGGCAGTCGTCCCGGCTGATCGGGGCCTTCTGGTCGTCGGAGGGCCGAAACCCCAGCAATTGCGGGGCGCAGCGATCGTCACCGACGGAGGTTGGACGGCCGCATGGCGGTCCGGTAGTCGCGGGGCCGTTCGCCCGAAATCGGGTGCCATTCGGCCCTATTGGCCTCCACAGGCCGGGCCGAAGATGTGGTCATGGAATTCGGCGTCCTGCTCACGACCGTGATCGTGTTCGCGCTCATGCTGGCGACCGTCGCCGGCTTCTTGGCCGCGCGCGTCCTGATGCACGCCGCCGAGACCAGTTCGGCGAAGGGCGGTGGATCCGATGACCGCTGAGGCGCTCGCGTTCGTCGCCGCGATCGCCGTCCCCGTCGTGACGCTGGCCGCCCTGGTCGGTGTCATCGCGGGCGTCAGAGAGCTCGAGCGCTCGCGCGACGAGCTCATCGAGCTCGGCGTGTCCGGGAGGTAGGCCGATGTTCTGGAAGAAGCACAACGACCGGTCGTTCGTTGATGGCGCACGCGTCGGGTGTCCGCTCCGCGGCACCGACGTGGACATCGAGGAGTGCATGGCCTGCAGGAAGCTGCTGCGGGTCGTCGATGACGACCCGCCGTACGTCGTCTGCACGGCCTGGCGCGACAGCGCGCGCACCGCGGAGCTCGTTTTCTAGCGGGCTCAGTCACGCGGACGATCGGGCGCGTCGACCTCCGTGAGATCGCTCGGCCAGCCGAGCATCCCCGCGCCGATGTCGTACGTGCTGCGCAGGAACTCCAAGATCGCTGCGCGCGGATCTGCCGACGCCTGCACGACCGCGTACGGCAGCAGGAACTCGCGGATCGTGGTGTTCCACGCCGCACCCCTCGGCCGGATCGATGCGCGCTCCACGCCGGCAGGCTTCGGCCACGCGTAGGCGTAGAACGCAGGGTGCGGGTAGTGGGCATCACCTGGCCACCACCCGCCGCAGATCTGCTCGGCGGTCCCCCCGAAACGCTCGATGATCCCGGCACCGGCGCGCGGGCGCACCCGCCGGGTCGAGGAGCGGATGACCGCGAGGTCGAAGGTGCCCCAGAAGAACGAGACCGGCGGGGTCTTACCGAAGAAGCCCGCCCGATGCTCCCTGAACACGCTGTCGATCATCGCGAGCACCTGCCAGAACCGACGCGCCTGTGCCGGGTCATAGGTGTGGTGGGTGCGATCCGCGGGAAACGGGATGGGGTCAGACACCTCGGATGGGACGACTGAAAGCGTCACCTCCATGCCAAGCCCTGCCAACGCACGCATTACGGCGTCATAGAAATCGGCGACCGATCCGCCGAGAGTGTGCCGCTCGATCCCGCCGTCACTCGAACGAAGCACGAGGACGTTCTCGATGAAGTCCAGCTCACCCTCCAACGTTCGGACATCGATGGGCATCGGTGACGTGGTCAGGCCGCGCGCGGTCACGTAGAGCGGAACGTTGGCCCACTGCGGCTCGAACGGACTGAGCGCGAGCCGTAGCTTGCCGATGACTTGCGTGTACATGTGCAGCGTGTCGCGCGTCTCGCGCCACTCGTCGTACGGGAGCGGCAGCCAGCTCGTGCTGACGGATCTACTCCGGCGTGCGGGGCGCCGGCGGGCGATCGGGTAGGAGCCATGGCAGCGCCTCGGCCATCGGCTCGACCAGGCTGGCGTATTGCTCCGGCGTGAGATGGGCCTTGGCGAAGAGCCCGAGTGCTGCCCCGAACGCCGCACTCTCGGCCTTGTGTCCGAGCTGAGCGTGCCGGGCCCTCCAGTTGACCAATGCGCCCGTGGACTCGGTCAGGCCGAACAGCGTGCGGCGGAGCTCCTCCCAGCGCGGACCGAGATCGTGTTGCTCGATCAGCGCGACCGCGGCGCGCTCGGCGTCGTGATACGCGTCGAGGCCCCGACGCTCGTGCCGATCCCAGCCCCATGCCGCGCGCTCGATCCCATTGACATCGAACACTCGAAGATCGGCGGTGAGGCGATCGAGCTCCGCCTGAGTGGGACCTTCGTTAGCCATCGCCTGAACGCTAATCCTTCCGTCCGAGCCAGGTCAGCAGTCCAGGCTCAGGCGATCCGCTGTGCGAGCTCCCGTACGGAACGCTCGGTCACCGGGTCGACCACGAGGATCGCTTCGTCGAGGCCGGCGTCCACGAGCTCCTTGAGATGCGCCGCAAGCCGCTCCGCGGCCACCGGGGCCACATCGTGCGGACGCTCGCCGCCGGCGCCGACGGTCACCAAGACGCACGCGGTCCGTCGCACCTCACGTGGCTTGCGACCGACACGAGCGCACGCCGCATCGATCTCAGCGTTCCGCTCGGCGAAGCCGTCCGACGTGTTCCCGTACTCCGAGTACCACGTGTTCCACGCGTCAACGTGCGGCAGCGTGGCCGCGAGCATGCGCGCGCCGTTGCTGCCGACCATCAGCGGCACACGCCGCGCGGGCCGCGGAAGGAGCACAGCGTCCTCGACCCGATGGAATTCGCCTGAGAACGTCACGACCTCGCCCGCGAGGAGCCGACGCACGATCTCGAACGATTCCTCGAAGCGTGAGGCGAGACGATCGAACGGGAAGCCGAACGCGCGGAATTCGGCCTCGTTCCAGCCCGCGCCAATGCCGAAGGTGAAGCGCCCGCCGCTCACTTCGTCGATCGACGCGGCCATCCGCGCGAGTACGCCGGGTGGATGGAACGCGGTCGACGCGACGAGCGAGCCAAGGTCGACGCGCTGCGTCAGTGCCGCCAGGGACGCAAGTTGCGTCCACGCATCCCACGGCCCGCGGTCTGGCCGGCCCCCGCCGCGGTACAGGAGGTGATCACCAACCCAGATCGAAGCGAAACCGACCTCGTCCGCAGCCTGCGCCATCTCGGCGATCTCCGGCCACCGCACGTCGCGCTCGACCTCCGGGAGCTGGACGCCGACGCGCATCAGAACGTTGGCTTGAACAGCATCAGGTACAAGACCAAAAGCAGACCGCCCGTCCCGGCCACGGCCAGGATCCCCGGGCGAAAGCGGGTCAGTAAGCGCTCCATCTCGGCATCGTTCCGGGTATCCGCGATCTGATCGATCGTCCGTCCGCCGTAGAGGTTCATCACCACACCGATCAACAGGAAGAGAACGAGTGCCGCCCAGATCCACGCGCTGCCCCACCACGACCCCAAGAAGCCAAGCGCGACTCCTGACAAGACGGTGAGCCCGAAGAAGATCCACCGAAGCGAGCTCGCTGCCTCGGACACCTCGAGCAGCTCGCGGATCCTCGTATCGTCCCGTTCCTGCTTCAGATGGAACGCGACTGTGACCGGATGGACGAGGAGCAGGCCAAGCACGCTGGCGATGTGGATGAAGACGATCCACCGATACATGACGTTCTCCCTTACCGCCCGTCGAGCCCGATCATCGGACGACGGGCTACGACTTGCCCGCCAGCACGGGCGTCCCGGTGGGCGCGTCGACGCCGCCGGCGGGCTCCGCGGTGACGGCGACGGTGTCCCCAGCCGAGACGCCGGTCGTCAGCGTGAGGGTCGTCACACCGTGGTCGTCGGTGACGCCCGCGCGCACCGGCGTGTCGCCGCGAATGACCCACGCTTCCCACGTCTTCCCGGCGGCCGCCGCTGGAAGATCGAGGATGAGGTAGGGCGCGCTCCCGTTCGTCGGGATGACGAGTGATCCGCGGATGCCGGCGGCCGCACCGGTCGCCGCGAGCGGCACGACCCTCGCGCCGACCGCGCCCGCGACCACGGCCGCGTACCGATCGGCATCGCGGCGGGCGATGCCATAGCCGACGAGCGCGACGACGAGCACGGCGGCGAGCGCGAGCGGCACGATGAGCGGGACTGGCCGGCGCAGGGCTGCGAAGAGTCCGGCGAAGCGCGAGACCCGCGGCGCGCCGGCGCTGGAGGCGCGTTCGACGATCGCGGCCCGAAGCCGCGGTGGTACATCACGGGCCGCGGTCTCGGCGATCGTCCACGCCGTCTCGGCGAACGCGCGGACCTCCGCACTGCACGACGGGCAGGAGGCGACGTGTGCAGCGACGAGCCGCTGCTCCTCGTCATCGAGAGCACCGATGGCGTAGGCCGCCAGATCGTCGGTCGGATGCGGGCTCATGCGCTCTCGCTCTCGAGCCGCAGGCGGTCGCGCAGCTTCGACATCGCGAGGCGCACGCGGCTCTTCACCGTTCCGAGCGGCGTGCCGGTGCGTTCGGCGATCTCGCTCTGGGACAGCCCGGACCAGAACGCGAGGCTCAGCACGACGCGTTGTTCGTCGGGGAGCGACGCGACGGCGGCACGCACTCGATCCGCCTGCAGGTTGGCGATGACCCGGTCATCCACACGCGTCTCCTCGACGAGCTCCGCGGCCTCATCGATCGCGGCCTCGCGCTCGAGGCGCTTACCTTTCGTCCGCCGCCAATCGATCGCGGCGTTGCGGGCGATGGCGAGCAGCCACGTACGGACCGAGCCACGGTCGGCGCGGTACGTCGCTGCGCGCCGCCAGACCGCGTGAAACGCATCCTGGGCGACCTCCTCGGCGGGCTCCGCCGTCCCAAGGAGCCGGTAGAGGACGCCGAACACCGTCCGGCCGTACCGGTCGTACAGCTCGCCGAGAGCGACGGGGTCGCCCCGGGCGATCCGGGCCACAAGCGCTCCATCGTCACCAGCCTTGTCACCAGTTACGACTTCAGGGTCGGAGATGGATGACTCCCACGCGGGGACTCTATGAGGTCATCCGCGTGTCCGCCGCCTTCGATGACTGGCCGCCCCGCGCTCAGGCAAGACCGCGCGCGGCGCCGACGGCGATGATGACGCCGGCAACGGTGATGGCCGCCGCGGAGAGCGTGGGCAACGCCCGCGCGATCGCTGAGCCACCGACCCGCGACAGCAGCTGACGCCGGCGGAGCGCACGCTGCCCGAAGACGAATGCGAGCCCGATGCCGGTGAGCACGATCGCGAGGCCGACACTGAAGGACGCGACGAGCACCATCCCCAGCAGGACGTTGTGGACCGACACCGCGGCGAGCAGCACCACGAGGGCGGTCGGGCACGGCAGCAGTCCGCCCGAGACGCCGAGGGCGACCAGACCGCGCATCCCGACCGGACCGTCGTGGCGATGCTGGCTGGGGCCGTTCCCGTGACTGTGGCCGTGCTCGAGCTCGTCGCGATGGTCCGCGTGACCGCGCAGTGAGCGGATCCGCGCGCGGAGCAATCCAAGCCCGATCGCGATGACCAGTACGCCGGACAGCACCCCGAGGATCGGGTACAGCCGTTCGGGGAGGAGGTACTGCGCGGCGACGAGCGTGAGCGCGCCGAGCGCGTACACGCCAACGGTGTGCGTGATGGTCACGGTCGTGCCAAGGACGACCGCCTGCCCGGGCGTACCGCGCGAGCCGACGAGATAGGCGGCCACCATCGCCTTGCCGTGTCCCGGTCCAAGCGCGTGCAGGGCCCCCAGGGCCATCGCCACGAGCAGCGCCGCTGCGAGCGTGCCGAGGTCCGCGCTGCCGCCGCGCAGGTACGACGCGAGCATGTCCGCGTTCGTGTCGATCGCGAACCTCGACAAGGCGGCAAGGCCAGCGGTGGTCCGCGCGACCGACACCGAGAGGTCAACGGTCGCCGCGGCATCGGTCACATCGGGCGGCGTCAGGCTTGGGTCGCTCGGGTAGGAGCGCAGCTCGTTCGTCGGATCGTCCGCGCCGGCGGTCGCGTCACGGACCGCCCCGTTGAACACGACAGCGTGCCAGCCGATGCGCCCCGCGTACGTCCCGTCGCGATACGCGACCCGCGCGCCATCGCCCGCGGCAGGCGCCTCGAGCTCGAGCGTCACACGGAGCGTCGCGAGCCCGGCCTGGCCCTCAAGCCGCTCGACGGAGGACGACCGTAGCGCGAGATGGGCCGCGACCCCGTCGACGCTGAGCGACACCTCGTCGGCGAGTCGCTGCGCGATGCCCTCGACCTGTGCGGCTTGGGTCTCCTGGAGTGTTGGGATCTCGGCGAGGTCGAGCACATAGCGGACCTGGATCGCCCCGGCGAGCACCGTCACCCGGCTGAAGTGGTTGACCGTGAAGTTGCCGAGCGGGTGCGCAGATGCGGCGACTGTGCCGAGCGGCAGCGCAAGCAGCGCGAGCGCCCAGCCGATCACGAGCCGCCTCATCGCGAGAGCTCCGCCGCGCGCCGGGCCAGCGACACGTCGCCGGCTGCCTCCGCGATGGTCGCGGCACGACGCACCGTCGCGGGATCACGCCAGCCGAGCCGGAGCGCCTCGGCCGCGTGCGCCGACGCGGCCGCGAGGTCGCCGTTCTTGTACTCGGTCCAGGCGAGGGTCATAGCGACGGTCACGCTGGGCCGGATCGCGTACTCGGCGCGCGCCGTGGCGAGCGCGTCGGGCAGGCGAAGGCCGTGGTCGGCATCGAAGAGGGCGAGGTCGACGTCGGTCCGCACGCCGTTCGTCTTGAGCAGCTGCTCCATCGCGGAGACGAGCTCCGCGTCCTGACTGGCGCGCGTTGCGTCGCCGAGCCGCTCGTGCAGCTCGGCCAGCGCGATGACGAAGTCGGGGACCGGAAGGCGTTGCGCGGCCTGGGTATCGAGGGCGGCGGCGCCGGCGAGGTCACCGTGGCCGGCGCGGACCTTCGCCTGCCCGGCGAGCGCGAAGACGTAGCCATCGACCCGTTGCAGCGCGTCCTCGTACGCGCGCTCCGCCGACGCAAGGTCGCCCTTCGCGAGGTAGAGGTTACCGAGCTGCACCTCGGACCACGCCGCTCCCTCGGTCCGGGGCGCGCCGGCATCGACCGCGCGGCGCATCGCGTCGATCGCCCCATCGAGATCGCCGTGCAGCTCGCGCAGATAGGACACGCGCGAGTACGACGCCAGGTCCGGGCGGAGATCGACCATCCGCTGCGCGGCATCGACCGCCTCGGCGTACCGCCCGAGCTCGACGTAGGCGTCCGTGAGGACGCCGTACGCCGCGGGCCTCGCGGGTGCAGCGGTCCGCGCGACGAGGCCCCAGCGGAGCGCCGCGGCGAAGTCGTGCCGGGACAGCGCCAGGTTGCCGGACGCGGTCGCGACGTCGGGGTCGAGTGGCGCGAGCGCGTCGGCCCGATCGAGCAGCGCAGATGCTTTCGTGTACAGGGTCGGGTCGTACGTCTCGCGAACCCGCGCGAGATAGGCGGACGCGAGCGCGGCCATGAGGCGCGGATCTCCGGGCGCGGCGGCGAGGGCGCCCTGGGCGAAGGCGATGGCCTTTTCGCCGTCGGTCCGCGGATCGAGGAGCCGCTCCAGTGCGGCCGGCACCTCGACGATGTCGGTGCGCGTGGCGGCGAGGACGGCGCTGAACGTGGCGACGCAGGCGGCGATCGCGAGCACGCTGATCACAACGCGGTGGAGCGCCGCGCGACCGCCGGGG
>JALYLX010000163.1 GCA_030773995.1 Chloroflexota bacterium
CGGCTGGCATCATCCAGCCGTGAGCGCGACGCTCTTCCACAACGGGCGCATCCACATCGGCGGGCGCATCAGCGCCGAGGCTCTCGTCGCCCGAGATGGGCGCGTGGCCGCGATCGGCACGGCCGCGGATCTCCGGCGCGAGCACTCCGACGCGGAGCGCGTCGACCTGCGCGGCGGTCTCATGACCCCGGGCTGGCACGACGCGCATGTCCACTTCACGTGGTGGGCGATCCAGATGGATCAGGTCGATCTGCGCGACGCGGCGTCTGTCGATGCCGCGCTCATCCGGATCGAGGCCTACGCCCAGCTCCTGCCAGTGGGCGCGTGGGTCCTCGGCGGACGATTCGACAAGAACCGCTGGGGCCGCTGGCCGACGGCCGCCGAGCTTGACCGCGTGACCGGGGGCCGGCCCGCGGCGCTCCGTAGTCGCGACGGGCACGCGCGGTGGCTGAATACCGATGCCCTCCGGCGAGCGGGTATCGACGCGAGCACGACCGTGCCGGCGGGGGGCGCGATCGAACGCGACGCGAGCGGTGCGCCGACCGGCATCCTCAAGGAGAACGCGAACAGCCTCGCCGACGCGGTCGTCCCACCGCCGACGATCGACGACTCATTCGCCGCCATCGAGCGCGGCCAGCGGGAGGCCCATCGTCGTGGCATCACCGCGATCGAGGATCTCGAGGTGGCAGCCGCCTTCAGCGCGTTCCAGCGGCGCCGGGACCGTGGCGAGCTGCGGCTGCGCGTCGCGATGGGCATCCCGCACGCGAATCTGGACGCGGCCCTGCGGCTCGGACTGCGCACCGGCCTGGGCGACGAATGGCTGCGCACCGGCCACCTGAAGATCTTCACCGACGGCGCGCTCGGGTCCCAGACCGCCGCGCTGGAGGAGCCGTACGAGGGCAGCAGCGACCGCGGACTCCTCACCATCGAGCCGGACCGGCTGAACACGGATGTCCGCCGCGCCGCGGACGCCGGCATCGCGGTCGCGATCCACGCGATCGGCGACCGAGCGGTGCACGTCGCACTCGACGCGATCGAGCCGACACGTGCCGCGCATCCGGAGCTCCGGCAACGGGTCGAGCATGTGCAGCTGCTTCGCCGCCAGGACATCGGGCGCTTCGGTGCGCTCGACATCATCGCGTCGATGCAGCCCATCCACGCGACGAGTGATCGCGACCTCGTCGACCGCTACTGGGGCCCGGAGCGGGCAACGCGGGCGTACCCGTGGCGGCACCTGCTCGACCGTGGCGCGCGGCTCGCGTTCGGATCCGACGCTCCGGTCGAGCCGATCGATCCGCTGCTCGGGATGCACGCGGCGGTAGCGCGCAAGCGGCCACACGACGCCGACCGGTGGCACCCGGAGCAGGCCCTCGACGTCCACGAGGCGATCGCCGCGTACACCTCAGGCGCCGCGTACGCGATGGGCGCGGAAAGCGAGCGCGGCACCCTCGCTGTCGGGATGCGCTGCGACGCGACCGTCGTCGAGCGCGATCTCGCTGCGATCGCCGTCGATGAGTGGCCGGCGCTGCGGATCACCGGCACGGTCGTCGGCGGTAACGTCGTGCACGCGGCGGGCATCGGTTAGTTCAGGGGCGGCGTCTCGCCCCGCGCTCGCAGCCGGAGGACCAGGTTCTTGAGCAATGTGTTCTCTCGTTCGAGCAGCCGCATGACCGATTCGAGCCGCGGTGCGGTGTGCTCGGTCTCGAGGAGCCGCTGGCGCTCCGACGCGTCAATGCCGAGCCCGCCCGCGATCCGGTACGAGACGTCCGCGGGCGTGCCCTCGCGGAGCTCGCCGAGCGGCGCCTCGGTGCGCGCGTCGGTGGACGTCGCGAGGATCCCGGTGAGGTACTGGCCGAACGCGTCGGCCGCTTGATCGGCGAGCGCCACCGCGTCGCTGCCGTCGTCCTCGTCGATGTAGCGGACCTCGCCCACGAGATACGGCTCACGCTCGGCGTCGATCCGCTCGATCTCGAAACGGCGCTCGCCGCGCACGATGATGAACGAGCGGCCGCCCGGGAGGGGCGTCGTGCCGACCACACGGGCGACGGTCCCGACGCGGTGCGGCTCAGCCGGTCCGCCGACCTCGGGGCCGCTCTTGATGAGCACGATGCCGAACGGCTGGTCGTTGTCGACGGCGCGTTTCAGGAGGAGCCGGTAGCGCGGCTCGAAGATGTGGAGCGGCAGGAGCATTCCCGGGAACAGGACGCTCCCGAGCGGGAAGAGCGGCAACGAGCCGGTCTCTTGCATGACCAGACGGTACTCTGCGATTTCATGGCCACCTCGGTCGACGACGTGCTGACGCCGGACGTCGTCGGGCGCCTGCTCGCGGCGGCCGACGGTCCGGCGGTGCAAGGCATTGCGGTGCTCGGGAGCGTCGCCCGCGGTGAGGCGTCGACCTGGAGCGATATCGACGTGAAGTCGATGGTCGGCGACGCTGACGCGAAGTGGCCGACCCGGCCCGCGTTCATCGGCCGGCGCCTCGTCATGTACAGCTCGGCGACCGCGGCCGAGAGCTGGGCCGAGCTCCGCCGGCCCGACAAGGCCATCTGGGCGGTGCCCGCGTTCACCGAGATGCGCATCCTGCTCGATCGCGATGGTGAGCTCGGGCGGCTCCAGGCCGCGGCGCGGTCGTTCGACTACGACGCGTTACGGCCCGCGGCCGCGACCTACCTTCGCGAGACCGCAGGCCACGCGTGCGAATACATCTTCAAGATCCGTGACGGCCTGGCGACCCGCGACGAGTCGAAGGTGCTGCACGCGGCGGCCTCGCTGGTCGGCAAGTGCGAGCGGATGGCGTCGGTCGCCTTCCTCGTCCCGATCCGCACCGAGAACGAGTACTACCGCAAGGTCCGCGAGGCGGCCGGCCCGGCCTGGACCTCGGCGCACCGGGCCGCGTTCGGGCTCGACGGCGGCGATGCGTTCGCCCAGGCGACCGCCGCCTGCGCCCTGTTCCGCGAGACCATCCGGCTCGTCGCGGGCCGTCTCGACGACGATGCGCGCGCGATCGTTGGCCCGACGCTCGAGATCGCGCCGTGATCACCCTCGTGCTGCATGGGGAGCTCCGGCAGTTCAGCCCCGGCGGGGTGAAGCAGCTTTCAGTCGAGGGAGCAGGCAAGACTGCGCTCGAGGTCGTCCGCGCGCTCGGGATCCCGGCGGCCGAGACGGCCGCGTTCATCGTGAACGGCGAACAGCGCGACGGCGATGCGGTCCTGCGCGACGACGACACCCTCGAAGCGCTGCCCGCGATCAGCGGCGGCGCGGCCGAAGGCGCGCTCTCGGGGATCCGGGTGGTCGATCTCACCCGCGCGCTCGCCGGACCGTACTGCACCCTCATGCTCGCGGATCACGGCGCCGACGTGATCAAGGTGGAGCTGCCCGGCACCGGCGACGAGACCAGGACGTGGGCGCCGCCGCACATCAACGGAGTCTCCGCGTACTACCTCTCGATCAATCGGAACAAGCGAAGCCTCACGCTCGACCTCAAGCATCCGGACGGCGCGAAGGTGCTCGAGCGGCTCGTCGAGCAAGCCGACGTCGTGGTCGAGAACTTCAGCCCCGGGACGCTCGCCCGCCTGGGCTTCCCGAAAGAACGGATCCGGGCCTTGAATCCGCGCGCGATCCTCTGTCAGATCTCCGGCTTCGGCCAGGATGGTCCCGGCCGCGCGTGGGCCGCGTACGACCTCATCGTCCAGGGGATGGGCGGGATCATGAGCCTTACCGGCAAGCCGGGCGGCGACCCGGTCATGGTCGGCGTCCCGCAGGCCGACATGGTCGCCGGGATGTTCGCGGCCTTCGCGATCGTCGCCGCGTTGCACGCGCGCGAGCGCACGGGCGAAGGGCAGGCCATCGACGCGACGATGATCGGCGGGCAGGTCGCTCTGCTCTCGCGGCAGGCGGCGCGCTATTTCGCGGATGGCACCGTGCCGAAGCCCGAGGGCAACGTGCACTCTTCGATCGTCCCGTACCAGACGTTCCGTGCGGCGGACGGTTTCGTGAACGTCTGCTGCGGCAATAACGCGCTGTTCGCACGGCTTTGCGCGGCCCTCGATCTCGACGATCTCGCCGACGACGAACGCTTCGCGGACAACGGGAAGCGCGTCGAGAACCGCACGACGCTGATCCCGATCCTCGAGAAGCGGATCGGCTCGCTCAAGAAAGACGATGTCGTCACGCGCCTGCGGAAAGCGAATGTGCCGGTCGGGCCGATCAACGATCTCGCTGGCGTGTTCGCCGATCCCACGGTGCGGCACCTCGGCCTCATCGCCGAGGTCGACCATCCGACCGCGGGCCGGGTACGGGCGCCAGGGATCCCGGTGCGAATGGACGGGACGCCTCCGTCGGTACGGACCCATCCACCGTTGCTCGGCGAGCACACCGACGAAGTACTCGAGGAGCTCGGGTATGCGGCGGATGAGATCGCGAAGCTGCACAAGGATGGCGCCGTCTAGAGGCGCTCGGTCCAGTAGACCTTGGTGATGTAAGGCAGCGCGACTGAATCGCGGCCACGCAGGTCCGGATGCGTCGTGGCGAGCTCGCGGACCTCGTCCAGGACGCGCTCGCGCTCCGGCTTCGGCAGCACCGTGATGCTCGAGACGGTCAGCGCACGATCCACCAGCGTGTCGGGTGTCAGGACCTGCTCGTGTGGAACGTCCCGCTGCGCGAGCGGAGCGAAGAGGCTTGTGCGCTCGAATGCCGCGCGCCACTTGCCGGTCTGATGGTCGGGGCGACCCGGATCGACGCAATCGATGATCGCATCGAAGGCATCCACCCACGGCGTACGGCGGTCGCGCACGTTCCAAATGAGTCCGAGGCGGCCGCCGGGGACGAGAGCGCGGTGGAACTCGGCCAGCGCGCGGTCTCCGTCGAACCAGTGGAATGCCTGGGCGACGGTGATCGCGTGGACGGATTCGTCTTTGATCGCCATGCGCTCGGCGGTCCCGTCGAACGGAACGGCGAGCGGCACCGTCTCGGCCAGGCGCTCGCGCATCTCGGCGAGGGGCTCCACGGCGATGACCGTGGCGCCGGTCCGCACGAGGGCGCGGGTGAGCTTGCCCGTGCCCGCGCCGACGTCGACGACGATCCGCCCCCGCTCGATGCGGAGCTCCCGCACGAGAATGTCGACCGCTTCCTCGGGGTACTCCGGCCGGATCTTCTCGTACAGGTCGGTGGCTGGCCCAAACCCTCGCGAGACGTAATCGTGCAGCGGCTCCCGGCCCATTCGGTCCATCGTATGGAGCCGTGCCGGTCCCGGTCCTGGTCGTCGGCCCGCTCGCGTACGACGACGTGCGCACGCCCGTCGGCCGGCGAGCGGATGTGCTGGGCGGCTCGGCCGCGTACGCGAGCATCGCTGCGGCGAAGTACGTGCTCACCGGACTCGTCTCCGTCGCCGGTCCGGATCTGCGCCAGGACGACCTGCGCCTCCTTCGACGCGTCGGTGTCGACGTCCGGGGCGTCGAGCGGCGTGACGGACGCACGCTCCGCTGGTCCGGCAGCTACGACGATGACTTCGCCCAGAGCGATGTGCGGAACACCGACCTTGGCGTCGTGGCGGGGTGGGAGCCGCGGGTCCCCGAATCGTTCCGGGACGCGCGCCGGGTGCTCCTCGCCAACACCGATCCGCGGGCGCAGCGGAAGGCACTGGATCAGCTGACGCCCTCGGTCGTGGTTCTCGACACGATGGATCAGTGGATCCGCGAGCGTGCTGGCCTCGATGAGGTGATCGCGCGCGCAACGGTGCTCTCCGTGAACGACCGCGAGCTGGCGCTCATCGCGGGGCACGACGACGCCCTACGCGCCGCAGCGGGGATCCTCGTCCACGGATCGCGCGCGGTCATCGTGAAGCGTGGTGCGGCGGGAGCGACGTTGTACACGCGCACTGCGACCCTGACCGCGCCGGCGTTTCCCGTGACCGTCGTGGACCCGACCGGGGCGGGGGATGCGCTCGCGGGCGCTTTCCTTGGACGCCTCGCGGAGCTCGCCGACCTCGACGACGCGGCGCTGCGTGACGCGCTCGCCCACGGGGTGGCCGCGGCCAGCGCCACGGTCGAGTCGTTCGGGCTCGACGCCCTCGTCCGCGCCGATCGTCACGAGCTGAAACGGCGCGCCGCCTGGGTAGATGCGCGAACGGGAACCGGTCAGACCGCTTCGTTGTACGAAGGGCGGTAACGAACTCCGTGGAGGGCCGACCACTGGAGCAGCCCGGCGAATCGGCGTTAGTGGAGCGTGCAAGACGTGGTGACCAAGACGCGTACGGCGAGCTGGTCACGCGCTACCAGGCGCTCGCTGCGCGGGTGGCGTACGTGATCACCGCGAGCCCCGCTGAGGCGGAGGACGTGACGCAGGACGCCTTCGTGAAGGCGTACTACGCCCTCGACCGCTTCCGCGAGGGCGCGCCGTTCCGCCCGTGGCTGCTGCGCATCGTCGCGAACGAGGCCAAGAACCGCAAGGC
>JALYLX010000164.1 GCA_030773995.1 Chloroflexota bacterium
GGGGGCCCGCGACAAATGTTCGGTCAGGCTAGCCTTACACGCGTGAGCAAGTTCGATGTCGTGGTGGTCGGAGGCGCAGGTCATGTCGGCGCGCCGCTCGCGATGGTCCTCGCCTCGAGGGGTCAGCGCACGCTCGCGTACGACATCAATCGGGCCACATTGGCGCAGCTCGCGCGTGGCGAGATGCCGTTCCTTGAAGAAGGAGGCCCCCAGCTGCTCGCGAGCGCGCTCGCCTCGGGGCGGCTCGCGTTCAGCGCCGACACGGCGGACATCGCGGGCGTGCCGATCGTCATCTTGACCATCGGCACGCCGATCGACGAGTTCCATAACCCGAAGGTCGAGATCGTTACGCGCTGCATCGACCAGCTGCTGCCGCACTTGTCATTCGACCAGACGATCGTCCTCCGATCGACCGTGTCTCCCGGCGTCACCGAATATGTCGCGAGGTATCTCGCGAAGCACGGGAAACCGCTCGGGGTCGCATTCGCACCGGAGCGCGTCGTCCAAGGATTCGCGATTCGAGAGATGCAAGACATCGCACAGATCGTGAGTGGCACGACCCCCGGGGCCGAGGAGGTGGCTGCGCGCCTCTTCGGCACGATCGCGCCGAAGATCGTCCGGATGCGGCCGAAAGAAGCCGAGTTCGCGAAGCTGATCACCAACGCGTATCGCTACATCCAGTTCGCGGCGGCCAACCAGTTCTACATGCTGGTCGAGGACGCCGGGCTTGATTACGGCCGCGTTCTCACCGGCATGAAGCAGGACTATCCGCGGCTCCGTGACTTCCCGGGACCGGGCTTCGCCGCAGGCCCTTGCCTGATGAAAGACACGATGCAGCTCGCGGCGTTCGGCAGCGGTTTCGGCTTCGGGAGCATGGCCATGCGGATCAACGAAGGGATGCCGGGTTTCATCGTCGAGCGGGTGGCCCGCCGGCACGATCTGGTCCATTCGACTGTTGGGATCCTCGGCATGACCTTCAAAGCGGAGAGCGACGACATTCGAGACGCGCTCTCATACAAGCTCGGGAAGATCCTCCGCTTCCGTGGCGCGAGCGTCCTGTACTCGGATGAATACGCGAAGGATCCGACGTTCATATCGAAAGAGGAGCTCATCGAGCGGAGCGACATCGTTATCGTCGGGGTCCCCCATGCGGCCTACCGGACCATCTGCGTCCCGGACCGCGTCGATCTCGTCGACCTCTGGGGAGTGTTGCCACGAAAGGCGTCGTGACGAAAAAGATCCCCTGGTGGGAGCCGCAAGTCGGGCCAGAGGAGTACGCGCTCCTGAAGGAGGTGCTCGACAGCAACTACATCAACGACGGGGCGGTCACGCGCCAGTTCGAGCGGCTCCTCGCGGAGCGCACTGGCGCGAAGCATGCGGTTGCGGTCACGAGTGGCACCGCGGCTCTGTATCTCGCACTGCTCGCGGTCGGGGTCGGCGTGGGCGACGAGGTCGTGGTCCCTGACCTGACGTTCATCGCGACCGCGAACGCCGTCCGCGCGACCGGCGCGGCGGTGATCCTCGTCGACATCGACGCTCGGACCCTGTGTCTAGATCCGGGCGCGTTCGAGCGCGCCATCACCGCTCGCACGAAGGCGGTCATCCCGGTGCACGTGAGCGGGCGTGGCGCGGCGATGGCGGATATCCTGCGGATCGCGCGCGCGCGAGGCGTCGCCGTGGTCGAGGACGCCGCCGAGGCCTTCGTGTCGCGACGTGGCGGCAAGGCGCTCGGCACCTTCGGGGTCGCTGGCTGTCTTTCGTTCTCGCCGAACAAGAGCATCACGACCGGCCAGGGTGGAGCGGTTCTCACCGACGATGACGCCGTCCACACCCGGCTGCGTGAGCTGAAGGACCAGGGCCGAGCCTCCACGGGGACCGGCGGAGACGACCTGCATCCGGTCTTCGGCCTGAACTTCAAGCTGACGAACCTCCAGGCCGCCGTCGGCGTCGCTCAGCTCGGGCGGTTGGACCAACGGCTCGAGCGCCAGCGCCGGATCCACGCCGCGTACGCCGACGCGCTCGCCGGGATCGATCAGGTCACGCTGCCCGGCTTCGACCTGGTGGGTGGCGAGTGCCCGCTTTGGACCGACGCCATCGTCGAGCGGCGCGACGACCTCGACGCATTTCTCCGCGCGCGGGAGATTGACTGCCGCCGGTTCTGGCATCCGATCCACCGGCAGCCGCCGTACCGCGCGGCCGATGATACCTTCCCCAACAGCACGCGCGTCGCGCCGAAGGCCGTGTGGCTCCCATCGGCGTTCACGCTCAGCGACACCGATGTCGGCGCGGTGTCGGGCGCGATCCGCTCCTTCTACGCGCGGTGAGCGACGCGCCACGGATGCTGCTACCGCTTGGGCGTCCCGCCCGAGTCAGCGATGCGCGCTTCCAGCCGATCGAGCTGACGAAGGACCGCGGCGCGATCCCGGGGCCGGAGGTACCTGATCGGCGCGCCGGCGTACACGGACCACGGCTCGAACACGAAGTTCGATGGCACGAAGCTGAGCGCCCCGATGACGGTACCTTCCGGGATGGCGTTCACCGGCATGATCACGCTGTTGGCTCCGACCGCGGTGCAGCGGCCGAGCGAGACGTCGCCGGTGATGAGGAACTCCTTGACGTCCTCAAGGCCGGGCGGCGGCACGAAGACGAGACTGCGCGCGAAATCATCGCTAGCGCACCACACCCTGACACCGGCGGAAAGGCTCGAGTAATCGCCGAGCGTGAACGTGTGGGCCGCGCCGCCCCCGACGCTGCAGCCGTTCGCGACATGCGAGAACCGACCGATCCGCACCTTGGTCGAGAAGTAGCAGAAATCATCGACGATCGAGTGATCACCGACCGAGAAATGCTCCGCATGCCGCACGCGGATGGAGCTGGACACGACGGCGGTCGGCGCGATCAGCGGGTCCAACCCCGCAAGCCTACCGTCGCTCTTGCGCGCGCTGTTCTGCAGGTCGGCCCTATCTGCGATAGTCACGTCGCGTGAGCGACATCACCCTGTCCGTCCTGCTGCCGGTGCGCGACGAGGGCGTGAGCCTCCGGGTCATGCTCAAGATGTTGCGCGGCATGTTCGAAGTGCCGAACGAGATTCTCGTCGTGTATGACAAGCCGGACGACGCCTCGATCCCCGTCGTCGAGGAGATCGCGCGCGGCGCACCGAACGTGCGTGGGGTCCTCAACACATCCGGACCAGGGGTCGCCGGGGCGATTCGCGCGGGCGTGGCGGCCGCCCGCGGGCGCTACGTGTTGATCTTCGCGGCAGATGACGTCGGGCCGGTCCTCGCGATCGAGGACATGATCGGACTCATGGAGCGCGGCTGCGACTTCGTCTCCTGCACCCGCTACGCGCACGGCGGCCGGCGGCTCGGCGGATCGATCATCGGTGGGATGCTTTCGCGGCTCGCGAACCGGATGTTCACGTTCCTCGCCGGCTCGGGGCTCACCGACGCGACCACGGGCGTCAAGATGTTCCGCCGCGAGCTCTTCTCCAAGCTCGACCTGACAAGCCGACCGGTCGGCTGGGCGGTCGCGTTTGAGATGTCCATGAAAGCGCAGCTCGCTGGCTTCCGACTCGGAGAGGTCCCGATCATCTCCGTCGACCGGCTCTACGGCGGAACCTCGACGTTCAAGCTCGGCCCGTGGGTCATCGAATATCTCCGTTGGTTCGTCTGGGGCGCGATCCACCTTCGGCGGATACCGCCGCAGTCGCCGGTCGTCCAGCGACCGACGGCCTTTGGCCCGGACGCGCGGGCGTGACCGGGCGGCGCCACGTCCTGGTCACCGGAGGCGCCGGCTTCATTGGCAGCGCCGTCGTCCAGCGGCTCCTCAAGGATGGCCATCGCGTGCGCGTCCTCGACAACGGCTCCCGGGGCGACGTGCGACGGCTTGCCACGGTCATCGACGCCGTCGACTACGTCGAGGGCGACGTCCGGGATCCCGCGGTCGTCGCGAACGCCTGCGCGTCGATCGATGTCGTGTGCCATCTGGCGTTCGTGAACGGGACGGCACTCTTCTATTCAATGCCGGACGTCGTCCTTGACGTCGGCATCCGCGGCATGTTGAACGTACTCGACGGCATGCGACGGCACGACGTCGGTGAGCTCCTCCTGGCCTCTAGCTCCGAGGTCTACCAAACCGCTGACCGCGTTCCGACCGATGAGCGGGTTGGGCTGAGCGTGCCCGATCCGTTGAACGCCCGCTACTCCTACGGCGGCGCGAAGATCGCCTCGGAGCTTCTCACGATCCATAACAAGCACCTCGACCGTGCCGTCGTGTTCCGGCCGCACAACGCGTACGGCCCCGATATGGGCTGGGACCACGTGATCCCGCAGCTCGCGCTCGGCATCCGCGAGCTCGCGCAGTCGGCGGACGGACCGCTGCGAGTGCCGATCCAGGGTTCCGGAGAAGAGACGCGCGCGTTCGCGTACATCGATGACGTGGTCGCCGGCATCGCGCTCCTCCTCGATCGTGGCCAGCATCTCGAGATCTACAACGTCGGCACGGATGTCGAGACGCCGATCCGCGAGCTGGCGGCGCGCATCGCCCGGTGCTTCGGACGCTCGGCGGTGGTCGAGCCCGGCGAGCTGCAGCGTGGGAGCACGGTCCGGCGCTGTCCCGACATCACGAAGCTGCGTGACCTCGGCTACGCGCCCGCCACATCCCTCGACGACGGGCTTCGCCGCACGGTGGCCTGGTACGACGAGCACGCCGACGCGCGTCCGGGCGTGCCGGCGTGACCGAGCTGCGCGCGCGGCGCCTCGCGGCCGGCACGGGCGGGAGCGTCGTCGTCGAGCGGTGCCAGGCCTGTGATTCCGACGAGCTCGAGCCGGTCCTGTTCGTCGGTTATCTGCCGCCCGTCAACACGATGCCGCCGATCGGTGAGCGGCCGCACGAACAACCGGCGTACCCGGCCCAGGTCCTACGCTGCCGCCACTGCGAGCTGGTGCAGCTTGGCCTCGTGGTCGACCCGGCGATCCTGTTCCCGCCCGAGTACCCGTATACGAGCGGAACCACGCGCATCCTCCGGGAGAATTTCGCGGAGCTGTACCGCGAGGTGAGCGCGCTCTATCCGTTGGGCAGGGACGACCTCGTCGTCGACATCGGATCGAACGATGGAACGCTGCTGAAGAACTTCCGCGACGGTGGCCACCGCATCCACGGGATCGAGCCGACGAACGCCGGGCTGCTCGCGCGCGACGCCGACATCCCGACGACCATCGCCTTCTTCGGACCAGCGACCGTCCGGCAGGTCGTCCGTGACGTCGGCCGCGCGCGCATCGTCACGGCGACGAACGTCTTCGCGCACATCGAGGACGTGCACGAGGTCATTCGAGCGGTGCTCGAGCTGCTCGACGACGATGGCCTCTTCATTACAGAGTCGCATTACTGGCTCGCGCTGGTCGAGACGCTGCAGTACGACACGATCTACCACGAGCATTTGCGGTACTACTCGCTCACGAGCCTCCGTAACCTGCTCGCGATGCACGATCTGGAGGTCGTGCACGCAAAGCGCATCCCGACTCACGGGGGGTCGATCCGGGCGTATGCGGCGCGGCGCGGCCGGTATCCGGTCCGTCCCACCGTCGGGCCGCTCCTCGAAGCGGAGACCCGATCGCTGGATCCGGCTGCGCTCGATCGCTTTCGCCGCGGTGTGGTCGTGTCGAAGCTCGGATTGCACGCGTTGCTCCGTGGTGTGAAGGCGGAGGGCAAGCGCGTGTATGGCATCGGCGCGCCGTCGCGCGCCACCACGCTCGTGAACTACGTCGGCCTCGACGACGGCATCATCGACTATGTGCTCGAGATCAGAGGCTCCTACAAGATCGGCAAGTACGTGCCGGGAACGCTGATCCCGGTGGTCGACGAGGTGCGGCTGTTCGCGGATCAGCCCGACTACGCACTGATGCTCTCGTGGCACATCGCGGACGAGCTCATGCCGAAGCTGCGGCAGCGCGGCTTCCGGGGCGGCTTTATCGTGCCGCTCCCGGAAGCTCGCATCGTTGACGGCTAACGGCGAAACACCCGGTATGGTCCGATCTCCGTGACGAGGGTCGCCCGATCGGTGAGCCGGGCCACCAGGTCTTGCATTTGCGGCGGCTCCCCAGTGAGCTGGAGCCTGTCCTTCACGAGGACCCACCGCAGGCCCGCGCTGTCGGCGAACGCCGCTAGCTCGGCGGGCGTGTACGGCGTAGCGACGTCGCCGATGTACAAGAACACCGAGGGCAGCGCCGGCCTACGATCGAGCGCAAAGAACGCCGGCTCTTCGCCGGGCACGAACGCGAACGATTCATCGGCAGGCACGTGGTCGCGCATCCAGAAGAGGACCGCGTCCAGTTCATCGACATACGGCCCGCGCGCGGAGAGGCCGGCAAGCGACGGGAACGTCGATCGCACGATCGGACCAGGCGCATTCACATCGATAAAGCCGAGGCGAGCATTCTCGACCGTATACAGCGTCCCGGCCACCACCAGAACAAGCGCGAGCACGGCGCCTACGAGCGGCGCCAGCCGCGAAGGAAGCGGGAGGAAAAACGCGAGATCGCGGACCAGCGTGACGATCGCGAGGACGAGCAAAGGGAAGATCCCGTAAGACGAGCCCGCCAGTCCTTGGGATTGGAGGGCGCCGAGAGTCGTCACCCCGAGGACGAACGGTAGCGCTGAGTCGAAGCGCACCCCCTCGCGCGCCATCCGCCAAAGGGCGAGCATGCCCGCGGCGAGCAGCAGCGGCGGGAATGTCTGCGGGACGCTGAGAAGCAGCGCCGGGTCGAAGATGCTCGCGACGAGCAGCACGCACAACCCGGCCAAGAAGAGCGGCCCGCGCCTTGGTGGCGGGACGAATCGCCCGAGGACGACGAGGAGGACGAGGAGGGCCCCGGGCCAGATCACGAATGGATCCGCGAATTCGCGAAACCGATCGACGCTCACTCCGCGCCCGTTCAGCGCGAACGTCCATATCCCCTGGACATAGCTGTCGACCCCGACGACAAGCTGCAGCATGAGCAGTTCGATCCCGAGTGCGACCGCGAGACCGGTGAGCAAGCGGCGGAAGTCAACGCGCGCGCCGGGCCGTTGGGACGCTTCGGCCGCGAGAACGCCGAGCATGCCCAAGAGGTACGCGCCACCGATGTTCTGCTTGATGAGCAGCGGGATACTGAGGAGCGCGCCGGCACAGAACCAGCGGCCGCGGGTTGGTCGATCGCGCGCCGCCAAGACGGCGGCGATGCCAGCCAGTACGGCGAGGCACGCGTCCGGGTCGTAGAACGGATTCGGCAGAATCGCGTAAATCCCGAGTGGGATGAGCGGAAGCGCCAAGACCACCGCGAGTGAGCGCGGCGCGGGGACGGCATCCTCAAGGACGCGGCGTCCGATCACGTACGTGATTGCCGTGGCGAGACCACCGACGACCGCTGCGTACGCAATCTGTACCGCGTAATGCGGGCCGAAGGCCTTGATGAGCGCCGCCTGGACGAGGAACGTACCGGGGGCCTGCGCGAGCGGGAATTGCGAATACGGGACGTCACCGAGCGCGATCCGCGTGGCGTTGTTCATGACCCACGCGATATCGACGAGCACGCCAACTTCAGAATTGCGCCACACGACGAACGCCGCGGACGCGGCGAACAGCAGTACTGGGACGAGGGACGAGATGAGTGGCGTGGGTCGTGGTAGCGCCGCGCGCGTGGCGCCGAGCACTACGCGCGAGTATAGGAGCGTCAGTGCGTGCGACCACGGAGGTCGAGCCCAGCGAAAGCTCCGAGCCGCTGGGCATCGTGCGCGCCTACCTGGAGCGGCGATCGCTTCGCGCGCTCTGCCCGGGCGGCTCCACCCGGACCGAGTCGATCCCGACGGACCACGGTCTTTACTGCCCGGCAGTAGTACGCACCACTCCCCGGCGGACGGCGCGTTCGTGCTCTCGCACCTTTACATCCCGCCGAGTCGACGGCTCGCTCGCACGCCTTCCGGGGTCAGACTGGCACCGGCTGTGCCGCGTCGGCGGTGTCGGCAGCGGTGACGACCGCCTCGTCGCCGATCAGTGCGAAGACACCGACGAAGCTGAAGTAGTTCTGCAGCGATCGCCAGGCGAACCACAGTGCGACGCTGGGGAAGGTGAGTGCGGCGTTCGGGAAATCGCGCCAGCGGCGGGCCAGGAGCCAGAGCAGCGCGCCGAACGCGAGGATCGAGAGGGCCCCGTACACGCCGCGGGGCAGCAGCGGAAGCACGCCGTCGATCCCGAAGCGCACGAACCCGACGCCGTACGGCGCGAGCGCGCCGAGCATCGGCGCGCTGACGCCGTTCCAGTACACGTCAGGACCGGCGAGGGCGAACGGCAGGTTCGGGATGGCGAAGGCCACCGCCGCGATCGCACCGCGCCGGAGCGCTTCCCGCCGGCCGTTCCGCTTCCAGACGATCAGCAGGTAGAACGGCACGACGAACCACGCCGGCTGACGGTCGGCCGCCGCGAGCCCGACCGCCGCGCCGGAAAGAACGCGCCGTTCGATGAACAGGACGCCGATGGAGAGCAGCAGGGCCCAGAGCGGATCCACGCCCGCGAGGATGTTCTGCCGAACGATGATCGTGTTCCCGACGACGGCGGCCACGATGAGCGGCCGCCAGGGCACGCGGACCCGGCGGACGCAGATGAGCACCAGGACGATGACCTCAACGAGATAGATCACGCGGATGTCGGCGAGGCCCGCGGCGACGAACGGCGTGACGCTCAGGAACGACAGCGCCGGGTAATTCAAGGAGTGCAGCTCGCTGCCGTTCTCGAGATGGGTGGTAAGGGTCTCGGGGATCCCGAAGTGGACGACCGCTTCGGCAACATCGAGGTCGCGATACGGGTTCTGTCCGTTGAGCAGCAGCTGGGCGGCGCGGTTCGGGACCGTGACCGAATCGACGTGGTAGGCCTTGCCGGAGATATCGGCAATTCCGATCAGTGCGAAGGTCGCGAGCGCGAGGCCGGTGGCGAGCGCGTCGCGGGTCTGCGGCCGCGACCGCACAATGGCGATGATCGGCAGGGTGGTGACGACAACGAGCGCCATCACGTCGTCCGGGGCGAAGCTGAGCGAGGCCACGACCAGATGCCGTTCGACGACGGACGCGACGCACGCGACGGCGAGCAGGCCGAGGCCAACACGGCGGAGCTGCTCCTCGGGGTCGATGGCCTCGCGCGAGATGAGCACCGCGGCCAGGAAGAACAGCGAGAGGATCGCCGCCGCCGCGAGCGCGGCCGGAAAGAGGCCGCCGGTCGGGTCCGGCCCAAAGAGTCGCAGCGCCGGCGTCCACAGCGCGAACGCCGCGACGGTGAGCGGACGAAAGAGCCGTCGCGTCGCGCCGAACGCGAGGGCGGCGGCACCGACGTAGAGGACGACGCCGAGGTCGTCTCCGCCGGTCGAGAAGGTGGCGCCCAGGTACGTGGCAGCGAATGCGCCGAAGGCGATGAGCGGCGCGGTCGGGAGCTGCCGGCGCGCGGACGCGAGCAGGATGAGGCCCAGGTACAGGAGGAAGCCGTACGCGAACGGAAGGTCTGACGTGTCGTCGAGGGCATGACGCACGCTCGAGGCGGACACGATCCCGGTCGCCGTGAGCACGAGCCCAGCCCGAACGAGCGTGTCGGGCCGGAAGGCCATTCGGTCGATCACTGTGACGCGAGCCTAGGCGGCGGGGCCGCGGGAGATCCGGGTCGATACGCGCGGAGCAGCAGGAGCACGAGGGCGACGTGGCGGACGACGACCCCGACGACCATCAGCCCGAGGAGCGGTAGCGCGACCGGATCCTCGATGCGCAGGCCGAGCCCGCGCAGACCGAAGATCGTGCCGAACGCCAGGGCGTCGCCCACGAACATGAACGCGAGCAGCCCCGGTCGCGGCACGTAGAGCGCGAAGACCGGCAGCAGCCAAACGGCGTACTGCGGTGAGTACAGCCGGGTCCAGATGAGGATGGCGCACACCCCCAACCAAGCTGCCCACACCGGATCCGCGCCCCGCATGGCCGGACGCACGACGAGCGCGAGATAGGAGACCCCGAGCCCGAGCACTGAGACCGCCGTGACGATGCGATCGACGGTCGGCTGATCGAGGAACGCCCCGAGGCCGACGGCGAGCGGGAGCCAGATCGAATCGAGGTTCCAGCTGCTCACCTGGTATGGGGTCACGGCTGATCCCAGCAAGGAGTGCGGGGCAACGATCGCCGGTCCGTCGAGGATCACGAGCGCGGCCACTGCGGCCATCACAAGCGCGACCGCCGAACGTCGAGCGCCGCGACGCCAGAGCGCGATCGCGAGCGGCGGCACCGCGACCGCCGGGAACAGCTTCGTGGCGGTCCCGACGCCGAGCGCCCCACCCGCTCGCGCGGGCCGCCCACGCGCGAAGAACGCGGCTCCTGCGAGGACCGACAACACGGCGATCGCGTCGAAGTTCGCGCCGCCGAAGAGCAGCAGCTGCGGCGACAGCGACCAGAACACCATCGTCCGCCGCGTACCGACGACGCGCGTCAGGAGCCACGCGACCGCTCCGGCCGCGGCGGCCACGATGACGCCCCAGGCGAGGATGAGGAAGGCGACGTGCGGCGCGAGATAGCTGAGGAGTGCCGTGCCCCACCCGATCACCGGGTGGTACTCGAAGGAGAACGCCCAGTACGGCCAGTGGACCTCAAGGACCCTCGTGCCGACGAGGATCGACTCGATGTCGAGGTGTCCGTAGGCGGTAAGCGGCTCCGGCAAGACCTCGAGCACGATGCGAGCCCACTGCGACAGCAGCACCGCCGCGACGGCCGCGATGATTGGTGCCTTAGCGATGCCGCCGCTCCCACCAGTACACGGCGAGCGCGGCGACCTGGGTGGCGGCGGCGACGGCAAGGACGACGCGCACGAGCGTTGCGGCATCGTGCGGGGTCGCGAGGATCGCGACGAGCTCGCCCACGACCGCGACCGCCAGCAGCAGGCCGAAGCGCATCTCGCCACGCCCGATGAAGTGCGCGATCCACAGCGAGAGCAGCGCGTTGAGAAGCGCGGCGACGGCGTACGGTCCGATGAGGCTTGCCGCGAGCGGGTACTGATCGCCGACGACCAGGCGGGTGAATGGCGCGGGCGCCGCGACGTACGCCAGCGTCACCAGTCCGCTCGTCGCGAGCACGAAGCCGAGCGCCAGGAAGAGGCCGCGATCGGTGTCCTCTCCCCGCGCGTGGTTGCGAGCGGTCCGCTCGAGCAGGATGAATCCGATCGCGATGGGCGCGAAGAGGACGACCTTCGCCATCGTGACGGTCCCCGCATAGGCGCCCGCGTCCGCTGGTGGGAGCAGCGCACGGCTGGCCACGGCGTCGATGTTCGTGAGCCCGGCGTACGCAAGCATGATCACCGAGGCGAGGAGGAAGAACCGACTCTCGGCGCGGCCGAGCTCGATCGTGTGCACCGCGCCGCGCGCAGCGCGGAACAGGGGCGCGAGCGGAACGAGCGAGAGCAGGAGACCGACCCCGAGCGCGGAGACGGCGCCGATGAACGCCCCGGCCACCCCGTACCCGGCCACCACGAGCGCGACGCCGACGATGAGCCGGACGAGCGCCTGCGCGATGAAGTACCAGCCGAACCACCCGAAGTACGCGAGGCCCTGGAGCAGCCCACCGGTGAACGTGAGCGGCGCGGAGAGGAACAGCGCCACGCCGAGCAGCGCGACCGACGCGACCGGAAGCGAAAGCGCGTGCGCGATGAGCGGCGAGGCGACGACGATCGCGAGCGACGGAAGGCCGGCTCCGATGACGATCCGCCGGCCCCAGCGTCGGACGAAGACGTGGAGCGCCTTCTCTTCGCCGCGCGCGCGGTACTGCGCGGCGATGCGGGCGGTCCCGGACTGGATGACCTGGGCCGAGAGCGATTCGAGGATGAGGATCCCGAACAGCGCCGTGAGGATCGCGTAGTCGTCCGGCCGCAGCAGCCGCGCCATGATGACCTGGTAGCCGTACGCGAACACGTTCGCGATGGTCGTGGCGACGAGCACCCACAGTGCTGCTCGGGCGCCGAGCGCGCGGGTCAGTCCTCCCTGGACCGCGCGCCTCATCCGGAGATCTCGGATGTCGAGCAGGCGGAGCTCATCGCGTGTGGATGGCCGTCGCTCATCGACCGAGAGCCTAGCCCGCAGGTCGCATTGCGATCGATGTCATGCCACAGCTCAGGCTGTCCGGTCGAGCGCGACCGACGGCCGCCGGCGCGCGCGCAGCGCGAGCAGCACGAGCGCGATCGTCGGCAGCGCGCCGGCGAAGGCGCGCGGATCACCGGAGAGCTCGAGGATGTACGCGAGCCACGTGACGGCGACCACGACCGCAGCCGCGGTGACCGCGGCGGCGCGCCGAACGGTCGCGAGCGCGATCGCCACAGCCGGGAACAGCAGCACCATGTCGTAGGACTGCGCATACGGCGCCACGGCGAGACTCAACGCGGCACCGGCGCCGACGAGCACCCCGGCGCGGTCAGCGACCCCGGACGATCGCCACGAAGTGAACGCCGCGGCGGCCGCGGCAGCGACCATGACCACGGCGACGGCCGGCGCGGCGGCACCGCCGATCGCGGCGGCGAACCCCCAGGTCGTGCCGGTCGCGACCTGCTGCTTGGCGATCGTGCGTCCGATGAGCGCGGGCCAGGCGAGTGGATCGCTCGTGAAGCCTGCGACCGCGAGCGCGCAGAGTGCGACGGCCGCGACGGTGAGCGTGCGATAGGCGCGGGTCGAGACGAGCCACACGACGACGAGCGGCACCAGGGCGAACGACAGATGCGGCTTGAGGGCCACGAGCATCGCTCCGGCAACGACCGGCCAGGTCCGCCGGTCAGCCAGGCCGATCGCAACGAGCGCCAGGCCGATCAGCAGCAGTCCCTCGAAATGTCCGGTGACGACGTCGCGCACGAACGGCGCGGACGCGGCGAACGCGACGAGCAGCGACGCGCCAGCAGCCCCGGTCGCGCGTGCCGCGCGCACCCACAGGACGCCGCCGACCGCCAGCGCGGACACGAGCGTGACCCGCTGGATCGCGATGCCAGTCTGCGGATCGAGGGCGCCCGTCGGCACGAACAGCCACGCCGTCCACGGCGGGTAAATCCACGAGCAGGCGGCTGAGTCGGAGACGACGCACCGTGCCGCGACCGCGCCGGCAGCCGGGCCGTACGCGAGCGCGGCGGCCCACGCATCCGGATCGTACGGCGATCGGCCGGTCACGATGAGATGGCCGGCCCACCAAAACTGGAAGAAGTCGTTCGCCGATGGCGAGGCCAACAGGCTGACGAAGAGCACGAGCACGAGGAACGGGCCATGGCTCCGTACTGCTCGCGTGGCGAGGGTCAGCGTCACGCTGGTCCGGGGACGACGGCAGGCCGTGCCGACTTGACCGTGCCCGCCGCCGCCCTCAGCGCCACCGCGAGGAGGACGAGCGCCGCCACGGGCATGACCGCGTAGCTGGGAGCAACGCCCGCAACGTCACCGAACAGGATCGGCGCCCACGTGCCGACGCCGGAGCACAACGCGATGAACGCGAGCAGAGCGGTGCGCGCTGGCACCCGGAGCGCGCTCGCCGCGGCGGCCGCTGCTGCGAACGCAGGAATGGTGAGCAGAAAGTCGTAGGGCTGCACGTACGGCGTGACGACGAGCGAGAGGCACGCGGCGACAGCGACGATGGTCAAGTCACGCCGGTCGTCACGGGCTGATCGGATCGCCAGCACGGCGGCGCCGAATGCCGCGATGGCCATGACAACGAGCGCGACGATCGGAACTCCGGTCGATTCCGCGAAGAACCACGTCGTCATCCACGCGATCCCCGCCTTCGCGCCGCCGCGCCCGATGATCGCTCCGAGCGCCTCCGGCGACCGGAGCAATGCGACGCCAGCGACGATGGCGACCGTCACGGCGACCGAGGCTATGGCGCGCCAGGCGCGGCGCCCGGCGAGCACGGCAGGCACCGCGACAGCCACGACGATCGCGACATGCGGCTTGAGCGCGAGCACGACCGCCCCGGAGGCGACCAGCCACGTCCATTTCTCGCGGAGGCCATACACGATCGCCACGAGCGCGAGGAGCATCAGGCCGACGAAATGCCCGGAGCGGATATCGATCACGAAGGGATTCCCAGTGACGGCGGCGGCGAGCACGAGCGCACGCGGCCCCGGCTCGCGTGGGCCGAAGACCAGGACCGCTGCGACCAAGCCCGCGATGAGGATGACGACGACGAACGTGTTGATCGCGAGCAGGCCGACCGTCGCTGGCAGGGCACCGAAGGGCGCGAACAACCACGCCGTGAGCGGCGGATACGCCCATACGCACAGCAGCGCGTCCGGATCGGCGCAGTTCCGAGCGACGCTCGCCGCGATCGGCCCGTACGCCCCCGCGGCGTGCCACGCATCTTGGTCGTACGGCGAAGCCCCGGTAGCCACGAGGTGCCCCGCGTACCAGAACTGGAACGTGTCGCCGGACCCTTCGATCGGCCGGGCGACAGGCCATAGTGCAATGAAGAGGAGCAGTGCCGGAAAGAACGGGAGGAGCGGCCGCGCGCGGAGCGCGCGTGGGATCACGTGCGCAGGTGGAGTGCCAGAAGCAGCGCGGGCCGGACCATGTGCCACCAGTCGATCACCGGGCGGATCTTGGAGTAGTTGCGCGTCCGCGCGGGATAGGTCTTCGAAACAGGCACTTCGCGGACGCGATAGCCAAGGGTGATCGCCTTCCAGTGGATGTAGTACTCGAGCTCGTAGCGGTCGAGCCAGGTCTGCTGGATGCGGACCCGTGGGTCGTCGAGGAGCGACAGGCGGTACGCGCGGAAGCCGTTCGTCACGTCGGTACCCGCGAAGCCCGTCAGGATCCGGAACATGAACGTGAAGCCATGGATGAGGAGGCCGCGCATCAGCGGAAGGTTCACCGACTCGCCGCCGGCCATGAACCGGGAGCCCTGGATGTAGTCGCCGCCGGCGTAGAGTGCGGCGAGCAGGTTCGGGATCTCCTCGGGACGATCCTTGCCGCTCGCGGCCATCACGACCACGACGTCGCAGCCGGCGGCACGCGCCGCGTCGAGACCCGCGCGGATCGCGGCGCCCACGCCGCGATTGCGTCCTAGGCGGATGACCGTGCCGCCCGCGGCTTCCGCGAGCGCGGGACCATCGTCGGTAGAGCCGTCATCGATGACATACGTCGCGAAGACGCAGGCGGGCATCCTCCGGACGAGGTCCGCGGCAGCGGTCCCCTCGTTGAACAGGGGCAGGACGGCGGCGACACGGCTGGGCATCGACGAAAGCCTAGGCACGTGCCGCCGGGTGTCCATAGCGATTTCGGGTCATGTCGCCGGGGCCGCCGAAAACGGGTCGCTGACGGGTCTCGCCGAGATCACGCCGGGACGGAGACGGGGGTCCGTGGTGACGCGGGAGCCGCGTGCGAGGCGCGAAGCGCGACCGCGAGGACGACGAGCGCGGCCACTGGTACGGCCGCATAGGTCGATGCGACAACGCGTGCGCCATCGCCGAGAACGATCGACGCCCACGTGCCGCCGATCCAGCACAGCACGATCACCGCGAACAGCGCGGTGCGGGCCGGGCGCCCGAGCGCGCTGGCAGCGGCCGCGGCGGCGGCGAACGCGGGCAACGCGAGCAGGAAGTCGTAGGGCTGGGCGTACGGCGTGACGACGAGCGAGAGCGCGGCGGCGACCGCAACGATCGTCAGGTCACGCCGATCGGCATGAGCAGAACGGATGGCGACCGCGGCCGCGCCGACGGCGACGACGGCGACAGCCGCGACCGTGAGCGCAGGCTCACCCGTCGCATCCGCGAGGGCCCAGGTCGTTGACCACGCGATCCCTGCCTTCGCGCCGCCCCGCGACACGATGGCTCCGATCGCCTCCGGAGATCGGAGCAGGGCGAGACCGACGATGATCGCAAGCGCGGCGACGGTCGACGCGACGGCACGCCACGCACCACGCGCCGCGAGCACGGCCGGCACGGCGAACGCGACGACGACGGCGACGTGGGGCTTCAGCGCAAGCGCGATCGCGCCGACGACGATCGGCCACGTCTGCCGCTCGCGGAGGCCGTGCGCGATCGCGACGAGCGCGAGGAGCAGTAGTCCGACGAAGTGCCCGCCCGCGATGTCGACGACGAACGGATGCCCGGCAGCGGCCGCGGCGAGGACGAGCGCACGCTGCCGGGGCTCGCGCGGACCGAAGAAGAGGACCGCGGCGGCGACGCCCGCGAAAAGGGTGATGAGGTCGAAGACGTTGACCGCCAGCACTCCCGTGGCCGGAGGGAGTGCACCGAACGGCGCGAACAGCCAGGCGGTCAGCGGTGGGTACGTCCAAGCGCAAAGGACGGCGTCGGGATCGGCGCAATTGGCGGCCACGTTCGCCGCGACCGAGCCGTACGCGGCACTCGCGGCGTGCCAGGCTTGCTGGTCGTACGCGGAGCCGCCCGTCGCGACAAGATGCCCGGCGTACCAGAACTGGAAGGTGTCGCCGACGCCCTCTCTGGGCCGGGCGATCGGCCACAGCGCCACGAAGACCAGAAGCGCCGGAAGGAAGGTGAGGATCGTGGAACGCGCGCCAAGCGCGCGCGGGATCACGTGCGCAGGTTCCTTGGTCCTAGACGGGTTGCGCTGTCTTCTGCGCGACCGAGAGGAAGTTCGCCATGAGCTCGTCGAACTCTGGCGCGACGTACTGCTCGATGCCGCCCGCGTCCGCGAGCCGGGAGATCTCGGGATCGATCGGGATGCGAGCCATGAGCGGGGCGTTCGCCGCGATGACGAGCTTCAGACCCTGCGACGGACCGAACACCTCGTTGCGCGAGCCGTCGGGCATCGCGACGTAGGCCATGTTCTCGACGACCCCGAGGATGTCCCCGCCGAGCTGCTTCACCAGCCGCACCGCCTTCGTCACGACCATCGTCGCGAGGGCCTGGGGGGTCGTGACGAGCACGACGCCGGCGACCGGCAGCGCCTGCATGACCGTGAGCGGCGCGTCGCTCGTGCCCGGAGGCAGATCGACGATGAGGTAGTCGAGCTCGCCCCACGCGACGTCGCTGAAGAACTGCCGGATCGCGCCGGAGACCATCGGGCCCCGCCAGATCACGGCCTCCTCCTCACCAGGCAGTAGGAGGTTCATCGACATGATCGGGATCCCACCTCGCGAGACGGCCGGCTTCAACGTGTTCGGCCCGGCGACGCCAGGCTTCTCTCTCACGCCGAACATCCGGGGGATCGACGGCCCCGTGATGTCGCCGTCGAGCACGCCGACGGTGAACCCGCGGCGCTTCAATCCGACGGCAAGCAGTCCGGCCACGAGCGACTTCCCCACACCGCCCTTGCCCGACATCACCGCGATGACCTGCTTGATGCCCTTCTGCTCGGCCATGCCCTTGACCTTCATGCCGCCGCCCGACGCGACCGCCGTTGCTTCAGGGAGACCGGTCGGCAGCTTCCCGGTCGACGCGAAGACGTTGAGGTCGTTGAGCAGCTCGTCGACGTTCACGCGGCCGCCCCCGTGACCGGTCGCGCCCTGCAGCACCGTCTCGCTCTTGCTGATCGCGCACGAGGCGCAGCCAAGACCGTACCGGGCAAAGATCCGGGCGGTGTCCGGCCAGCGCTCAGTGACGGATGCGATGGTCATGTCGGGGGTGATCGCGTTGACCACAGGGACTCCTTTGATGCTTCCCGGCGGGTCCCGTGGCGCTCCCCAACGGTCCTGCAGAGATGGGCGCTCGCTGCGTCGAAGTATAGGTTGCGTGCGGCCGTGAACCTGGCACGGATGATCACTCGCGAAGCGGCAGCTCGACCACCAATCGCACGGCCGTCGAGGCGGCCTCACGGCGGTATTCGACGCGGCCGCGGTGGCCCTCGATGATCGTCCGCGCAAGCTCGATGCTCACGCCGCCCGGATCATCGGACTGCGGCCCGAGGGACGGGCCGACACCACCGGTGATCGTGAGCTTCGCGTTCGTGCCGGTACGGCGAAGGTCGATGCTGATGTCGGACGCCGTCGTCGCCGAACGCGCCGCTGCCAGCAGTCCACCGATCGCCTGACGCAGCCGGGCCTCGTCGCCTTCGACGATGAAGCTTCCGGACGAGAGCGTGATCGGGATCCGCGGCCCCGCGCCGCCCGGCGGCACGCGCAGCTCCTCGACGAGCGCGCGCAGATCGACGGGCCGATGCTGGAGCCAGAGCTCTCCCGATCGCAGCTGCCCCAGCGAAACGAAGGTGTGGCTCAGGAACTCGAGATCCTCGGCCCGCTCGACAAGCGGATCGAGCTCGCTGGCCGTCGCGCCGCCACCATCCCGCAATGCACGAAGACCGCTGGCGAGATCGCGCCCCGGTCCCGCGAGCTCGTGCTCGACCACCCGCATGAAGTGCGAGCGTTCGCGGTCGAGCCTGCGCAGCCGCTCACGCTCGCGGTGCACGACATCGACGAGCCATGCGGCGACCAGGAACAGCAGCGTCAGGCTCAGCGCGTTCCAGGCGATCGGCCCGATCGCGCCCGTCCTGCGCTCGCTGGCGTCCGCGAAGAACCACGCGAACCCCGCACCGAGCGCGACCGCGATCCCCGGCCCGCGTCCGAGGAGCCAGGCCGCCGGCATGACCGCCACGAGGTAGAAGAAGCCGAAGCCGTACTCGGGTCCGGTCGAAACGTCCATCGCTCCGACAAGCACCACCACGAGGAGCCAAAAGAGCGTGCCGGTGACCACATTGGACCGCAGGCTCGCGAGCATGTCGCCATCGTGCGCCGACGGGCACATCGCGCGCATCCGCCAAATGGATGAGGGAGACGCTCGTCGCGCTACGACTGGGCGACAACTCCTCTCGGCGCGCGGGCTTCGAGCGCCGGCCCGGCGACGAACCGGGCGATGAGATAGGACGCGAAGCTGAGCGAGGTCACGAAGACACTGACCGGCGCGTTCGTGACGAGGGACAGCAGGATGCCGCCGAGGGTGCAGAAGAGCGCGACCGCGACGCTGTACAAGGTCGCCTGCCCCGGCCGCGCCGTCAGCCGCTCGGCCGTCGCACCCGGCGTGATGAGCAGCGTGAGGATCAGCAGAACGCCGACGACCTGGATGGCCTCCGAGACGGCCGCCGCGAGGATGAGCAGGAACACGATGCCTAGGGCGCGCACCGGGACGCCGCGGGCCTCGGCGACCTCGGGATCGACCGTCGCGAACGTGAGCGGCCGGTACACCACCCCGAGCGCGACGAGCGCGGTCACCGCGATGGCCGCCAGGAACAGGACGTCACTGCGGCTGACGCCGTTGATCGTGCCGAAGAGGAGGGCGAACGCCTCGCTCGCGTATTTCGGATAGAGCGTGATGAAGAGCACGCCGAGCCCGAGCCCGAACGCCATGACGAGGCCGATGACCGAGTCCCGTCCGCGCACGCGCGCCCCGAGCGCGCCGATGAACAGCGCCGTCACCGCCGAGCCGGCCAGGAGGCCGAGCACGGGCGAAAGGCCAATGAGGATGAAGCCCGCTGCGCCGGTGAACCCCAGCTCGGACAGCGCGTGCACGGCGAACGACATGTTCCGCGCGACGACGAACGGGCTCACCACGCCGGCGACGATGGCGATGACGAACCCGGCGAGCATCGCATTCTGGACGAACTCGTACCCGAGCAGGTTCACGAGCTGATCCATCAGTCGTGCGCCCGCTCGTGGCCGACGAGGTCCGGCGTGTGATGCGGCTCATCGAGATTGAAGCCGCTCTCCGTCAACTCCCCGACGACGAGGATGCGATCGTGGACCCGCACCACGTCGACGTGCGAGCCGTACAGGGCGGAGAGCTGCTCCGTCGTGAGCACCTCATCCGTCGTGCCGGCGGCCCAGCGTCCGTTCACGACGAAAAGGACACGATCGACGAGCTGCAGCACCGGGTTCACGTCGTGGGTCACGAAGAGGACGGTCCCGCCGGTGCGCTGCCGCCAGTCACGTAGCAGCTCGGTGATGCCCTGCTGGTGCCGGAGATCGAGGCTCGCGAGCGGTTCATCGCATAACAGCAGCTGCGGCTCGCTGACCAGGGCCTGGGCGATGCGGAGCCGCTGCTGCTCGCCGCCCGAGAGCCGGCCGATCGGAGCGTCGGCGTACGCGGCAGACTCGACAGACGCGATCGCCTCCGTCACGCGAGCGCTGGACAGGGCGTTCGGCAGTCCGATCCCCCAGCGATGCCCGTCGAGCCCGAGCCGGACGAGGTCTCGGCCGCGAAGCGGCGTCTCAGCGTCGAAGTGCTGGTGCTGCGGGACGTACCCGATGCCCGGGTCGCCGCGGCGCGGCGGTGCGCCGAGCACCTCGATCCGGCCGCTGGTCGGAGCAACCAGTCCGAGGATCGCGCGGAGCAGCGAGGTCTTGCCGGCGCCGTTCGGGCCGAGGACCGCGATGAACGAGCCCGGCGCGACATCGAGCGAGAGGTCGGTCCAGATCCGCCGGCGGCCGTATTCGAGCGTGACGTGGTCGAAGCGGACCGCGGGTGCCGTCACGGCCTCAGGTTACTTGGCGAGCGCGGTCTCCAGCTCGGCGAGCTGCGAGAGCATCCACTCCTGGTAGGTCTTGAACTGCGGCGGGATCGTTTCCGCCACACCGAGCACCGGGACGCCGCTCTTGACGGCGAGGTCATAGATGTCCTTCGTGAGCGGCGAGGTGACCTGGCTGTTGTACAGGAGGACCCTGACCTTCTTGCCGGTCAACAGGTCGCGCTCGGCGGCGACGTCGGCCGGAGCGGGATCGACAGCCTGCTCGATCGCCTTCATGAACCCCTCCGGGGTCAGGACCTTGAGGCCGATCGCGTCGGCCTGATATTGGGCGACCGGCTCGGTGAAGGCGACGGGAGCACCGATGTAGTTCGCCTTCAGCGACGCGATCTTGTCGTCGATCGGCTTCAGCGCGGCGAGGTATTTGGCCTTCTGTGTCGCGAAGTAGCTGGCGTTCTGCGGATCGAGCTTCGAGAGGGCAGCGGTCGCCGCCTCCGCGACCTTCGGCATGGTCGCCGGGTCGTACCAGACGTGCGCGTTGTCGTCGTCGGCCTTCTTCAGGATGTCCTGGACGTTGAGGACGACCCGGTCGGGCTTGGTCGAGGCACCGAGCAGCTTGTCCATGAAGTCGTCGTACCCGATGCCGTTCACGATGACGACCTTCGCGTCGGCGACGAGCTTCGCCGTCTGCGGGTTCGCTTCGTACTCGTGCGGGTCGGCGTTCGGGTCGTTGAGGATGCTCGAGACGGTCACCCGCGTGCCGCCGATCTGCGCAAGCAGGTCGGCATAGAAGTTCTCGGTGCCGAGGACCGGGATGACCTCACCGCCAGCCGGCGCACCGGTCGGCGCGCACGCCGAGGCAAGGACCACGACCGCAGCGAACACGAGTGCGTGTGCGCGACGCATCCAGCCTCCTTATCTGAGAATCAATCTCAACGTAGACAATGTGAGACTCAGTGTCAAATGACGGCTCGCGCGCGTATCCTCGAGCGGTGACGGTGGCGCAGATCCCGGAGCGCATGACATCGCAGGGCCGCCGGCTCACGCGCCAGCGCGTGATCGTGGCCGAGGCACTCGCCGTGGCGCGACGCGCGCAGAGCGCGCAGGAGCTGTACGAACGGATCAGGGCGAGCCACCCGACCATCGGCCGCGCGACCGTCTATCGCGCCCTGGAGGCGCAGGTCCAGGACGGCATGGCGAGCCGGTTCGAGCGGGACGGGCACGTCTCGGCGTACATCGCGTGCGACGCCGAGCACCACCATCACCTGGTCTGCACGCGCTGCCAACGTGTCGAAGACCTCGACGAGACGGTCGTGGCGCCGCTCCTGTCGTCCGTCGGCCGGCGGCACGACTTCCAGGTCGATCACGCTGCCCTCGACTTCTACGGCCTGTGCCGAAGCTGCCGCCGAAAAGCGCGCTGAGCGCCGCCCTCGCGCTCGTCATCGCAGCGTGCACGAGCGCGCCGCCGCCGACGGCCCAGCCGCCCGCCGTGTTCGTCATCGCGACGCAGCTTCCGAACGGCAGGGTCGAGATCACCGTCGCGACGTCGTACGCGCTCGGGCAAGCGGCCAGGATCCCGGTGGGCATCAGCGCGACGAGCGGGACCGTCACCGGTCCGGTGACCGCGCGGGTCATGGCGAGCGGGATCGGCGTGCCGGCCGAAGTGCTCGTGCGTGACCTGGCGGTGACGCCGCTGACCGTCGGCGCGAACGGCCGCAAGTCGACGACGATCACGTGGGACACGCGCGACGCGAAGGGGGTCATCGTGCCGGTGGACGCCTATTCGCTCGTGCTCGAGGTGCGCTCCGAGGACGGCGGCACCCTGCGGACGCTGCATGCGACCGCGACGCTGGAGCTGCGCTAGCGGTCCGGCCGCCCTCGGTCGACGAGCCCGACGGCCACGGCAGTCGTGATCGGCACGCAGAGCACGAGGCCGATGCTCGCGACGATCACGGCGATGATCGAGCCGACGATCGTCTCGCTGTTGACGCTCAGCGACAGCGGAAGGGCGCCAAGCGACAGCAGGACGATGAGCGGCATCGCCCCGCCGAAGTACGCAAGCGCGAGCGTGTTCACGAGCGAGCCGATGTGATCTCGGCCGACGTTCAACGCGCTCGCGTAGAGGCGCGGCCCGCGCATCTCGTCGTGTGCCGCGGCCATCTCGAACGTCGCCGAGGCTTGCCCGATGCCCATGTCCACGAGCGCACCCAGCGAGCCGACCACGATGCCCGCGACCACGAGGCGGTGCAGATCGATCCGGCCGGCCGAGCCCACCGCAAGAAAGACCGCCTCCTCGGAGCCAAGACCCGTGATGTGCGCCGCGGACAGGGTCAGGGCGGCGAGGACGACGACGACCACCAGGCACGCGACAGTCCCGATGAGCGCGGCGAGGCTCTTGCGATTGAAGCCGTGCACCACGAAGACGGCGACCACCAGCACGCCGAGCGCGCCCGCAAGCGTGGCCACGAGCGGGTCGTCGCCACGCTGGACCGCCGGAACGATCGCCAGGAGGAACACCGCGATGCTGCCGGCGAGGCCGGCCAGCGACGCGACTCCCTTCCACCGCGCAACGGCGACGAGGGCCACCACGAGGACGGCGACGAACGGAAGCAGCGACGGCAGTCGCACGACGTCCTCGATCGCGTACTCGCGCGTGTCGTTGTCGCCGCGGCGCTGCGACACGAGCACACGGTCGCCCGGCGACAGCAGGCCGTTCGCGTTCAGCGCGACACGGCCACCCCACTCGACGGTCACGTGGTCGCCGCGGTAGAGACCGCCGTCGAGCGCGAGCTCCACGATCTGGTAGGGCTGCCCGGGAAGCCCCGGCTGTCCGGCAGTGCGGGTCCCCTGCGAGACGACGCGCACGACGTGCGCGTCGATGACGCTCGACACCTGTCCGGTGTTCCAATCGGCGCATCCGCCGAGCACGGCCAGCGCCAGCAGCGGCGCGATCCAACGCATCGCTAGATCCCCAGCAGGCCTTGGGCCGCGAGTCGCACGGCCACGATCACGAGTGCGCCGGCGAGCAGCCGCACGATCACCGCGCCGCGCACGCTCGTCGAGAGCCGCGCGCCAAGTTGCGCGCCGGCGACGGCACCGATCGCGAGGTACAGGGCGCGAGGCCACATGTCGGCGAGATCACCGGCCGCGATGTGGGTCCCCGTCGCGACCGTCGCCATGATCGCGAGGACGAAATGCGATGTCGCGGTCGCGATGTGGACCGGGAAGCCGAGCACCGCGATGAGCGCGGGGACATGGATGAACCCACCGCCGACGCCGAGAAGGCTCGAGACGAACCCGACGACGAACGAGATCGCGATGCCGAGCGGCAGCCTGACGTGGTACCGATGGACCACGCCGGCGACGTCGACGAGCTCGCGAGGGGCGGTGCCCCAGGCGCGGCCCTCGGGCGCCGACGGACCTTGATCCGGCCGAGCCCGCACCACGATGGCGGCCAACGCGAGCAGGACGACGGCGAACGCGACGTCGAACGGCCCGCGGGGGATGGAACGCGCGAGCAACGCGCCCGCGACGCTGCCCGGCAGCGTCGCGATCGCGAACGCGAGGCCCGAGCGGAAGTCGATCCGTCGCTGGCGGCCATACGCGATCGCGCCGCTCGTGGCGTTCGCGGCCACGACGGCGAGCGAGGTCGCGGTGAGGGTGCCCGTCGGCTCCTGCGGAGACAGGATCGCAAGGATCGGAAGGAGGATGAAGCCGCCGCCGGCGCCGATCAGCGTGCCGAGCGTCCCGATGCCGATCCCGAGCGCGACGAATCCGGCTGCGGCGAGCACCGCCCCGAGTATGGGTCGAAAACGCGGCAGGCGGCTACCGGCCGAAGAGCAGCTCTTGGAGGTCGGGCAAGGCGGTACCCAGACCGGCGATGAAGAACAGCCCGATGGCGAGGCTCGAGACGCCGGCCACCGCCCCGACGATCACGTACAGGGTCCGCAGGCGCTGCGCCCCGATGAAGCCGGTGGCGCTCGTGACCGCGACGAGGGTGTTGGAGATCAGCAGCCCGGCGATGAACGCCACGAGGATGACGACGCCCTGCGCGCCGGTCACACCGGCCACACCCGCGAGCAGCAGCGCTTGCGAGCCGGTCTCGGCGCCGACGCCGTGGATCATGCCGACCCCGAAGGCGGTCTTCGGTCCGTACTGCGACGCATGGGCGATGGGCTCGTGCTGGTGCCCGTGGATGCGGGCCTGGAGGCGATCCCAGGCGTAGCGCACGCCGTCGAACACGAGCATCCACCGGCTGCGCATCCGGAACTCGCCCTTGCCGCGCACGTATTGCACGACGGAGATGAGGACCCAGACGCCGAGCAAGACGAGCGTGACCCCGACAACGCGCTCGAGGACCGGGTCGACCCATTCCGGCAGGACCGCGCCGACGAGGAGCGCGAGGACCCCGAGCACGAGGACGACGCTCGCGTGGCCGAGCGCGTACAGGCTGGCGAGGCCGATGGCGTGGCGCTGCTCGTGGGCGAATCGCGAGTCGGACAGGACGTGGAGCGGCCCCGCGGCGGCATGCGAGTGGCCGTGGTCCGCGGGGCGTGCGTCGTGCTCGTGGCGCGGCATCGGCGCGATCGCCGAGACGTAGTCGTCCGCGTGCGACGCGGTCGTCGTGCTGGTGATGTCCGTGATCGCGGCGATGTGGTCCCAGTCGAACCCGTGCCGGAACCCGAGCACCGCCATGCCCGCAAGCAGCCCGAGAATGCCGAGATCCATGTCGGGACCGAGCCTATCGCGAACGGTCGCAATAACGCGCTGTTGCGATACGTTCGCGTTTGCGTCAGGCTTGCGTCAATGACCCTCGCGGACGCGATCCGCGCGAGCGGCAAGCGGCTCACGCTGCAACGGCAGCTCGTGCTGGACGCGGTGCAGCGCGCACGCCATCACGTCACCGCCGAGGAGATCGCCCGCCGGGTGCGCGCGAAGTACCCGCGTATCGGACCCTCGACCGTGTACCGGAACCTCGAAGCCCTCGAGGAGCTCGGGTACGTGATGCACACCCACCTGGACGACCGCGTCACGCGCTGGCACCGCGCCGACACGCACCCTCATGGCCATCTCGTCTGCCGCTCATGTGGCGGCGAGACCGAGGTGCGGACGGAGGTCCTCGACGCGATGTCTCGCCGCCTGCGCGCCGACTACCGGTTCGAGCCGGACCTGGCCCATTCGGCGATCGTGGGAATCTGCCGGCGCTGTCGAGACGTACCCTCTCAGTGATGCGCTGGCTCTGGGCGCTCGTGTTCGCGGTCGCCGCGGGAAGCAGCGCCCTGGCGGCCTCGGGCCTGGCCGTCCCGCCCCATGTCGAGCCGCCGGGGACGCCCCGATTCCACGACCACCTCCTCGCCGCGTACCGCTACCCACTCTTCCTGCTCCGGCTCAAGATGCTGAGCCAGCGGCCCACCGGTCCAGGGTGGACGCTCCAGGGCCCGAGCCAGCTCGAGCTCGGCGCCCTCGTCCTCGCCACGCTCGCGCTCATCATCCCGAGACTGCCTCGCCCGACGCGCCGCGCGATCGCGGTGCTCCCGGCCATCCGGATCGTGCCGCCGGAGTGGTGGGCGTGGATCCCGCTCGCGCCCCCGCGTCGTGACCTCCTCGCGTTCGCGTAGCCAGAACAAGAGGAGGGTCACATGACGCGGATCCTGTCCATCGCGGCGGCTCTCGCCGTCGTGGTGGCGTCAGTCGGCATCTTCGCGAGCCCGGCTGCGGCGCACGAGAGCCGTGGGGTCGGGCCATACACATTCGTCGTCGGCTGGGTCACCGAACCGGCGGTCATCGGACAGCCGAACGGGCTCGATCTCACGGTGACCGAGACGGTGAGCGACAAGCCGTTCGAGGGCCTCGAGAAGACCCTCAAGGCCGAGGTCATCACCGGTGGTGGCGCCAAGACCCGGGCCCTCGAGCTCGCCCCGGATGGCGATCGGCCCGGTCACTACACCAGCGGCTTCGTGCCCACGCGGGTGGGCGACTACACGTTCCACATCAGCGGCGCCGCCGGCACGACCACCGTCGACGAGAAGTTCGAGTCCGGTCCGAACCGCTTCGACAGCGTCGGCGACGCGACTGCGCTGCAGTTCCCGGACAAGCTGCCCTCGAGTAGTGACCTTGCGGCGAGGCTCGACGACGCCAATACCAAGGTGACCATCGCGCTCGCCCTCGGCGCGGTCGCGCTCATCGTGTCCGTCGTGTCGTGGTTTCCGGCGCTTCGACGTCGTTGAGGCGCCTCCTGCTCGCCGC
>JALYLX010000165.1 GCA_030773995.1 Chloroflexota bacterium
TGACGAGCCCCGACGAAGTCCGGCCCGTCCCACGCGCACCCGTTCTGACCGTCGCTGTCCTCGCCCAAGAGCGTCTGAAAGAACGAGTGCTCGCGGTCGTCGCGGTGCTGGTGGTCATCGGCTATCCGCTCGCGTTCGCGCTCCTCCGCGGCGATCTCGGATCGGAGATCCTCCCGTTCGCGATCGTTCCCGTCGGCCTCACAGCGTGGGTCTTCCGCACCCGTGCGGCCCTTGTCGTTGCCGCTCTGGAGCTCGTTGCGGTGACCGTCGTCCTGAACCTCAACGGCATCGCCGGTGCCGGTGCCCTGATCCAGCAAGGCCAGGCGCCCACTGCTCTGCTCGTCGTCATCGTGGCGGTCTCGATCGGCCGCCTCCGGGAGGTACGTGATGACCTCACCGAGCAGGCCCGCGAAGCCGAGGCGCTGTCCGACGCGACGGGTGTCCTCGTCGCCGGCACGGCGGAGCGGGAGACGTTGCAAGGCATCCTGAGCGCGGCGGTCGGCGTCGTGCCGTCGATCGTCGCCGCCTTCATCGTCTCCGATGCAAGTGGTGAGCAGCTGCACGTGGCGGCGACCCTCGGCGGGCCTCTCGAGTATCTCGGCCGCCCGTATCCATCGACGACCGGGGTCACCGGCCGTGCGTGGCGCACCGGGGAGATCCAGCGGATCGACGACGTCATGCGCGACGCCGACTACATCGGCAGGCGCCACTCGCACCTCTGCGCCCTGGCCGTCCCGGTCATCCGCGACGGTCGGACGCGCGGCGTCCTCTACTTCGAGCGCGATATGCAGGAGCCGTACACGCCGCGCGATGTCCGCATCCTGCGCGCGCTGGCCGGCCACGCCTGGATCGCCCTGCGGAGCGAAGAGCGTCGGCACGCGCTCGGGGTGGCGACCGACCGCTTCGCCGCCGCGTTCAGCGCCGCGCCCTCCAGCCTGATCATCAGCACGCTTCCCGACGGCAAGATCGTCGACGCGAACGACGCGTTCCTCGCGATCGCTGGCCGGATCCGGGCCGAAGTCATCGGCCAGACCACCACCGAGCTCGGGCTCCTCGACGCGGAGCGCTCGGCGCTGATAGCGGAACGCTTTGCCCTGGACGGACGCCTCGGCGGCATCACCGTCAAGACCGACCGGCTCGGTGATTCCACGAAGCACTTCCTCGTCTCTGCCGAGATCGTTGACATCGGGGGCGCGCCGCACGTCGTCACCTCGGCGACCGACGTCACCGACGCGAGGCAGGCGGCGCTCGACAACGAGCGGCTCGCCCTGTACGACGTACTCACCGGCCTGCCGAACCGCAACCTCTTCGCGCGGCGCGTCGAAGACGCACTGGACGCGGCGGCCCACACGGGCCGCCCCATTGCCGTGCTGCTCATCGATCTCGACCACTTCAAGGATGTGAACGACACGTTCGGCCACCGGTTCGGCGATCTCCTGCTGTGCGCTGTCGCAGCCCGGATCGGTGCGGCACTGCCGGTCAACGAGACTGCGGCGCGCTTGGGCGGCGACGAGTTCGCGATCATGCTGGACGCAGGCGCGCCGGATGCGCTTCGAGTCGCCGATAGCATCCGCCGCGCGCTCGTCGCGCCGGTCGACCTCGACGGTCATGCCATCGGTGTCTCCGCGAGCATCGGCGTCAGCTTTTTCCCGGAGCATGGCGACACCGAGAGCGCGCTCCTGCAGCGTGCCGACATCGCCCTGTACGCCGCGAAGGAAACGGGCGGCGGCACGATGGTCTACGCGGCCGCCCTCGACGCCCATAGTCCGGCGCGTCTGGCGCTGACCGCCGAGCTGCAACGCGCGATCGCGACGAACGAGCTCCTGCTCCACTACCAACCCGTCGTCGCGCTGCGCGCGGGTGGCTACACCGGCGTCGAGGCGCTCGTGCGGTGGCGACATCCGGATCGCGGGCTCATCCCGCCCGCGGATTTCATTCCGGCCGCCGAGCGCAGTGGGCTGATCAAGCCGCTCACCGAGTGGGTCGTGGGTCAGGCGATCTCGCAAGGGCGCGACTGGTGCATCGGCCAAGACGAGCTCCAGATCGCGGTGAACATCTCGATGCGTAACCTGCTCGATCCCACGCTGCCGGACAGTGTCGCCAAACACATCGCCGATCACGCCATCGACCCATCGCGGCTCTGCCTCGAGATCACCGAGTCCGTCGCGATGGCCAACCCGGAGCGGACGTTGGGCGTGCTCATGCAGCTGCACGACATCGGCGTGCGCATCGCGATCGACGACTTCGGCACCGGTCACTCGTCGCTGGCGTATCTACGGCGCCTGCCAGTCCAGACGCTGAAGATCGACCGGACGTTCATCGCTGGTCTGGCAAAGGACGCCGCGAGCGGATCGATCGTCAAGGCGACGATCGAGCTCGGGCATGCGCTCAGCCTCGTCGTCGTGGCGGAAGGAGTCGAGGAGGAGCGGCAGCTGCTGGCGCTCCGCGCGCTCGGCTGCGACCACGCCCAGGGCCACCTCATCGCGCGGCCGATGAGCGCCGCGGACGTGCCGATCTGGCTCGCGGCGCATCCGGCCGTGCCCTACGAACACGACTGAGGTCGTCAGCACAACAGATCCCTGACTAGTCTCTAGCCCGATGGCCAAGCCCTCCGGCTGGCGCCGCGTGCTCACCCTCTTCACGCTCGCGTCCTTCATCGAGGTGGTCGCGTACGGACAGCTGGCCGCATTCACTCCGCTTCACCTGCCGAAGATCGGCGTCGCGCCGGAGGACGTGCCCGCCGCCGTCGGCCTCATCTCCGCCGGCGTCAACGTGATCGGACTCCTCTTCCTCCCGTTCTGGGGCGTGCTCGCGGATCGATTCGGCCGGAAGCCGCTGATCATCAGGTCGTTCGCGGCGACCGGGGCCGGGCTCGCGGTCGCCGCGGTCGCTCGCAATGTCTGGCTCTTCACCCTTGGCCGCGGCCTGAACTCGCTCAACCTCGGCAACAGCGGGCTCATGATGACGACGCTGCACGAGTCCGCGCCGGCGGCGCGGCTCGGGTTCGCGTTCGGTGTCGTCAACGGAGCGGGTCCGCTCGGCGCGTTCATCGGGCCGCTGATCGGCGGGCCGCTCGTCGACCGTTACGGCTTCAACATCGTCCTCGCGGTCGACACCGTGCTCCTCGCCGGCGTTGTCCTCGGACTGACGTTCGGATACCGCGATGCGTTCGTGCCCTCACGCGAGCGGCCGCCGATCATGCGCGCCGCGTTCGAGGGCCTGCGGATCATCTGGAGCTCGCCACGCCTGCGCGCGCTGTTCCCGGCCCTGCTCGTGGTGTTCTCGGGCTGGATGCTGACGTTCATCTACCTGCCGCTCGTCGTGCAGCGGATCCACGGTGACGAGGGGCTCGGCACGGCGGTCGGCATCGCGCTCGGGGCGAGCGGTCTGGTCACTCTCGTGGCGTCGCCGGCCATCGGCGCCGTCGCCGATCGCGTGGGCCACTGGCGCGTCCTGTACATCGCGGCCATCGTCGACGGCATCTTGTGGCTCGTCCCCTGGCTCACGCGCGACTACTGGCCGTTCGTCATCGCGTTCGCGCTCGTGAGCGGGATCGGGAGCGGCGTCTTCAGCCTCAGCTTCAATGTCCTCTCGTCGTCGGCGACGGACGCGGCACGCGCGCGCGTCATGACGTTCGCCTATCTGCCTTTGAACCTCGGCTTCATCGTCGGCCCCGGACTCGGCGCACTCATCGTGAGCCGTGACGTCTTCGGGATCTTCCCGGCCGCGACGGCGTTCGAGCTTGCCGGCGTGATCCTCCTGGCGTACGCCGCGCGACGGAACGTGGCGTGAACGTCGGCCGCACGCTGTACGTCCATCGCATCGCGGACTGGCGTGCCTGGCTGCGGAAGCATCACCGGACGCGTCGCGAGATCTGGCTCGTCTACTACCGCAAGGCATCGGGCAAGCCCCGGATCTCGTACAACGACTCGGTCGACGAGGCGCTCTGCTTCGGCTGGATCGACAGCCAGATGGCGAAGCTCGATGCGGACCGGTTCGCCCAACGCTTCACCCCGCGCCGTCCGGGCTCACCGGTGTCGGAGATGAATCGGGCGCGCGCTCGACGCCTCGTCCGCGAGAAGCGAATGACGAAGGCCGGGCTCGACGCGATCGGGAGCCTCCGCGCGAGCCGGCTCGTGATCCCACCGGACGTCAAAGCCGCCCTGCAGCGCGATCCGGTCGCCTGGAAGCACTTCCACCGGTTTCCGGTCGCGTACCGGCGGATACGCCTCGCGTTCGTCGAGGGCGCGCGGCGCCGACCGGATGAGTTCCGGCGCCGGCTCCGCAACCTCGTGCGGAAGAGCGCGAAGAACGAGCGATTCGGGTTGATCCTCGAGTGACCGCGCCACGGCGGAGAATCGGCGCCGTGATGCTCGCGCCGCGCGACCGCACGACGCTCGTCGCGTTCGCGGTGGCCGTACTCGTCGGTGGCCTTAACTTCGTCGCCGTGCGCTTCAGTAACCGAGAGCTGCCGCCGTTCGAAGGGGCGGCGCTGCGGTTCGCCGCCGCCTCGCTCCTCTTCCTCGCGTATGCACGCGCGCGAGGCATCGCGCTACCACGTGGCCGCAGCCTGACCGGCGCGGTCCTGTTCGGGCTCCTTGGCTTTTCGGGTGCATATGCGTTCCTGTATTGGGGCCTCGTGAGCGCCCCCGCGGGCATGGGCTCGGTCGCGCTCGCACTCGTCCCCGTTGCGACGCCCCTCCTCGCGGCCGCGCACGGCCTGGAGCGCCTCCGGGCGCGCAGCCTGATCGGCGGAGCGCTCGCGGCCGTCGGGATCGCCGTCGTGCTGAGCGACCAGCTTGCGGCCACGCTCCCGCTCGCCTCGGTGGCGGCGCTGTTGCTCGCCGCGGTGGCCGCGGCGGAGTCGGGCGTCGTGATCAAGTACTTCCCGCGCAGCCATCCCGCGGCGACGAATGGGGTCGCGATGGGCATCGGCGCGGCTGCGCTCGTCCTCATCTCGCGGATCGCAGGCGAGGCCTGGGTCGTGCCCGCGCAGCCGGCGACCCTCATCGCCTACGGGTACATCGTCGCGAGCACGATCGTGCTGTTCGCGCTGATCCTCTACATCCTCGGTAGGTGGTCAGCGTCGGCCGCATCGCTCCAGTTCCCCATTCAGCCGCTTGTGACCGTGGTCGCGGCGAGCATCCTCGCCGGCGAAGGCATCACGCTCGCGTTCGTCGGGGGCGGGGTGATCGTGGCCGCCGGCGTGGTGATCGCGTCCGGCCTGCCTCTCCCGCGCAGGATGACGCGGAACGCGCGTCCGGGAGCGGCCTAGCCGAAACCGTACTTGTAGACGTGGTGGATCTGGACCGCGTAGGTGACGCGGTCCTGCTTCCCCCATACGGCGCGGACCTGGCGGTCGGCGGCCGCCTCGCCGTCGTAGCGGACCCCAAGCGCGCGGATGTCCTTCAGGGCCTCGTCACCGAATGCGACAGCGCGGGCAACGCCGTCAAGCCGTACGTAGCGCTCGGACCCGCCGACGAGCAGCGACACTCGCGGATCCTCCGCGAGGTTCCGCGCCTTGATCCGCTGCTGCGTCGTATTGACGATCACCTCGTCTCCGCGACGGTCGTACCAGATGGCCGAGAGGTGCGGTGAACGATCCGGGTTCACCGTTCCCACCACGGCGAACCGCGGAACGTCCAGGAATGCCCGGACCTCTTCGCCGAGCTTCATCGGCGCCTACGGTACGCCGGCGCCGGCGATACCCTGCTCGCCGTGCGCTACGACGTCCACACGCACCACTACCCGACCGCCTACTTCGAGCTGATCGAACGGAGCGGCGGGGACTTCTCGTTCGGGACGGACCCGTCGGGGCAGACCATCATCCGGTATCGGGGCTCGCGGTTCTTCGGCGTCACGGCGCCGATGACCGACGCCGGCCTGCGGCTGACGGACATGGACCGCGCCGGCATCGATGTCGCGATCCTCTCGCTCTCCACGCCCAACGTCTTCTTCGCGGAGGGCGCCGCCCAGTCCCCGGTCGCGCGGATGGTGAATGACACGTACGCCGAGCTCATCGCTGCGCATCCGGAGCGTTTCAAGGGCTTCGCGTCGATCCCGATGGACGATCCGGACGCCGCACTGCGCGAGCTGCATCGCGCGCTCGAGGTGTTGAAGCTCCAGGGGGTGATCCTGCTCAGCAACATTCGCGGTCGCGAGCTCACCGATCCGGCGTATCGCCCCTTCTTCGAAGAGGCGGACCGGATGAGGCTGTGCATCCTGCTGCACCCGATGCTGCCCGCGAGCGCCGATGCGTTCCGCGACTTCGTGCTCGGTCCGCTCGTCGGCTTCCCGTTCGACACGACGCTGGCGGTCGCCCGGATGTGCTTCGCCGGAATGCTCCGCGAGCTCCCGAACATCCGCTGGATCGTCGCGCACGCCGGCGGGGCGATCCCGTACCTCACCGAACGCTTGGATAACGGCTATCGCGACTTCGCGGAGGATCGCGCGCACATCGACCATCCGCCGAGCACGTACCTGAAGCGCCTCTATTACGACACGGTGACGTTCAGCCCGCACGTGCTGCGGCTGCTCCGGGACTGGGTCGGCGCCGATCACATGGCGATGGGGAGCGATTATCCCCACAAGCTCGGTGACATCGATCGGGCGGTGACGACGATCGACGAGCTCGATGTCAGCGGCCTCGAGCGGGAGCAGATCTTCAGCGGGACGGCGCGCGCGATCATCAACAACAGCTAGTCGACGGCAGCGACCTCGTCGTGGTGCGCGCGGTACCGCACGATCTCCGGGATCCACGCTGCGATCGCGACGACGGAGGCGACGCAGGCAATGCCGCCGGACACGACGGATGCCACCGGCGACCAGAGGGCGGCGACGGTGCCGGACTCGAACTGCCCGAGCTGCGGCCCCCCGAGGACGAACATGATGTTGATCGCGTTCAGCCGGCCGCGCAGCGCGTCGGGGACGACCAGCTGCAGGATCGTGCCGCGGAAGATGGAGCTCACGGCGTCCGCACCGTTCGCGACCGCCAGGAGCACGAGCGCGAGCGCGAACGCGCGCTCGTCGAGGACGCCGAACAGGGTGATGGCGATGCCCCACACCGCGACGGCGACGAGCACGGCCAGCCCTTGTCGTCTTACGCGCGCGGTCCAGCCTGAAGCGACCGCCGCGACGAGCGCGCCGGCACCCATCGACGCATAGAGCAGCCCCAGTCCCTCCGGGCCGACGTGGAACACGCGGTCCGCGTAGTACGGGAACAGTGCCCGTGGCGAGCCGAAGAACGTCGCGAGGAAGTCGAGCGACATCGTGGCCAGCAGGATCCGTGTCGCGCCGAGGTAGCGCAGACCTTCGACAAGGGCACCGAGCACCGGCTGCCGCTCGACCGGCGCGCGCGGCGGCGTCCGCATCATCCACACGGCGACGAACGAGGCGGCGAAGGACACGACGTCGAGCCAGTACGCGCCTGCGAGCCCGAAATGCGCGATGACGATCCCGGCGAGCACAGAGCCGAAGACGAGCGCGAACTGAAAGATCGTCTGGTTGAGGGCCATCGCGGCGCGGATGAGCCGTCGCTCGACGAGCGTCGGCGCGAGCGATGCACGCGTCGGGTTGTCGAGCGCGGAGAAGCACGCGCCGACCGCAGTGAGGACGTAGAGGAGCGGCACCGAGGCGAAGCCCGACTGCGTCGCGAGCGCGAGCGCGAGCGAGACCGCGGCCAGCCCGATCTGCGTGATGAGCAGGAGCCGGCGGCGGTCCACCGCGTCGGCGATCACGCCGCCGAACAGGGACAGCAGGAGGAGCGGCACAGCCTGGAAGACGCCGATGAGCCCGACCGCGAACGACGAGCCCGTGAGCAGGAAGATCTGGTACGGGAGTGCGACGAGGCGCAGCTGGCTGCCGCTCAGAGAGATGAGCTGGCCGATCCAGAGCAGCCGGAACGAGCGCGACTCGCGGAGCGGCGCGGTGTCGGGCAGCAGGAATTGGCGCCAGCCCGTCACGGGCGACGCAGCTCGAAGATGATCTCGCCGTCCACGACGTCACCCGTACGCACGAATCCGAGCTTGTCGTTCACCCGCAGCGACGGTGCGTTATCCGGAGCGACGCCTGAGATGAAGGTATGCACGCCGTGCTCGCGCGCGGCCCAGTCCATCATCGCCTGGGCCACCTCGGTCGCGAAGCCCCGGCCGCGGTACGTCGGGAAGACCGTGTAGCCGGTCTCGGCCGCGCCGGGAGTGCCGAGGTCGTTCACGCCCGGCGGCCCGTGGAAGTTCGCGTAACCCACCATGGCACGCTGCGGTTCGCGCAGCACGATCGCACGCAGCGACCATTGCAGCCAGTCGGGATGCTCGGCGATCTGCGCGCGGCGCAAGCGGACAAGGCCGAGGGAGTCCCCCGGAAACGTGTCGGGGATCGAGAAGTCCGCGAGGCCGCGTGCCGCCGCGCGCTCACCGGCGAGGAACGCGTCGAGGAGCGCCGGCGAAAGCGAGACGAGGTCGAGCCGGCGCGAGCGGATGGCGTCGATCGCTGAACGCTAGAGGTAACGCGTGAAGTGATGCGTCGCGAGTCTGGCCACCTCGTCGAGGGCGCCGGGCTCCTCGAACAGGTGCGTCGCTGCCGGCACGATCACGAGCTCCGTCGGGCCTCCGAGCCGCGACTGCGCGTCGCGATTGAGCGCGAGCACGTCGCGGTCGAGCTCGCCGACGATCAGCAGGGTTGGCGCGGTCACCCGAGGCAGCGCGTCGCCCGCGAGGTCGGGCCGGCCGCCGCGCGACACGAT
>JALYLX010000166.1 GCA_030773995.1 Chloroflexota bacterium
GCGCGTCGTCGCCGATGAGAAGACCGGCAAGGCGCTCGCGGAGCGGAACGCCCGCGACCGCGCCGCCGCGGCCGGCGGCGAACGTCCCGCGACCCTCGACGAGATGTTCGCGCAGGTCAAGGAGGGCAAGACCAAGGAGCTGAAGCTCGTGCTCAAGGCGGACGTGCAGGGCTCGCTCGAGGCGATCAAGGGCGCGCTCGCGAAAGTGCCGCAGGACGAGGTCGCGCTCGTGGTCATCCACGACGCCGTGGGCGACATCAGTGAGTCCGATGTGACGCTCGCGGCCGCGTCCGGAGCGGTGGTCATCGGGTTCAACAACAAGATCGATGTGCCGGCGAAGCGCGCGGCCGACCAGACCAAGGTCGACGTCCGCCAGTACAAGGTCATCTACGAGCTTCTCGACGACATCCAGAAGGCCCTCACCGGCATGCTCGAACCTGAGATGGTGGAGAGCGTCCTCGGGCACGCCGAGGTGCGCCAGATCTTCACGGCGAACAAGACGACGATCGCCGGATGCATGGTGTCCGACGGCCTCGTGCGCCGCGGGGCCCAGGCCCGGCTGCTCCGGGGCCAGGAGCCGGCGTGGGAAGGCACGATCGCCACGTTGCGGCGCGTCAAGGACGATGTCCGTGAGGTCGCGGCAGGCCTCGAGTGCGGCATCGTGCTCGAGGGGCACAACGACGTTCTTGTCGGTGATGTCATCGAAGCGTTCGTCGTCCAAGCGAAGCCACGCTGAGGTGGCGTACCGGCGGGCCGACCGCGTCAATGCCCTGCTGCAGCGCGAGCTCGCGACGCTGATCAGCGAGGAGCTTCGCGACCCGCGCATCGCGTTCCCGACGGTGACCAGCGTCGAGACGACGTCCGACCTCAAGACCGCGAAGGTGTTCGTCAGCGTGCTGGGTGACGACGACGCCGTGACGAGCACGATGCGGGCGCTGAACGAGGCGCGGCCGTACATCCGGCACGAGGTCGGCGAGCGCACCGACCTGCGGTTCGTGCCGGAGATCGAGTTCGTCTCCGACACCTCGGCCGCCCGCGCGGCGCGGATCTCGAGGCTGCTTCGCGAAGCGTCCGGAGACCGATGAGAGCCGTCATCGACGCGATCCGCGCGGCCGATCGCATCGCGCTCGTTTCCCACCGCGACCCGGATCCGGACACGATCGGATCGGCCCTCGCCCTTGGGCTCGGGCTCGAGCGGATGGGGAAGCGGGTGTCGTGGCACTGCGCGGACCCGGTGCCGGACGCGATCCGGTTCCTCGCTTCGGCCGACCGCTACAGCCAAGTGCCACCGCCCGCGGACGTCGACCTCATCGTGTGCCTCGACTTCGGCGAGGCGGCGCGCGCGAAGTTCGCGCTCCCGTCCGGCCCGAAGATCGCGGACATCGATCACCACGCGACCAACACCGCGTTCGGCGACGCGAACTTCGTGGACGCGACGAGCGCGGCCACCGGCGAGATGGTCGGCCGGCTCGTCGACGCGCTCGGCATCGGCTGGACGGGCGACATGGCGACGGCCGCACTCGTCGCGATCATGACCGACACCGGGTCGTTCCAGTTCCCGAACACCGACCCGCGGGCCCTCGAGCGCGCCGCGATGCTGCGGGAGGCAGGCGCCGACCTCCAGTCGATCACGTACAACGTCTTCCGCAACAAGCGCTTCGAGGCGCTGAAGCTCTGGGGCTTCGCGTTCTCCCGCCTGGTCCGTGAATTCGACGGCCTCCTCGTGTGGACGTGGATCGAGAACGACGATCTGGCTCACGCGGAGGCGGCGGAGGAGGATCTCTCCGGTCTGGTCGAGCAGATCGCCAGGAGCAAGGGGATGCGCGTCGCGCTCCTGTTCAGCGGCGTGACCGGAGAGGTGAAGGTCTCGTCCCGGACCTCAGCCTCGGCTCCATCCGTCGACGCTGCCGCGCTCATGGCGGCTTTCGGCGGGGGCGGCCACGTGCGCGCCGCCGGGGCGCTCATTCCGGGTGACGACCACGCCGCGATCCGCGAGCGCGTGCTCGCGGCGGCCCGCGAGGCGCTCGACCGGGCCCGACAGCCCGCATGACCGAGACCCCGAACGGGGTCCTGCCGATCGACAAACCGCTGGGCTGGACCTCGTTCGACGTCGTAGCGGTCGCGCGCGGCGCCCTCGGCGCCAAGCGGGTCGGCCATGGCGGCACCCTCGATCCGCTCGCGACCGGCGTCCTCCCGCTCCTGGTCGGCACGGCGACGAAGTTCGCCGACCGCCTCCATACGGCACCGAAGGTGTACGCGGCGCTGGTGACGTTCGGGAGCGAGACGGCGACCGACGATCGGGAGGGCTCGACGACCCGGGAGGCCCCCATCCCCGCCCTGTCCGCGGCCGCGTTGGACGCGGCGCTCGCGCCGTTCCGAGGGCCGATCGCGCAGGTCCCGCCGGCGTTCGCCGCGGTGAAGGTCGACGGGCGGCGAGCGTACGCGCGGGCGCGAAGCGGCGAAACGATGGAGCTGGTGGCGCGGACCGTCACGATCGAGCGCCTGGCCATCGCGGGCTGGGAGCCGCCCGCGCTCCGGCTGTTGGTGGTCTGCTCCACCGGGACGTACATCCGCTCGCTCGCTCGCGACCTTGGCCGGGCGTTCGGCTCCGCCGCCCACCTCGGCGGCCTCCGGAGGCTCGCGGTAGGGGCGCTCACCGTGGATGACGCGCTCACCGTCGAGGCGCTCCGCGGCACGCCGCATGCGGCGCGGCTCCGTGAGGCGGACGACCGTATCCTCCCGTTGGCGGACCGGTTCCGCGAAGAGCCGGCCGCGGCGCTGCTCGCGAGTTGGGGGCGGTCTTCATGATCATCCGTGCGGCGGAGTGGGCGGCCCGATGGCTGCTCGAGGCGTGGCGCGCGCTGTCGCTCGACGCGAAGGTCGTCGGGGCGATCGCCGTCGCGAACTGGCTCCTGCTCTTCGCGAACCACACGACCGTCGCCGCAACGAGCGATGAGACGATCTGGCGCCTCTTCCCAGGGGTCGCCGGACCGGCGTTCCTCGCGATCGCGGGCATCGTCGCATTCAGCTATCCGTTCCGCGATCGTCGGCAGGGCGCGTCATTCACTCCGCGCGGCCGGTGGCTGCACCTCGGGCTCATCCTCGCGGTCTTCGTCATCCTGCCGACGATCGCCTCGATCGTGCTCCGCGAGACGGGGAAGCCGTACACGTACATCCACGACGGCGCGCTCATGATCGAAGAGGCGGCGCGGAAGCTGCTCGCGGGCCACAACCCGTACGCGACCGACTACGTCGACACCCCGCTCTACTACTGGCCGATGGTGAACAACCCTGCGCTGTACCACCTCACGTACTTCCCGTTCCTGTTCCTCATCACGGTGCCGTTCGTCTGGGCGTTCGACCACCTCGGTGTGTTCTGGGACCAGCGGTACGTGTATCTGCCGGCCTTCGTCGCGACGCTCGCGATCCTGCCGTCGCTCGTCAAGCGCACGGACCACCGGCTCGCGCTCGTCGCGCTCGTCGGCCTCAATCCGCAGCTGTTCCCGTTCGTCATCGAAGGACGCAACGATTTCTTCGTGCTGGTCTTCCTCTTCGCCGGCGTCGCGCTCCTCCAACGAGACCGCCGAGCCTGGGGATCCCTCGCCATCGCGGCAGCGGCCGCGGCGAAGCTGCACGCCCTGTTCCTCCTCCCGTTCCTCGCGGTGTACCTCGTCGCCACGCGCAAGCCGAAGACGGTGGGGGCGGCCCTGCGCGCGCTGGCCCCGACCGTCCCGGCGGTGGTCTTCCTCGCCATCACGTTCGCGCCGTTCCTGGCGAACGACTGGAACGCGTTCTATGACGACGTGGTCCGGTACAACGCCGGCGGCGCCGCGTGGACCTATCCGATCTCCGGGATGGGCTTCTCGGCGCTGCTCCTCGCGCTCGGGGTCATCCAGTACCGGCAGGCCGACTTCCCGTTCGCGGCGATCGAGATCGCCGTCGCGACGCCCATCGCGCTCTACACGCTGTACCAGCTGTGGCGGACGCCGACGATCGCTCGAATGCTGGCGGGCTACGCGCTCACGCTGCTCGCGTTCCTGTTCTTCGGCCGCTACTTCCAGGGGAATTACCTCGGGTACATCCTCGCAGTCGCGGCGCCCGTGCCGTTCCTTATCAGAGAAGCCCGACCGGCTCGCGCGCGCCGGCGCCGCCGCGCGACCGCGACCGATCGCGCGACGCAACCGTCCTCACCGCTCGGGGCACCGGTGGCCATCGAGGCCGCCCGGAGCATCGAATAGTCCTCCACGACCTCACCGGCTGGCCGCGGGGGCCGTTGCACCTCGCGGTCGGCGTGTTCGACGGTGTGCACCTCGGTCACCAGGCCCTCATCCGCGGGCTGGTCGGCGGCGCGCGGGCGGCCGGCGCCACGGCCGTCGCGGCGACGTTCGATCCGCTCCCGGCGCAGGTCCTGGCGCAGGATCCGCCGCAGTCCACGCTCGCCGACGCGCCCGAGCGGGCCGCGCTCCTCCAGCACGCCGGGGCTCAGGACGTGATCATCTTCAGGTTCGACAGGGCCTTCTCACAGCAATCGGCCGAGGCGTTCATCAAGCGCGTGACGAGCGCCGGCGACGTGCAGCGGATCGTCGTCGGGCCCGACTTCCAATTCGGACATGGCCGTGAGGGTGCGGTGCCCGCCCTCCGGGCGCTCGGCGAGCGGTACCACTTCGCCGTCACCGTCGTCGAGCCGATCTCGCTCGGCGGCGCGGTCATCAGCTCGACGCGCATCCGGCAGGCCCTCCGGGAGGGTGACCTCATCACGGCGCAGGCACTGCTCGGTCGGCCCTATTCGGTGACCGGGACGATCGTGAAAGGGGAGCAGCGCGGCCGCGCGCTCGGCTTCCCGACCATCAACGTCGCGCCACCACCCGACAAGCTCCTCCCGCACGACGGGATCTACGCGACGTGGGTCATCCTCGGCGAGCAGCGCTATCGCGCCGCATCGAGCCTCGGCGTACGACCCACGTTCGGCGGGGGTCCTCGGAAGCTCGAGGCCTTCATCCTCGACTTCAACGAGGAGGTCTACGGCCAGGATGCGACGATCGCGTTCGTGGAGCGGCTGCGTGACGAGATCCGGTTCGACAGCGCGGAGGACCTCGCGAAGCAGATCGCGAAGGACGTCGAGCAGACCCGTTTGGCGCTGCGCTAGGTCGCGCGTGTACGGGCTCCAGGGCAAGATGCTGGCGAGGCCTGGCCAGCGTGATCTGCTGATCGAGCTCCTGCTCGAGGCCGCGCGCTCCGGCACGATGCCGGGCTGCCGGCTCTACGTCGTGAGCGAGGTGCCGGCGGAGCCGGACGCGATCTCGATCATCGAGGCCTGGGACGACAAGGCCGCCCATGATGCCTCGCTGCAGCTGGACACCGTGCGCGCGGTGATCGTGAAGGCCCGTCCGCTCATCGCCGGGATGGGCGAGCCGGTCGAGCTACGGCCGGTCGGCGGCCAAGGGCTTGACTGACGGTATGGGCGTCCTTAAGGAAGCGCTCGGCGTGGCCAAGCGGGCTGAATAGGCGGAAGTAGAGCGGGATGAGGAACGTGAGGACGCCGACGATCGCGTAGACGAGCTGCACGTCATGCGTGCGATCGATCGCGACGCCGCCGGCCATCGCGCCGAGCGGGTTCGCCGACCAGGCGAGGACCATCGCGATCGTGATGATCCGGCCGAGCATCTGGCTCGGCACGATCGCCTGGCGGAGGCTGCCGGTGTTGATGTTGAACAGGACCCCGAGGCCCGACGACAGGCCCCAGCACGGCACCGCGATCCAGTAGGACGGGGCGAACGCGAGCGCGACGAGCAGGACGCCGGAGAGCATCAGCGAGCCGAGCGCCACGTTGCCGAACGTCCAGCGCCTTCGCAGCGGCCCTGCCGCGAGCGAGCACACGAAGACGCCCACCCCACCCGCGGCGAAGAGGATGCCGATCTGCGAGTCGCTCGCGGCGTAGCGCTCCTTCGCGAGCAGCACGAGCTGCGCGAACGCGGTGACGGACACGAAGTTGACGAGCGCCATCATCGCCGAGATGTTCCGCAGCACCGGGTGGCGGAGGACGTAGCGCAGTCCCTCGACGATGTCCTGGCGGATGCTCGTCCGCGGCCGCTCGAGTGGCGGGTTGAACGGGCGGCGGATGAGGGCGAGGGCCAGGGCGGACACGAGGAAGGTCGCGGCGTCGACGTACAGGAGCTGCTCGACCGGAATGACGACGAGCAGCACACCCGCGACGAGCGGTCCGGCGACGGTCGCCGCGGCGAAGCTCGCCTGGATCCGCCCGTTCGCGGTCACGAGGTCGTCCTGCTGGACCAGGCTGGGGATCGCGCCGAACTGCGCGGCCTCGAAGAAGATCGAGAGCGTCGAGGACGCGAACACGACGGCGAGGACCCACCACACGCTGAGCGTCCCGGCGCCGGCCGCGAGCGGCACCGACACGACCGCGGCGGCGGCGAGGACGTCGGTCGCGATCATCAGCCGCCGGCGATCGGTCCGGTCGGTCCACGCGCCGATGAGCAGGCCGAACAGCAGATGCGGGACGGTGAACAGCGCGGTGCTCGCGGCGAGGTAGATGGGCGAGTCGGTGAGCTTGAAGACGAGGAGTGGGATCGCGAACTGGGTGAACGAGGACCCGAATGCCGAGACCGTCTCGCCCACCCAGAAGCGCCAGAAGTCGCGGCTCACGGCGAGATGCTACCGAGGCGTATCCGCGATGTCGGCGCCGCGGAGACGCAGTGTGCCGGAGGACACGGTCGCGAGATCGAGCGCACCGCCGGCCCCGAGATCGACGACCTGGCTGATCGGCACGCTCGCCGGCCGGGCCGCCGGCTCGTAAATGATGAGCGTCGTCGGACCGTCGATCGTCAGGTCGTACGTCGCCGTCGCGGCGGCGTTGCTGTACCGCACCACGCGGTCCGGCAGGTAATAGGTCGCGACGAGGGTCTCGGCGGCCGCGAGCACGACGCTTCCGGGC
>JALYLX010000167.1 GCA_030773995.1 Chloroflexota bacterium
CCGCCGCTCGCTCACCCTTTCCGGCCGTTGTCTTTTTCGCCGCCGTTTTCTTCCCGGCCATCAGGCCTTCCTCACCACGACGATGCCGTTGCGTGCGCCGGGCACCGCGCCGGCGATCACGAGGAGCGAGCGGTCGACGTCGGCGCGGAGGATCTCCAGGTTCTTCACGGTGACCTTGTTCGCGCCCTGATGCCCAGCCATGCGGAGGCCCTTCCACACGCGGCCGGGCGTCGTGCCGGAGCCGACCGAGCCCTGGCGGCGCAGATGGTCGGAGCCGTGCGACTTCGGACCCCGTGAGAAGTGATGCAGATGGACCGGACCCTGGAAGCCCTTGCCCTTCGACACGCCGACCACGTCGACCTTGTCGCCGGGCTGGAACCGCTCGACACCGATGGCCTGACCCGTTTTGAATCCGTCGACCGAATCGAGCCGGACCTCACGCAGGTGCTGCACCACCGCACCCGACTCCTTCAGGTGGCCGAGTCGCGCCTTCTGGAGCTTCTTCTTGTCGACCGTGCCGTAGCCGAGCTGAAGCCCGGTGTAGCCGTCGCGCTCCTTCGTGCGGACCGCGGTCACGACGTTCGGCTCCGCGGCGATGACGGTCGCGGCCACGGCCGATCCATCGGGCCGGAAGTGCTGGAGCATGCCGATCTTGCGGCCGAGCATGAGCGGCTTCCCGATGTCGGGCGCCTGCTCACCGCGGGGCGTCTCATCGCCACGCGCCGCCTCGGTCGTCTCTGCCACGTTCGTCTCGTCGGTCACTTCCTCGTCCTACCTGCGCTCAGAGCTTGATCTCGATGTCGACACCCGCCGGAAGGTTGAGCTTCATGAGCGCGTCGACGGTCTTCTGCGATGGGTCGTTGATGTCGATGAGCCGCTTGTGCGTCCGGATCTCGAACTGGTCGCGCGAGTCCTTGTAGATGAATGGGCTGCGGATGACCGTGAACTTCTCGATGCGCGTCGGCAGCGGGACCGGCCCGGTCACCGTCGACCCCGTCCGCTGCGCCGTCTCGACGATCTGCGCCGCGGACTGGTCGATCAGCTTGTGGTCGTACGCCTTGAGCCGGATCCGGATCCGCTGCTTAGCCATCTATTCGATGACCTTCGTGCAGACACCCGCGCCGACGGTCTTGCCGCCCTCGCGGATCGCGAACCGGAGGCCCTCCTCGAGGGCGATCGGGGTGATCAGGGTCACCGTGAGGTTGGTGTTGTCCCCCGGCATGACCATCTCGACCCCCGGCTGGAGCTCGGCTGACCCCGTCACGTCGGTGGTCCGGATGTAGAACTGGGGCCGGTAGCCGTTGAAGAACGGGGTGTGCCGGCCGCCTTCCTCCTTGGTCAGGACGTAGACCTCGGCCTGGAACTTGGTGTGCGGCTTCACCGAGCCGGGCTTGGCGATGACCTGGCCGCGCTCGATGTCCTCGCGCTCGATCCCCCGCAGGAGCAGCCCGATGTTGTCCCCGGCCTCGCCTTGGTCCAGCAGCTTGCGGAACATCTCGACCCCGGTGACGACGACCTTGCGGGCATCGCGGATCCCGAGGATCTCGACCTCCTCGCCGACCTTGACGATCCCCCGCTCGACCCGACCGGTGGCCACCGTGCCACGGCCCTTGATCCCAAAGACGTCCTCGACCGGCATCAGGAACGGCTTGTCCCGCTGCCGGACCGGGGTCGGGATGTACGAATCGACCTGATCCATCAGCTCGAAGATCGGCTTGTACGCCGGGTCCTCGGCGTTCGCCGGGCCTTCGAGGGCCTTGAGCGCCGAGCCGCGGATGATCGGGACCTCATCGCCGGGGAAGCCGTACTTGGAGAGGAGCTCTCTCACCTCCAGCTCGACCAGCTCCAGGAGCTCCTCGTCGTCGACCATGTCGACCTTGTTGAGGAACACCACGATCGAGGGGACCTCGACCTGCTTGGCCAGCAGGATGTGCTCTCTCGTCTGGGGCATCGGGCCGTCGGCCGCCGAGACGACCAGGATTGCCCCGTCCATCTGGGCCGCCCCGGTGATCATGTTCTTGATGTAGTCGGCGTGGCCGGGGCAGTCGACGTGGGCGTAGTGGCGCTTGGCGGTCTCGTACTCGACGTGGGCGATCGAGATGGTGATCCCGCGCTCCTTCTCTTCGGGGGCGTTGTCGATCGTGTCGAAGGCCCGGAACTCGGCCCCGCCCTTGAGGGCGAGAGTCTTGGTGATCGCCGCGGTGAGCGTGGTCTTGCCGTGGTCGATGTGCCCGATCGTGCCGACGTTCACGTGCGGCTTGGTGCGCTCGAACTTCTTCTTCGCCATTTCCTATGCCCCCCTCTACTTGCCCTTCATGATTTCCGCCGCGATGCTCGGCGGCAGGATCGCGTAGTGATCGAATTCCATCGAGTACACGCCGCGACCCTCGGTGGCTGACCGGAGATCGGTCGCGTATCCGAACATCGTGGCGAGCGGGACGAACGCGTTGATGACCCGCGCGTTGCCGCGTTCGGTCATCCCGCTGATCTCCCCGCGACGCGAATTGAGGTCGCCGATGATGTTGCCCATGAACTCTTCGGGCACCACGACCTCGACCTTCATGACCGGCTCGACGAGGACCGGGCCGGCCTTCGGCACGGCGGCCTTGAGGGCCATCGAGCCGGCGATCTTGAACGCCATCTCGTTGGAGTCCACCTCGTGTTGCGAGCCGTCGGTGACGGTGGCCTTGATGTCGACCATCGGGTAGCCGGCGATGATGCCGTTCGCGAGCGACTCGCGGATCCCGGCCTCGACCGCTTTCGCCCAGTCCTTCGAGAGGCCGGCGCCCTTGACCTTCCAGTCGAATTCGAAGCCGGCGCCGCGGTCGAGCGGCTCGAAGTCGACGATGACGTGGCCGTATTGGCCCTTGCCGCCGGACTGCTTCACATATTTGCCCTCGCCCTCGGCGGGCTTGGTGATCGCCTCGCGGTAGGCGACCTGCGGGCGGCCGACATTCGCCGCGACCTTGAACTCGCGGAACATGCGGTCGACGATGACCTCGAGGTGCAGCTCGCCCATGCCGGCGATGAGCGTCTGGCCGGAGTCGGGGTCGGTCTTCACCTGGAACGTCGGGTCCTCTTCGGCAAGCTTGGCCAGCGCCAGTGACATCTTCTCCTCGTCGGCCTTCGTCTTCGGCTCGACGGCGATCTGGATGACCGGCTCGGGGAACTTGATCGCCTCGAGGATGATCGGCTTGTCTGGATCGCAGAGCGTGTCCCCGGTGAACGTCTGCTTCAGGCCGATGGCCGCGGCGATCTCGCCGGCGCCGACCTCGGTCACGTCCTCACGCTTGTCGGCGTGGAGCATCACGATCCGGGAGATCCGCTCCTTCTTGTCCTTCGTGGCGTTGTAGACCTGATCCCCGGCCCGGACCGTGCCCGAGTACACCCGGAAGAACGCGAGCCGCCCGCTGAACGGGTCTGCCGCGATCTTGAACGCAAGCGCGGCGAACGGGTCTTCGTCCGTCGGGCGGCGCACGAGCTCCTCGCCCGTCTTCGGGTCGGTGCCGACGACCGGCGGGACGTCGAGCGGTGAGGGCAGGTACGCGACGACGGCATCGAGGAGCGGCTGGACGGCCTTGTTGCGGAGGGCCGCGCCGCACAGAACCGGCACGATCTTGTTGGCGATCGTCGCGGCGCGGAGGCCGCGGACGAGCTCGTCGGTGGTGATGTCGTGCTCCTCGAGGTACTTGTGCATGAGGTGGTCGTCGGTCTCCGACACCTTCTCGACCAGGAGCTCGTGCGCCTTCTTCGCGGCCTCGGCGTACTCCGCCGGGATGTCCTTGACGACGGCGTCGGCAGGCGTGTCCTGCTCCCAGAAGAGCGCCTTCTGGTGGATGATGTCGATGATCCCCTTGAAGTTCGCCTCGGCGCCCATCGGCAGCTGGATCGCGACCGGGTTCGCGCCGAGCCGGTCGATGATCATGTCGAAGCAGCGCTCGAAGCTCGCGCCCATGCGATCCATCTTGTTGACGAAACAGATGCGCGGGACGGCGTACTTGTCGGCCTGACGCCACACCGTTTCGGACTGCGGCTCGACGCCGGCGACCCCGTCGAACACGGTGACCGCGCCGTCGAGGACGCGGAGCGAGCGCTCCACCTCGACCGTGAAGTCCACGTGTCCGGGCGTGTCAATGATGTTGATGCGGTGATCCGCCCAGAAGCATGTGGTCGCAGCCGCGGTGATGGTGATCCCGCGCTCCTGCTCCTGCGGCATCCAGTCCATCGTCGCGGCGCCCTCGTGGACCTCGCCGATCTTGTAGATCTTCTTCGTGTAGAAGAGGATCCGCTCGGTCACGGTCGTTTTGCCCGCGTCGATATGCGCGATGATCCCGATGTTGCGGACCCGCTCGAGGGGATACTCGCGAGTGGACGTGGCCTTCCCGGCCTTCGTTTCGATCGTCATTACCACTTGTAGTGGGAGAACGCCTTGTTGGCCTCGGCCATCTTGTGCGTCTCCTCCTTGCGGCGGACCGCGGCTCCGGTGTTGTTCATCGCGTCCATCAGCTCACCGGCGAGCCGCTCCCCCATCGATTTGCCCGGACGCTTGCGCGCGGCCTGGATGATCCAGCGCATCGCGAGCGATCCGCGGCGGTCCGCACGGATCTCGACCGGGACCTGATAGGTCGCGCCACCGACGCGGCGGGGTTTGACTTCGATGAGCGGGGTCGCGTTCTTCATCGCGGTCTCGAAGACCTCGACCGCCGGCTTCCGCGTCGCCTGCTCGGCGCGCTCGACCGCGTTGTAGACGATGCCCTCAGCGGTCGCGCGCTTGCCGTCGCGCATCACCTTGTTGATGAACTGCTGCACCGTGATGTTGGCGAACTTGCGGTCGCCGACCTGGATCCGTTCGGTGGGACGAGCTCGACGTGGCATCTACTTCGGCGTCCGCTTCTTCGCCTTCGGGTTCTTCGCGCCGTAGAGCGAGCGCCCCTGCATGCGGTCCTTGACCCCCGCCGTGTCGAGCGTGCCGCGCACGATGTGGTATTTCACCGACGGTAGGTCGGGCACCCGGCCCCCTCGGACGAGGACCACGGAGTGCTCCTGGAGGTTGTGGCCGATCCCCGGGATATAGGCCGTGACCTCCATGTGATTGGAGAGGCGGACCCGGGCGATCTTCCGGAGTGCCGAGTTCGGCTTCTTTGGGGTCATCGTGCGGACGATCGTGCAGACGCCACGCTTCTGGGGCGCGCCCTTGCGAAGCTGCACGAAGCGGCGGTCCAGCGAATTCCACGTCGTGCGCAGGGCAGGCGTATCCACCTTCGGCTTCTGGCTCTTCCGGCCCTTTCGGACCAGCTGCGAGATCGTCGGCATGCGTCGTTACCCCTTCTGGTGCGCGGCGCGCGCGAACGCACGCCGTACACGGTCCGCGTTTTCTGACAACTCCCTCGACGAGAGCGCCTGCCTTGCGGCGAAGGCCCCCGGCGCAGCGCGACCGATGTCACAAAAAGCGACTGGCCGATGCGCGAAATGACCGCCCTACCCCGCTCGGGAAGGCGGTCACCGTCTCGAAAGACAGCCGACTTGAAAGTATGACGGGTGCGCCGCGCAACCGTCAACGCGGGGCTCGCGGGCCGTCCGTAAACTGCGCAACATGCGCGTGCTGTCCGGCCGCAAGCTCACCGAGGTGGATGGCGGTTAGTTCCACCGCCTCGCGGCTGCCTACGCTGCCGTGGCCCTGGACCTGGGTAGGGGTGATGGCCACTCGGTAGTCCGCGCGGCCCGCGGGCGCCCGGATGTCCTATGTATCGGCCTCGACGCCGATCCGACCCGGATGCGGGGGCGTCGACGCACGCGTGCGCGAACGCGATCTTCGTGGTCGCGGCCGCCGAATCGCTCCCGGCCGAGCTGGATGGCGCCGTTTCGGAGCTGTCGGTCTCGTTCCCCGGGGATCGCTGCTGCGTGGCTTGGTCGTTCCCTCGCCGACCGTCCTGGAGAACATCGGCCGAGTCCTTCGCCCGGGCGGGACGCTGTCCTATCTACCACCGAACGCGAGGGCGCCGAGCCCCTCGACGCAAGCTCGATCGACCGGGCGGCCTACGGCCACCACGGGGCTGGCGGTCGTCGAATGGCGGCCGGCCAGGCCAGCAGAGCTCGCGGCATCGGACTCCAGGTGGGCGAAGCGTCTGGGCGCGGACAGAACGCGTCCCGTGTGGAGGCTGCGCGTGCTTCGCTCGAGGAGCCGGTAATAGAAGGACCGCCCCTCGGCGGCCCTCCTTCGATCCTGCGTGAGCTGACCGAACGCTACTCGGTCGCGGACTCTTCCTTGATCTCGCCCTCGGGACCTTCGAGGTCGAGAATGTCGGTGTCGCCCTCGTCCTCTTCGTCGTCGTCGAGATCCTCGAGGCTGAGCTCTTCGTCCGGCGGAAGCGTCGGGAGCTCCTCCTCCTCGTCGGTGCCGAACAGGCCGGCGAGGGCCTTGGGCTTCGGCATCCAGTCGAGCTGATCGCGGCGGGACTGGAGACCCGTACCGGCCGGGATGAGCTTGCCGATGATGACGTTCTCCTTGAGCCCGAGCAGGCGGTCCTTCTGGCCCATCGTCGCGGCCTCGGTGAGGACCCGCGTGGTCTCCTGGAAGGACGCGGCCGCGAGGAACGAGGATGTCGACAGCGACGCCTTCGTCACGCCGAGGAGCACGGTCTGGGCCGTCGCCGGCTCGCCGCCGGCCGCGATGGTGCGGCCATTGATGTCCTCGAACTCGAAGCGGTCGAAGAGCTCCATCGGCAGGAGCTCGGTGTCGCCCGGCTCTTCGATGCGGACCTTGCGGAGCATCTGCCGAACGATGATCTCGATGTGCTTGTCGTTGATCGTCACACCCTGGCTCCGGTAGACCTTCTGGACCTCCGCGACCATGTAGCGGTGCACGGCCTCGCGGCCGGAGATGCGGAGGATGTCCTGCGGGTTCGCGGAGCCCTCGGTGAGGAAGTCGCCGGCCGAGACCTGCTGGCCGTTGTCGATCCGGAGGCGCGCCTGGTGGGCGACCTCGTAGATCCGCTCCTCGACCTCCTGCATGGCGATCGTGATCTGACCGGTGCCCTGAACGCGGACGGTGCCGGACACGGGCGACGGCATGTCGATCTTGCCCTTCGTGCGACGCTCAGGCTTCGCGAGCGCCTCGCCGGCGGCGATGTGCGCGCCGTCCTCGACGTTGAGGACGTAGCCGCCCGGGATGCTGATGGGGACCGTGTATTCCTGCATGTTGCGGACGACGATCTTCCGTGAGCCATCCGGGTCGCGGACGACCTCGGCGATGCCGTCGATCTCGGCGACGACCGCGAGCCCCTTGGGCACGCGAGCCTCGAAGATCTCTTCGACACGCGGGAGACCCATCGTGATGTCCTCACCCGCGACGCCACCGGTGTGGAACGTACGCATCGTGAGCTGGGTGCCGGGCTCGCCAATGGACTGCGCGGCGATGATGCCGACGGCCTCCCCTGCCTCGACGAGCTTGCCGGTCGCCATCGAGCGGCCGTAGCAGGCGCGGCAGATGCCGTGCTTCGCGTGGCACGACAGGGGCGAGCGGATCCGCATCCGCTTCACGCCAGCGGCGGCGATCGCCTTCGCGGTGTCGCGGTCGATGTCCCCGCCGGTCGTGACGATGCGCTTCTTGGTCGTCGGGTCGTCGACGTCCATGGCGGCGACGCGGCCGAAGAGCCGGTCCGGGAACGGCTCGATCATGCCGACTTCCTCGGCGTTCACGAAGATGCCATCCTCGTCGCCGCAATCCTCCATCCGGACGATGACGTCCTGCGCGACGTCGACGAGACGCCGCGTGAGGTAGCCGGAGTCGGCGGTGCGGATGGCCGTGTCGGCGAGGCCCTTGCGGCCACCGTGCGTGGAGATGAAGTACTCGAGGACCGTGAGGCCCTCGCGGAAGTTCGAACGGATCGGGAGGTCGATGATCCGGCCCTGCGGGTCCGCGATGAGACCGCGCATGCCGCCGATCTGACCCATCTGGCGCGGGTTACCACGGGCGCCGGACGTGGCCATCATGTAGACGGACCCGCGCTTGTCGAGCGAGTCCATCATGGCGCTCACGACCGTCTCAGTCGTCTCGGTCCAGTGCTTCACCGTCTGCTCGTAGCGCTCTTCCTCGGTGATGAGGCCACGCGAGAACTGACGGTCGATCTCGCTGACCTTCTTCTCGGTCGCCGCGATCGTCCGGGCCTTGAGCTCGGGGACCGTCACGTCGTCGATCGAGATCGACACGCCGGCGTGGGTCGCGGCGGAGAAGCCGATCCGCTTGATCTTGTCCACGACGTCCGCGGTGACGTCGTTGCCGTGCTTCTCGAACACCGCGATCACGATGTCGCGGATCATGTCCCGGCGCAGGTTCTTGTTCACGAAGCGCAGGTCCTCGGGGAGGACCGCGTTGAACATCACCCGGCCGACGGTCGTGTCGATGATCTTTCCGTCGTGCGGGAACTTCACCGGGTCGTGCATGCCGACAACGCCCAGGTCGAACGCCGACTGGACCTCGCCGTAGTCGCCGAACAACCGCGGCTTCAGGTCCTTGTGCTTGGAATCCAGGGTGAGGTAGTAGCAGCCGAGCACCATATCCTGGCGCGGCGTGACGACCGGCTGGCCGTCGGCCGGCTTCAGGATGTTGCGGCTCGAGAGCATGAGGTGCTTCGCCTCGGCCTGCGCGGCCGCGGAGAGCGGGACATGGACGGCCATCTGGTCGCCGTCGAAGTCGGCGCCGAAGGCCTCGCAGACGAGCGGGTGGATCTGGATGGCGTTGCCCTCGATGAGCTTGGGCATGAACGCCTGGATGCCCAGGCGGTGGAGCGTGGGCGCGCGGTTGAGGAGGACCGGGTGGTCCTTGATGACCTCTTCCAGGACGTCCCACACCTCGGGCGACACGCGCTCCACGTACCGCTTGGCGCTCTTGATGTTATGGGCAAGACCGCGCTCGACGAGCTGCCGCATGACGAACGGCTTGAACAGCTCGAGCGCCATCTTCTTGGGCAGGCCGCACTCGTTCAGCTTGAGGTCGTTGCCGACGACGATGACCGACCGACCGGAGTAGTCCACGCGCTTGCCGAGGAGGTTCTGGCGAAACCGGCCCTGCTTGCCGCGGAGCATGTCCGAGAGGCTCTTCAGCTTGTGGTTCCCGGTGCCGGAGATCGCGCGGCCACGGCGGCCGTTGTCCATGAGTGCGTCGACGGCCTCCTGGAGCATCCGCTTCTCGTTGCGGATGATGATCTCGGGCGCGCCGAGCTCGAGGAGCCGCTTCAGCCGGTTGTTCCGGTTGATCACGCGGCGGTAGAGGTCGTTCAGGTCGCTCGTCGCGAACCGGCCACCATCGAGCTGCACCATCGGGCGCAGGTCCGGCGGGATGACCGGGAGGATCGTGAGGATCATCCACTCCGGCGACGCGCCCGAGCGGAGGAGCGCCTTGATCAGCCGCAGGCGCTTGATGGACTTCTTGCGGCGCTGTCCGGTCGTCGAGCGCATCTCGTTCTGCAGCTGCAGCGCGAGCTTCTCGAGGTCGAGCTGACGGATGATCTCGAGGACCGCTTCCGCACCCATCTGCGCACGGAAGTACCGGTACTTGTCGGCGTACTGCCGGTACTCGGTCTCGGTCATGTTCTGCATCCACTTGATCGCGTCGACCTCGTCGCGCTTGCCCTTCGCCTCGTCCCGCACCCGCTGCACGTCGGGCGCGATCTCCTGGCGCACGACGCCGAGGTCCTGATCGGCGCGGGCGCGGATGTCGGCGATGCGCTTGTCGGCCTCGGTGCGCGACGCGGCCTCGCCGGCACGGCCGGCCTTCACCAGCCGGTCGGTCTCCTTCTGGAGGGCCCGCTGGAGCTGCGTGAGCATCGAGCGGGTGACGTTCTCGCCCCTCTCGACGATCTTGAGGTCGGTCGGCTTGAAGACGATGTCCTTCGACGCGGGCTTCTGGAGCGACTCCTCGAGCGACTCCTTCACCCGGGTCGCAGCCTGGGTGAGCGTCTCGAGCTCGGCGGCGAGCTCCTCTTCCTGCTGGCGGACCTTCTGCTCGGTCGAGGTGCGGATCCGCATGATCTCGGCGTTCGCCCGGCTCTCGATCGCGCCGGTGCGGTCGGAGATCGTCTGCTCGAGGCGGCGGATCTTCCCTTCCGCCTCTTCCTCGATCTGCTGGAGGACGCGCTCCTTCTGGTGCTCGTCGATGTGGGTCACGACGTAGAGCGCGAAGTACAGGATCCGCTCGAGGTTGCGCGGCGACATGTCGAGGAGGATCCCGAGCCGGCTCGGCGTGCCCTTGAAGAACCAGATGTGCGACACCGGCGACGCGAGCTGGATGTGACCCATGCGCTCGCGACGGACCTTCGCGCGCGTCACTTCGACGCCGCACTTGTCGCAGATGATGCCCTTGTACCGGATGCGCTTGTACTTGCCGCAGTAGCACTCCCAGTCGCGGGTCGGACCGAAGATCCGCTCGTCGAACAGGCCGTCCTTCTCGGGACGGAGCGTGCGGTAGTTGATCGTCTCCGGCTTCGTCACTTCCCCGCTCGACCACGACCGGATCTGATCCGGGGACGCGAGCGAGATGCGGATCGCGTTGAACTCGTTCACTTCCAGCATTAGTTGCCAGCCTCCAGGCCGGAGATGTTGATGCCGAGATCCGGTGCCGCGAGCGCGTTCGCCTCTTCGATGAAGCGGATCTCCTCTTCGTTCTCGTTGAGCACTTCGACCGACAGGCCGAGCGACTGCAGCTCCTTGATGAGCACCTTGAAGCTCTCCGGCACGCCCGGCGGCTGGATGTCCTCGCCCTTGACGATCGCCTCGTACGTCTGCACGCGGCCCATGACGTCGTCGGACTTCACGGTCAGAAGCTCCTGGAGGATGAACGCGGCCCCGTAGGCCTCGAGCGCCCAGACCTCCATCTCGCCGAACCGCTGGCCACCGAACTGCGCCTTGCCGCCGAGCGGCTGCTGGGTGATGAGGCTGTACGGACCCGTCGAGCGCGCATGGATCTTGTCCTCGACGAGGTGGTGCAGCTTGAGCATGTAGATGTAGCCGACCGTGACGTCCTCTTCGAACGCCCGGCCATTGCGGCCGTCGCGGAGCTGGATCTTCCCGCTCTCGGGGAGGCCCGCGTCCCGCAGCGTGGCCTTGATCGCGGCTTCCTTCGCGCCATCGAACACCGGTGTCGCGACCTTGATCCCGAGGGCCTGCGCGGCCCAGCCGAGATGGGTCTCGAGGATCTGCCCGATGTTCATCCGGCTCGGCACGCCGAGCGGGTTGAGCACGATGTCGACCGGCGTGCCATCCGGAAGGAACGGCATGTCCTCGACCGGCAGGATCTTCGCGATGACGCCCTTGTTGCCATGGCGGCCGGCCATCTTGTCGCCGACACTGATCTTCCGCTTCTGCGCGACGGCGATGCGGATGAGCTTGTTCACGCCCGGCAGCAGCTCGTCGTTGTTCTCGCGCGAGAAGATCGCCACGTCGACGACTTTGCCGTGCTCACCCGAGGGGAGCCGGAGCGAGGTGTCCTTCACTTCGCGGGCCTTCTCACCGAAGATCGCGCGGAGCAGCCGCTCCTCGGCCGTGAGCTCGGTCTCGCCCTTCGGCGTGATCTTGCCCACCAGGATGTCCTGCGGCCCGACCTCGGCGCCGATGTAGACGATGCCGTTCTCGTCGAGGTCGGCCAGGGCCTCTTCACCGACGTTCGGGATGTCCCTGGTGATCTCTTCCGGCCCGAGCTTGGTGTCGCGGGCCTCGGCCTCGTACTTCTCGACGTGGATCGACGTGAACTTGTCGTCCTGGACGATCCGCTCCGAGAGGATGATCGCGTCCTCGTAGTTCCCGCCCTCCCAGGGCATGAACGCGACGAGGATGTTCTGGCCGAGCGCGAGCTCGCCCCTGTCGGTCGAGTACGAGTCGGCGATGACCGAGTCGGCGATCACACGCTCACCGACCGAGACGATCGGGCGCTGGTTGTAGCAGGTGCCCTGATTCGTGCGGACGAACTTCTGCAGCTTGTAGCGATACGCGTCGCCCTCGTCCTCTTCGACCCAGATCTCCGTGGCCGAGACCGACCGGACGGTCCCCGCGGCGCGGGCGACCACGACCTGGCCGGAATCCTTCGCCGCGCGGTATTCGATCCCGGTGCCGATGATCGGCGACTCGGGACGGATCACCGGGACGGCCTGCCGCTGCATGTTCGAGCCCATGAGGGCACGGTTCGCGTCGTCGTGCTCGAGGAACGGGATGAGCGCGGCCGAGACCGACACGATCTGCTTCGGCGAGACGTCCATGAATTCGGCCAGTGCGGGCACGGACTCGTGGTACTCGGCGCCGCGATGGACCTGGACGCGCTCGTCGAGGAAGTAGCCCTTGTCGTCGAGGCTCGCGTTCGCCTGGACGACGGTCGCGAGCTCCTGCTCGTCGGCGGTGAGGTAGACGATCTCGTCGGACACGCGCGGAATGCCGCCGCCGTCCTTCACGACGCGGCGGTAGGGCGACTCGATGAACCCGTACGGATTCACCCGGCCGTACGTCGCGAGCGAGCCGATGAGGCCGATGTTCGGTCCTTCGGGCGTCTCGATGGGGCAGATGCGGCCGTAGTGGCTGAAGTGCACGTCACGGACGTCGAAGCCGGCGCGCTCGCGCGACAGGCCACCCGGCCCGAGGGCGGAGAGGCGGCGCTTGTGAGTGAGCTCGTCGAGCGGGTTCGTCTGCTGCATGAACTGCGAGAGCTGCGAGCCGCCGAAGAACTCCTTGATGGCGGCGACGACCGGTCGGATGTTGATGAGCTCCTTCGGTGTCGCTTTCTCCGGCTCGACGATGGACATGCGCTCGCGGACCACGCGCTCCATGCGCAGGAGCCCGACGCGGAACTGGCCCTGGATGAGCTCGCCGACGGCGCGGACCCGGCGGTTGCCGAGATGGTCGATGTCGTCCGCCTTCCCGAGGCCGCGGTTCAGCTCGATGATCCGCGCGATGATCTTCACGAGGTCGTCATTCGTCAGCGTCCGGGTCTCCATCGGGAGGTCGAGGCCGAGCTTGCGGTTCAGCTTGTAGCGACCGACCTTCGCGAGGTCGTAGCGACGGAAGTTGAAGAAGAGGGCGTTCACGAGGTTGCGGGCGTTGTCGATGGTGGGCGGATCGCCCGGGCGCAGGCGCTTGTAGACCTCGACGAGGCCTTCCTGAGTGTTCTGCGTCGGGTCCTTGTCCAGCGTCGAGGCGATGTACTGGTGCTCCGGGTCGAGGTCGACGCTCGTGAAGAGGGCCTTGACCTCTTCGCTGGTCGAGTACCCGATCGCCCGAAGCAGCGTGGTCACCGGCAGCTTGCGCTTCCGGTCGACCTTCACCGAGATGACGTCCTTGTTGGACGTCTCGAACTCGAGCCACGCGCCACGATTCGGGATGAGCTTCGCGTAGAAGAGCTGGCGCCCTGTCGTCGGGTCGTCGACCGCGGTGAAGTACACGCCGGGCGACCGCACGAGCTGCGATACGACGACGCGCTCGGCGCCGTTGATCACGAAGGTGCCCTTGTCCGTCATCCACGGAAAGTCGCCGAGGAAGACATCTTGCTCCGAGACCTCGCCGGTCTCCTTGTTGACGAGCTCGACGCGCGCCCACAGCGGCTTGCTGAAGGTGAGGTCACGCGTGCGGCACTCCTCTTCGGAGTACTTGGGCTCGCGGAACTCGCTGCCGAGGAAGCGCAGGTCGAGGTTCTTGCCGGTGAAGTCCTGGATCGGCGAGATCTCTTTGAACAACTCGCCGAGCCCCTCATCGCAGAACCACTTGAACGAGTCGATCTGCGTCTGGATGAGGTTCGGAAGTGGCAGGACCTCGGGGAGCGAGGCGTAGTTGCGACGCTCGCGCTCGATCGGGGACGCGGCAGGGCGGTCGAGGGTCAAGGACATTCGGGGCCCTCCTCAGTGCTAATGGCGCGCGGGCGTGCGGAAACGCAGCGGATAAACGGGTGGCAAGGACGTCATCGTAGAACGACGTGCGCGGCGGGTCAACTGGGAACAGTGAAGTTTCGGGCTGCGGACGGCCGGTGTCAAGGGGTCAAGCAGGCCAGAAATCCACAAAAGAGGCCAAAAGAGCGCCCAAAGCCCCCGGCGGGAGCCCGCGTAGGGTGAACGGCGATGATCCAGGTGGACTCGCTGCGGTTCGAGGCGCTCGGCGGCGACTGCGAGCTCTACGCGACGGGACCGGCCGACCTGGCAAGCGTGCGCAGCTGGATCCACGCGATGCATGACCGGCTCACGCGCTTCGCCCTGGACAGCGAGCTGTCGCGCTTCAACGCCGCGGCCGGTCGCTGGATCGACGTGAGCCCCGAGCTCGAGGCGCTGCTTCGCCAGTCGCTCGATGCGTACGCGATGAGCGAGGGACTCGTCCACGTTGGCGTGCTGCCGGCGCTGCTCGCCGCGGGATACACCCGAGACTTCGCCGCGGGCCAGACGCCTCCGACCGGCGAGATCGTGATCGCGCCTCCACTTCCGGAGATGCTCGCAGTCGACGCCGGCCGGGCACGACTGCGCGACGGGACGGCGATCGACCTCGGAGGGATCGCGAAGGGGTGGCTCGCCGATCGGGCGGTCGAGCGCATCGGGCCGAACGCGCTCGCGAACTTCGCCGGCGACCTGCGCGCCCGCGGCGACGGGCCCGGCGGTGGGGGCTGGCCGGTCGGTTTCGGAACGGCCACGGTGCTCTTGGAGGACATCGGTGCGGCGACCAGCGGCACCGGGGGGCGCCGCTGGGGCGAGCGACTGCATCACCTCATCGATCCGCGCACCGGACTGCCCGCGGACACGGATCTCACCGAGGTCTCTGTGCTCGCGCCGACCGGAGCGGAGGCTGAAGTCCTCGCCAAGACCGCGCTGCTGCTCGGCCGCGAGGCGGGCGCGCGCTTTCTCGCCAAGCGCTCGCTGGGGTCCTACCTGCTTTAAGGGCTTGCCCTTCCGGGATCGCTCGTAGGAAACCAAGACCGGGACCCCGCCCGTTGCGTGGTCCCGGTCCGGCACCTTTCGCGATCCCGCCGAGGCGGTCCCGCGTGGGAAACTCTAGCGCCCTGCAAGCAGCAGGCAGGCAGGCGTCCGCTTGCCGATACCGAACCTGGATGCAGCCGTGCCGGAAAAGGCCTGAAATCAGGCCTTTTCCCTATTTCATCTCGGTCGTCGCGCCGGCGTCGTCAAGCTTCTTCTTGATCGCCTCGGCCTCGTCCTTGCCGACGTTCTCCTTGACCGGCTTGGGCGCGCCATCGACGAGATCCTTGGCCTCCTTGAGGCCGAGACCGGTGATCTCGCGCACGGTCTTGATGACGTTGATCTTGGAGGCGCCAGCCTCTTTCAGGATCACGGTGAACTCGGTCTTCTCCTCGACTGCCTCGGCGGCGGCGCCGCCGGCCTGCGCCCCACCTGCTGCGGCCACCGCGACCGGAGCCGCCGAGACACCCCAGCGCTCCTGGAGGAACTTGCCGAACTGCGCGATCTCAAGGATCGAGAGACCCTCGATGTCCTTGACGAGCTTCTCGAACTTCTCGGTGTTGGTATCAACGGCCATATGCGTATTCCCTTCTATGCGGCTTGCTGCGATTTCGCGTTGAGGATCCGAACGAGCTGCGCGAGGGGCGCTTGCAGTACCGCGACGGCCTGCGCGAGCGGCGCCTGCAGGCTGCCGACGAGATTGGCCTGCAGCTGGAGCTTCGACGGGAGCCGTGCGAGCGATTGCACGTCCTCGCCGCTCATCGCCCGTCCACCGAGGAACCCACCGACGATCTTCAGCGTCTTGAACGCCCTCGTCTCTTCGATGAGCCCCTTTGCGAGGTCGACCTCGTCGGTCGTGCCGAGCGCCACGGCGGTCGGCCCGGTGAGCAGCGAGCGGAGCGCGCCCCGTCCGCTCCCTTCGGCCGCGCGGCTGAACAGGCTGTTCTTCACGACGTGGTACTCCACGCCCTTCGGACGCAGCTTGCGCCGCAGGCCCTGGAGCTCGGCGACCGTGAGCCCCCGGTACTCGGTGACGATGATCGCCGTCGATCGCTCGAGCTGCTCCCTGAGCCCTTCGACGGCCTTCGCTTTCGCAGGCACGCCGCCGCCCTTGCGCTTGGTCTTCGGTCCGGTCTTGACCTTCGCCATGTGCCCTCCTTCTCCTTGCTGTCGAACAACGAAAAGGCCTTCGTCCAGGCGGACGAAGGCCACGCGCGAAGCGATGCTTCGCTCTGGTCCTTGCCTCCGCTGGCTCCGCCCTGCGGCGGATTCAAGCCCTCTCGGGAACCGGCTTCTTTGGCTATGAAGTTGCCGTGAGTTTAGCTCAGGACGTCGCCCGTCCGGCCAGCGCCGTCGCCTCGCCGAGGTCGAGCTTCACGCTGGGTCCCTGGGTGCTGGTGAGGTAGACGCTCTCGATGTAGTTCGCCTTGAGCCCGGTCGGGCGGGCGCGATTGATCGCGTCCATCAACGTCGCGAGGTTCTGGAGCAGCGCCTCCTCGCTGAACGAGGACTTCCCCACCACTGTGTGCACGACACCGGTCTTGTCGACACGGAATTCGATCCGGCCACCCTTGGAGTCACGCACGGCCTTCGCGAGGTCGAACGTCACGGTCCCGGACTTCGGATTCGGCATGAGGCCGCGCGGGCCGAGGACCTTACCGAGTCGGCCGACGGCACCCATCATGTCCGGCGTCGCGATCGCGACGTCGAAGTCGAGCCAGCCTCCCTCGATCCGCTTCGCGAGATCGTCGGCGCCCACCACGTCGGCACCCGCGGCTTGGGCCTCGCGGGCCTTGTCGCCCTGGGCGAAGACGACGACGCGGACGGTCTTGCCTGTGCCGTTCGGCAGCACCGCGGAGCCGCGCACCATCTGCTCGGCGTGGCGCGGGTCGACTCCCATCCGGAGGTGCAGATCCACGGACGTGTCGAACTTCGCCTGGGAGGTCTCTCTCACGAGCTTCACCGCATCGGCCGGGCTGTACGCCTTGGCGCGGTCGATCTTCACCACGAGCGCGCGGTAGCGCTTGCCGCGCTTCTTGCCCTTGCTCGCCTTCTGGCCCTTGGCCCTCGGCGCGCCCGCAGGCGCGGCCGGCTGCTGTTCCGCTTCGGTCTCTTGTGCCATGTCAGTGTCCCCTTTCGACGCCCTTGACGGGGTCTCCCACGATCGTTCGGCCGTGGTCTGCCGGTATTCGCCTAGCCCGAGATCTCCACGCCCATGCTACGAGCGGTGCCCTCGACCATCCGCATGGCCGATTCGATCGTGTTCGCGTTCAGATCCGCCATCTTCGTCTCGGCGATCGAGCGGACCTTCGCCTTGGAGAGCGTCCCGACCTTGTTCTTGTTCGGCGTCGGGGAGCCCTTCTCGAGACCGAGCTCCTTGCGGATGAGATCCGCAGCCGGCGGGCTCTTCGTGACGAAGCTGAACGAGCGGTCCTCGAAGATGGTGACCACCGCCGGGACGACCGTCCCGGTGAGCGGCGCGGTCTTCTCGTTGTACTCCTTGATGAACTGGCCCATGTTGATGCCGTGCGGGCCGAGCGCGGTGCCGACCGGCGGCGCCGCGGTCGCCTTGCCTGCCTGGATCTGGACCTTGATGACCGCCTTGATCTTTTTCATCGCAGGGGCTCCACCCCTTCCACCCCGTATTTCTTGGCCACTACTTCACCAACTTCTCGATCTGGAGGAAGTCGAGCTCGACCGGCGTCTCACGGCCGAAGATCGACACGAGGACCTTCACCTTGTTGCGCTCGGGGTTCACTTCGTCGACGACACCGTGGAGGTCGGTGAACGGGCCGTCGGTGACCCGCACGGCCTCGCCCTTCGTGAACGCGACCTTGTACTTCGGGGCGTCGAGCTTGATCTGCCGCAGGATCGCCTTGACCTCGGCATCGGAGAGCGGCGTCGGCGTGGTGCCCATGCCGACGAAGCTCGTGACGCCGGGCGTGTTGCGCACGACGTACCACGAGTCGTCGCCCATGTTCATCTCGACGAGCACGTACCCGGGGTAGACCTTGCGCTCGACCGGGTGGCGCTTGCCGTTCTTGATCTCGATCTCTTCCTCGGTGGGCACGAGGACCTGGAAGATCTTGTCACCCATGTCCATTGAGTGGATGCGGTGCTCGAGGTTCGTCTTCACCTTGTTCTCGTACCCCGAGTAGGTGTGGATGACGTACCAGCGCCGGTTGTCGTCCTTCTCTTCGGTCGGCTTTCCGGCGGGCGCCGCGGCAACCGGCTCGGGCTCCGGCTCGGCCTCGACCACGGCCTCGGGCTCCGGTTCCGCCTCCGCGACCGCGCCGGCACGACGGAACGCGGCCTTCGCCTCTTCGGGCGAGACCCCTTCCGGCTCCGGCTCGGCGGTCCCAAGGAACGCCCGAGCAGCCTCGGCCGCTGCCTCATCGGAGAGCTTCGCCGGCTCAGGCTGCTCCGGTGACGCTTCGGCGTCGATCGGCTCGGTGGGCTCGGTTGGCTCATTCGTTTCGTCGGTCATCGGTGCTCCTTACTGGGTCGGCGGCGCCGGTGTCGCATCGGGGATGTTGAGGACGCCCTTGTCGATCACGAGGTGGAACACGTTGTCGAAGGCGAAGATGTAGGCGGAGACGAGCACCGAGATCAGGACGACGAGCAGCGTCAGTCGGATGACCTGCTCTTGCGTCGGCCACGTGACCTTCCGCAACTCGGACCACGACTCTTGTGCGAAGCGGACGATCCCGCCTGCCGGACGTGTCGCTGTCGCCACTACTTCTTCCCTTTCGTTCGCGCTGGCACGGCGGGAGAGACTCGAACTCTCAACCTACGGTTTTGGAGACCGTTGCTCTGCCAGTTGAGCTACCGCCGTATGCCTATCGCGTCTCCCGATGTGCCGTGTGCTTGCGGCACCGCGGGCAGAACTTCGATAGCTCGATACGGTCCGGATCGTTCTTCCGGTTCTTCGTCGTCGCGTACGTGCGCGACCGGCAGGTCGAGCACGCCAGGGTGATGATCGGGCGGTTGTCCTTCGGCATCGCCTACTCCAGGACCTTCGTGACCGCGCCGGCACCCACGGTGTGGCCGCCCTCGCGGATCGCGAAGCGAAGGCCCTCTTCGAGGGCGATCGGGGTGATGAGGGTGATCGTGAGATTCACCGTGTCGCCCGGCATGACCATCTCGGTGCCGCTCGGCAGGTCGGCCGACCCGGTCACGTCGGTGGTCCGGATGTAGAACTGGGGCCGGTAGCCGTTGAAGAACGGGGTGTGCCGGCCGCCCTCCTCCTTCGAGAGGATGTAGACCTCGGCCGTGAATTTGGTGTGCGGCTTCACCGTGCCGGGCTTCGCGATGACCTGGCCGCGCTCGATGTCTTCGCGCTCCAGGCCACGGAGGAGCAGCCCGATGTTGTCGCCGGCCTCGCCCTGATCGAGGAGCTTGCGGAACATCTCCACGCCCGTGACCACGGACTTGCGCGCGTCGCGGATGCCGACGATCTCGACCTCCTCGCCGACCTTCACCACGCCGCGCTCGGCGCGGCCGGTCGCGACGGTGCCGCGGCCCTTGATGCCGAAGACGTCCTCGATCGGCATGAGGAACGGCTTGTCCTTGGCCCGGACCGGGGTCGGGATGTACGAGTCGACCTTGTCCATCAGCTCGAAGATGCTCTTGAACTCAGGGGCGTTCACGTCCTTGCTCGTGCTTTCCAGGGCCCTGAGCGCGCTGCCACGGATGATCGGGATCTCCTCGCCCTGGAAGCCGTACTTGCTCAGAAGCTCGCGGACCTCGAGCTCGACCAGCTCGAGGAGCTCCTCGTCGTCGACCATGTCGACCTTGTTCAAGAACACGACCATCTGCGGTACCTGCACCTGGCGGGCGAGCAGGATGTGCTCTCGGGTCTGGGGCATCGGGCCGTCGGCCGCGGACACGACGAGGATCGCGCCGTCCATCTGAGCGGCGCCCGTGATCATGTTCTTGATGTAGTCGGCATGTCCGGGGCAGTCGACGTGCGCGTAGTGGCGCTTGTCGGTCTCGTACTCGACGTGAGCGATCGAGATGGTGATCCCGCGCTCTTTCTCTTCGGGCGCGTTGTCGATCGAGTCGAACGCGCGGAAGTCGGCCTGACCCTTGAGCGAGAGGGTCTTCGTGATCGCCGCGGTGAGCGTGGTCTTGCCGTGGTCGATGTGCCCGATCGTGCCGACGTTCACGTGCGGCTTGGTGCGCTCGAACTTCTTCTTCGCCATGTCGTCCTCTCTCTGCCACCGAGGCTTGAGCCCACCTCGGGGATCGAACCCGAGACCTCGTCCTTACCAAGGACGTGCTCTACCAACTGAGCTAGGTGGGCGGTCTCGTGATCCTGACATCAAAAAGAGGTTGCTCTCCGCAACCCCTCTGCGCGCCTGGACACGAAGGATTATCCGCCAGCCGGTACCGCGCGTCAACGAACGCCCTGAAAAACGGCCCGCTCCGATGCCTGCCCGGGCGTTGATCCTTCCATTACTTCGTTCTCATGGACTTTTCATGCTGGCGACGGCCGCAGGGGCCATCCTTTGACCATGTTCGACAACCGGCCCCCGACACCGTGGCGCGACGAACCGTCCCCCTGGCCCGAAGGGTCCCCAGCTCAGGCGGCCCAGACAGAGCAGACCCAGCCCATCATCACGGCTCCCTCGCCGGCCCCGGCGAAAACGAAGCGCCGGAACGACGGCTTGGCCCTCCTTCTTATCGGCGCGCTCGTGGGCGGCGTGGTCGGCATCGGCGGCGCGCGGGCGATCACCCCGCAGCTGTTCCCGAATGGCGTCGGCGCCGCACCCGCGTCGACGTCGACCTCGAGCTCGGCGACCGACACCGCCACGCAGGCCGCGATCAAGGACGTCCTCCAGAAGGCGAACCAGGCGCAGGCGGCGGCATTCGCGAACAACGACCCCTCGCTCATGCGCGCGACCTCGACCGATGCGCACTACGCCGAGATGGTCCAGATCAACAGCGACCTCGCGAAGGGCGGGGTCACGAAGATCGAGCTCTTGAACATCACCTTCGGTGACATCGCGGTCAGCGGCACGACGGCGACCGCGACCACGACCGAGACCTGGCGGAGCACGTACTCCGACGGGACGAACGATCAGAGCACCGATCAGAACGACTACGCCCTTGCCCTCGAGAACGGCACGTGGAAGATCTCCTCGAACACCCAACCCGCGAACACCGGCGTCACCGCGCCGACCCAGCCTCAGACCCCGCTGAACACGACCGTCCGGAGCACCTCACGCAACTGGTCCGGCTACGTGGCGACCGGCGGTACGTCGTACACGTCCGTGAGCGGCACATGGGTCGTCCCGACGCCCGACCCGAACGTTCAGGGGATCGACGCGACCTGGGTTGGCATCGGCGGCGCGAACACGACCGACCTCATCCAGGCGGGCACCGAGGCGACCGTGAACGGCGACGGCACCGTGAGCTACGACGCGTGGACCGAGACCCTGCCGCAGTCGACGAAGACGATCTCGCTCGCGGTGAACGCAGGTGACACGGTAAGCGTCACGATCAGTGAACAGTCGGCGGGCCTCTGGTTGGTCGACATGAAGAACATCACCACCGGGAAGACATTCACGACGACCATCCGCTACAACTCCTCGAAGTCATCGGCCGAATGGATCGAGGAAGCGCCGAGCGTGGGCCGCGGCATCGCGCCGCTCGACAGCTTCGGCTCGGTCAAGTTCACCGCCGGCAGGGTCGTCGTCGACGGCAAGACGCAGACGCTCAGCGGCGCGAACGTCAAGGCCGTGACCATGGCCGACGCGGCGAACCAGCCCCTCGCGGTCCCCTCGGCGATCGGCGCTGACGGCTCGAGCTTCACGGTGACCCGCACGAGCACCCCGGGCACGAATCTCGGGACCGGCGGGCGCGCTCCGGGCAGGCGCCGCGGGTAGGCCCTAGTCCTTTTTCGCGCCTCGGAACCCCTAACAATCGGTCGCCCGTCTCGTTTACTGAGCTGAAAGCACATCGCGGATCACTCCGCGCATCGAGGCACGCACACACAGCAGGAGGTAGCCGATGAACAAGCCCAAGCTCTGGACCGTCTTGGCGGCTGGCGGCGCGCTCGCGATCGCGCTCAGCGGAGCCGCCCTTGGCGCCGATGTAACGGACTCGAACGCCGATTCAACGAACCCCGCGGCGCTCGCCCACCGCTCCGGCGTCGCGACCGCCGTGCTCGGCGCCCTGACCGGCGGCTCGAACCCGTCGACGGTCACGGCTGTCAACGAGAACGCAACGGCCGCCCACGCGACCAATACGAACGCGAACACGACCAATGACGAAACGACCGACACCGACGTGTCGGCGAGCCAGGAAGCCAGCCCGGCCAGCAGCACCGGGACCAAGCCCGGCTGGGGCTGTGGCGACACGAACCACGTGCACACCGGACCTCCCGGCAACACCACAGCCTCAAGCCCGTGTAACAAGCACTAACCCGGCGGACGCGATCGGCCTGAATTGG
>JALYLX010000168.1 GCA_030773995.1 Chloroflexota bacterium
GACCTGGGCCGCGCTGATGACGAGCGGCGGCAGGTACCGCACCACGGTCGGGCCCGCTCCCAGGGCGAGCACGCCGTGCTCCTGCAGCGTCTTCAGCGTCGGGCCGGCGTTCTCCTTCAGCTCGATCCCCTGGATGAGTCCGAGGCCGCGGACCTCGCGGACCTTCGGGGAGTCGATCGAGAGCAGCCCGTCGCGAAGCTGCATGCCGCGCTCGGCCGCGTTGCGCGCGAGGCCAAGCCGGACGTGCTCGTCGATCGTCGCGACGGCCGCGGCGCACGCGAGCGGGTTCCCTCCGAACGTCGTCGAGTGCGACCGCTTCGGCAGGTCGCCGAGCCGCCGCGAGAACGCGATCGCCCCCATCGGCACGCCGCCGGCGATGGACTTGGCCAGGCAGAGCACGTCGGGGACGACGCCGAACTGCTCGATCGCGAACATCGTCCCCGTCCGTCCGAAGCCGGTCTGGACCTCGTCGACGATGAGGAGCGCGCCGCGCTCGCGGCAAAGCCGCTCGGCCTCGTGGACGAACTCCGTCGTCGCGGGCCGCACGCCGCCCTCGCCCTGCACGAGCTCGACGATGAAGGCCGACGTGTCCGCGGTGATCGCGGCGTCGAGCGCCTCCGTCCTGTTGAACGGGACGTGGCTGAACCCCTCGAGGAGCGGGCCGAACAGCTCGCGATATTCGGGCCCCCACGTCGCCGACAGGGCACCCATGGTCTTTCCGTGGAAGCCGCGCATCGTCGCAACGACCTTGGTCCGCTTCGTCGCAAGACGCGCGAACTTCAGTGCCCCTTCCACCGCCTCCGTCCCGCTGCTGCACAAGAAGATGCGATCGAGCGAAGCCGGAAGGATCCGCGCCAGCCGGTCGTAGAGCTCGGCACGCCGGTCGTTGTAGAAGAGCTCGGTGCAGAACGCGAGGGTGCGCGCCTGGGTCGCGAGCGCCTCGGCGACGGCGCCGTTGCCGTGGCCGAGATTGCCCGAGCCCTGTCCGCCCACGCAGTCGATGTACTGCCGCCCGGTGTCGTCCCACACGAGCGCGCCGTCGCCGCGGACGAGCGCGATGTCGCGTTTCTGGTACAGGCCCGACGTGTGCGCGCTCTCGCGCCGGATGATGTCGGTCGACTCGGTGAGGTGTGCCTCGCTCATGCGTGGATCACGGTGCGAACGCGTGGATCGCCCGCCGCGCTGCGGATGACGACCTCACCGACCCCGCCTTCGATCGCCTCGCGCGCCGCGAGGATCTTTTTCTTCATCCGGCCCTGCGCGAGACCCTCCGCCTCATCGAGCGTCGTTTCGGCCACCAACGATGACGCATCGTGCACATCGCGAAGCAGGCCGGCGACGTTCGTGAGGATGAGGAGCGCGTCCGCCTCGATCGCGACGGCGATGCGGGCGGCGACCCGATCGCCATCCACGTTCACCGCCTCGTTCTCGGTCGACAGGGCGAGGGGCGCCACGACCGGGACGCGGCTCGGGCCCATGAACTGGCGAAGCAGCGGCACATTCACCGCCTTCACGGTGCCCGTGTAGTCGTCACGGAGGATGACGGTCTTGCCATCCTGCACGGAGCGCACGGCCTTCCGTTCGGCCACGAGGAGCCGCCCGGACAGGCCCGACAGGCCGACCGCGTCGACGCCCCGGGCCTGGAGCTTCTCCGTGTACAAGAAGTTCTCGACGCCGAGGGCGGCCATCGCGAAGAGCTCCAGCGTGCGGCGATCGGTGCGCCGGCTCTGGTGGCCCGATGGCGACACGATGGTCTCGACCGGATGCCCGAGGGCCGCCTGCAGCTTGTCGGTCTCCGCCGAGGCGCCGTGGACGAGGACGATCTCGTCCGAGCGAGCGACGTCCGCGACGAGGTCGGCGACGCTGTCGCGATCCACGCCAGCCGAGCCGCCGGCCTTGATGACCGCCCGGAGGGTCACGGATGCAGCCCGGGGAACTCGAGCCCGGCGGTCTCGGCGAAGCCGCACGCGACGTTCATCGCCTGCACGCCGTTCCCGGCGGCACCCTTGACCAGGTTGTCGATCGCGCAGAGCGCGACGACGCGCTCGCCGCGCGGGTCCACGGCGAAGCCAACGTCCGCGAAGTTGGAGCCCGCGACCAGCCTCGGCTCCGGATAGCGGAAAATGCCGCTGCGTTCTTTCACGATCCGCACGAACGGCTCGTTCGCGTACGCGTCGCGATAGGCGCGCCAGCAGGCCTTCTCGTCGACACCGGACCGGACCGGAACGTGCGCCGTCGCCAGCACCCCGCGCACGAGCTCGACGGCCGTCACGGAGAGCTGCACCCGAATGCCGAGCTCCTGCTCGACCTCGGCGGTATGGCGGTGGCCGACCGGCTTGAACGAGCGGACGACACCGGCCCGCTCGGGGTGATGCGAGTCGTCGCCTGCCTCACGGCCGCCTTCGCTCGAGCCGACCTTGCACTCGACGACGACGGGCCGCGACGGGTCGATGAATCCCGCGCTGGCAAGCGGAAGCACGGCGAGGATCGTGGCGGTCGCGTTGCATCCGGCGCCGGTCACGAGCTTCGCCGTTCGGAGGTCGTCTCGATGCAGCTCGGGGATCCCATACACAGCCGCGCCGAGGAGCTCGGCATGCGGATGCTCGCCCCCGTACCACTTCGTGTACGCCGCCTGGTCGCGGAGGCGGTGATCGGACGAGAGATCGATGACGAGCGTGCCGCGCGATCGGAATTCGCCAAGACGGTGGGCGCCATTGGGCAGCGAGAGGAACAGCACGTCGCACGCCCTGACGTCCTCGTACCGGACGAACGCGAGCGACGTGCGCTTCCGGAGATTCGGGTGGGCGACCGTCACCGGCTTGCCGGCGAGCGACTCGCTCCCAGCGACGATCTCGCTCACCTCGGGGTGACCACTGAGCAGGCGCAGGAGCTCACCGCCGGCGTAACCGCCGGCGCCTATGACGCCGACCTTCATCCGCGCCCCGCGAGCCCAACGGCGTAGTCGACGACGCGGCCCGGGATGTTCACCCCGGTCGCGTCGATCGAATTGCGGAACTCCATCGTGTAGTTCACCTCGTTGACGAGGAGGCCCTCGGGCGCCTCGAGGACGTCGACCGCGACCACACCGCCCCCGACGGCCTTCGCCGCGCGGACGCACAGGTCGCCCAGCTCGGGCGTGACCTCGCACTTCGTCGCCCTGCCGCCGCGGGCGGTGTTCGTGATCCAGTGGTCGGAGTAGCGGTAGATCGCGCCGATCGTCTCGTCGCCGACGACGAACGCGCGGATGTCACGGCCTGGCTTGGGCACGTACTCCTGGATGTAGTAGATGGAATGCATGTACGTGCCCAGCACGTCCTTGTGCTCGAGGATCGATTCCGCCGCGTCGCGATCGTTCACCTTCGAGATAAGCCTGCCCCACGAGCCGACGAGCGGCTTCAGCACCGCGGGGTAGCCCAGCTCCTCGACCGCGGCCAGCGCAGACTCGGGCGTGAACGCGAGGCGAGTGCGCGGCGACGGCACGCCGTCACGAATGAGCCGCATCGTCGTCAGCAGCTTGTTGCCGCAGACGTCGGCGACCTCGAACGTGTTCACCGTCGGGATCCCCCAGGTCTCGAGCACCGAAAGTGCGTAGAGCGCGCGCGAGTGCTGAATGCATCGCTCGAGGACGACGTCAACGCCGAGCTCGGGCTTCCGCTCGAGTGGAAGGACAAGCTCGCGGTCATCGATGATCTTGGTCGCGATGCCGCGACGTCCGAGCTCCTCCAGCAGGAGCTTCTCCTCCACCCGGACGCGCGACAGGAGCACGCCGACAGTGGGGTTATTCACCCCAGTCTTCTTCGGCCTCCGGTGCGAGCGCGAGCGCGACCGGCGCCGTCGCGGTCACCTCGAGCTCCGCACCGCAATCCGGGCAGGAGACGATCTCGCCCTTCACGGCGTCGTCGCCCACGGATACGTTGCCGTCGCACTCCGGACATTTGCTCATGGCGGGCATCGACGGGGCCCTCCCTCAGCTGATGAGGGAAACCTTAGCGGAGCCGACCCCGCGCGCGCGCTTTGTCGGCGTACATCTGTTGGTCGGCTCGCGCGATGAGCTGGTCCGCGAGCTGGCCGTCCTCGGGGAAGGCGGCGATGCCGAACGAGACGCGTGGCAGCGCGTGAGGCGTGCCTCCCCACATGTACGTCTGCTCGGGGAGCTCGCGGACGAGCCGCGTGACCAGGGCCTGCGCGGCTTCGAGGCTGGTGCGCGGCAGCAGCAGAACGAACTCGTCACCGCCGAAGCGCGCGACCACATCCTCGATCCGCGCGGTCGCCCGGAGCGTCGTGCCGACCGACCGGAGCACCGAATCGCCGACGAGATGGCCCGCCGTATCGTTCACCGCCTTCAGGCCGTCGACGTCGCAGAGGATCACGCAGAACGCGTCGCCGTGGCGGCGGGCCTCGGCGGTCTCTGCCTCGAGCCGCTCCACCAGCACGCGCCGGTTGGTCAACCCGGTCAGCGGATCGTCGCTCGCGAGGCGCCGGCTCTCGCCGAGCAGCCGCGCGTTGGCGATGGCGATGGCGGCCTGGGCCGCGTACAGCCGGAACATTCGCTGCGTCTCGCTGCGCCAGTGCCGCGCCCGCCCCGAGTACAACGTCATGGTCCCGACGAGCTCGCCGTGCGCGATGAGGGGCAGCGCGATGGCGGACGCGATCGTCCGGTGGAGTCGCGGGTTCGAATCCGGATGGCCGGCGTAGTCGGTCACCACGGTCACTTCACGGGTCCGCACGGATTCGAGCGCGATCCCCACGAGCGGTCCACCCGGATCGTCGCGCAGCTCCGGCATGTTCGACCGGTTGATCGCGCGGATGGTGAGCGTTCCGTCCGGATCGGCGAGCGCGATCATCGCGCCGTCCACCCGGGTGAGCTGGATGACGTTGTCCACCGCGAGGCGCGCGAGCTCGTCGAGGGAGATCTCACCCGCGGTCGCGAGGCCCACGTCGTACAGCGCGGCGAACTGCGCCGCACGCTGCCTTTCGCGGAGGCCAAGGCGCCAGTTCGCGTAGAGCGCGAGGCCCGCCCTGATGGCGAGGATGATGATCGTGAGGCCGATCGCCGCGGCGATGATCGGGTCGGTCGCCGTCTGGTGGTCCAGCTGGCTTGCGATCAGGAACGCTGCGGCCGCGAGCGCGACGACGCCGGGCAGCAGCATCCGAGAGAGCTGCACGGCCTCGGTCGGCACGAACGGGACGGCGCGGCCGCTGGACTCCTCGGCCCACTGCATGCCGGCGATGCCGATGGCGAGGATCCCGACCATCCAGCAGAGGTCGAGGATCGTGCCCGGGACGAATGACCGGTGCACGAAGTCGGGGAGCCAGAAGACGAAGCCGACCGCGTTCAGCGCGACGCCGATGAGCAGCGAGAAATGGGCCCGTCGTGTCTGCTGTGGCGGAAGGCCCCAGAACATCGACAGGGCGGCGCCGGTCGCCGCGACGTAGAGGATCGGGTAGGCCAGCCCGACGACGATCGCCTCGGGCTGCCGGATCATCTCGGGCGAGAAGAGGTCCGCGACGTAGAGCGCGACGCCGGCGAATATCGTCAGCACCGCGGCCCCGACATCGAGGACGAGCGCGTAGACCGCGAGGCGCTGCTCATGCCTGGCGAGCAACGCGGCGCAGCCGACCACGAAGAACGCCGCGGCGGCCAGGAATCCGAAGTCGGACGGTGCCGGCGGCGGCGGATCGACCTGGGCGATGTCGTACACGTCCCGGAGGAGCTGCCCGATGGTCCAGGCAACGGTGCCGAGGAAGATACAGATCCACGCCGGGCGCTCCCGCTCGCGCGGCACGAGCGCCGGGCGCGCCGTTCCGACCAACGCGCCGAACGCGAATCCCGTCGAGCCGAGATCGGCGAGGTAGTGCTGTAGCTCGCCGGGCCCGACGATCAGCTCCGCGAGCCACACCACCAGCGCGCCGATGAGACCAACGGCGAGGGCGCGCTGCGAGCGCAGGGTGGCTCCGAACATGGGCAGACGCTAGATGGGCCGGCGGTGACCGAGAAGGGGCCAAGTCGTCCTCACCCGGCGCGTACCGAAAGGGGAGGCTCAGTTCCCCCGGCAGAACTACGCCACCGCGCCTACCTCAATCCGCGTCGGCGTCCTCGTCCGTCGGTTGGTCCGCCGAGTCCGGCGCGGTGCGCCCGTACTGATCCGGAAGCGCGCCCCAGCCAAAGATAGGCACGATGTCGTGAGGCCGTCGGCCCGACTCTTCGATCGGATCCACATCGCCACGAAGCACGGTGCAGGTGTGCTCCCACGCATCGCCGAAATCGAACTCGTACAGGAATGAATCCCCGACGGCGAGCGCGGCTGCGCCGATCGTCATCGCGCGCTCGTCGATTTCGCCCTCGTCTCCGAACTCGTCCGTATCGGCCATCCCGACCACTCGACCGTCCGAGAAGCGGAACTCATGGAGGTGCGCGAGGTCCCAGCGTCCGAATGCTCGGTCGATCGCCGTCGCGAGCTCCGCGAATGTGTGGGAGCTGCTTGCGAGCATGTCCCGGCCCGGCGGAGGCGACAGTGATTCACCGCCTTTGGCAACGATCGCGACACGCAGGATGATCCAGCGTCGCACGGCCCGGCTTGGCGGCGACATGCTCACGACTCGCTTGCGCGCCGGCATCAGCGCGCCGTGCGGCCGCTCTCGGACCACGTCCACGACTCGTCCCGAGAGACCTCGAGATCGCGGATGAGGCAACTCAGGGCTGGCGGCCATAGGCCCTGGGCCGGGTGGCGGTGCACGGCGACCTCCCTCTCGAGGAGCGACGTCAAGTATGTGAGCCAGGAGGGATTCGAACCCACGACCAAGGGATTAAGAGTCCCCTGCTCTACCGCTGAGCTACTGGCCCTAACGAAAGAATAAGCAGGCGTGCGTTTTCTTGCGGCCGCCCTCTTCGAGGCGAGCCCGACGAGCGGGTGATTCGGCTTGGGGGACTTGACCGGCGAGCTCTCGGCGCAGCTCGCGGCGCCGGGCACATCGTGCTCGACAACAGGACGCCCCGGTCAGCGTGAAGTGAAAGTGGATCCGGGGGTGCTCCTCCAGGAAGGTGCGCACCGCGGGCACCGAGTGGGTCGAGGGCACCACACCGGGGCGGACTTCCTGCGCTTCCTGCGGGGCGTCGCCCGATTCCTGCGGACCCCGCTGCGCCGTAGCGCGCGCGCTCGCCGGCGATCCCTGCGAGCCAGGAGGGACGCAACGCCCGTGATGTTGTAACAACCTGGCTCGCTCGTGACGAGAGCGGGTGGCTCCGGCTGGCGGCGTAGGAGCAGCTACCTGTGGTTGACGACTGCCCATCGAATCGTTTCCAGAGGGTATCGCCCTGATAGCCTCGGCGCGGTGAGCGAAGGAGTCTTGACCGCGGTCCCGTGCGTCTGACGATCGCGCTCCCCGCGTATGACGAGATCGCGAGCCTCGAAGGCGTCGTGTGCGAAGCTCGCGACGTCCTCGCGACCATCGACCACAGCGGCAGCGAGATCCTCATCGTCGACGACGGCAGCACCGACGGCACGAGCGCGCTCGCCGACCAGCTCGTCGCGCGCTATCCGGGGGTCCGCGTCGTCCACCACCCGACGAACCGCGGCTTCAGCGGCGCGATGCGCACATCGTTTCGCTCCGCACGCGGCGAATGGATCTTCCTCGCGGCCGCCGACGGCCAGACGCCGATGACCGAGCTCCCACGATTCCTCGCGAGCGCTGACGGCGCCGACATCGTGGTCGGCGTGCGTGCCGCTCGCCACGACGGACGGGTCCGAACGCTCCTCTCACGAGGCTTCCACGTCGTCGCGAAGGCGCTTCTCGGGTTGCCGCAGCGGGAGTTCAGCTCGGCGCTGCTGTTTCGCAAAGCGCTCCTCGACGCGATGCCGCTCCGATCCGACGGCCGCGCCGCGACGATCCTTCCCGAGATCCTGTTCCGCGCGCGAGCGCGCGGGGGGCGCATCGTCGACCTGCCGATCACTCAGCGACCGCGGCGGGCGGGCCGCGCGAAAGGCGGCGATCCCTCCGTCATCGTGTCCACGTTGCTGCGTCTCTTGTGGCTCGCGATCGTCCTTCGCGTGGACGACGCGCGGGCCGTCCCTGCGGCGCGCCGCCCGCGCCGCCGAGATCGCGGCGTCGGACTCCAGCCGGGGCAAGCGCCTTGGCGGCGGCCATCACCGGCCGGTCTGGCTGTTGCGCGCGGTATCGAGCAGATGAACGCGCGCAACCTGCGGTGGCGGACGATGATCGCAAGCCACGCTCCGCTGGCCGTCGTCCTAGCGCTGACCCTGCCACTGCTTTGGCCCCCGAGCTACCCGGGCGACCACCTCACGTTTTGGGCCGCCGGTCATATCGTCGCCGCGGGCCGCTCGCCGTACGACGCAGGCGCTTGGACCGACAGCGTGATCAACGCGGCAGCGGCGAGCGGCCTCGTGGTCGACATGCGACCGGTGCGTAACGTCGCGGCCATCTGGACCTACTGGACCTACCCGCCGTGGACCGCTGTGGCCCTCGCGCCGTTCGGGGCCTTACCGGCGTCGGTCGGCGTCCCGCTCTTCCACTTTACTTCGCTCGTGGCCGCCGTTCTCGCGGCGGTCGCGCTCGCACGGTCTCTCCCATGGCGGGATACGCCCAGATACGCGCTGGCCCTCGTCCTGTTCGCGCTCTGCGAGCCGTTTATCATCGGGGTCCGCGGCGGCCACTTCGTCGGCGTGCTGCTCGCAGGCGTATGCCTCGTGCAGATCGGTGTCCTTCGCAACCGCGTGTGGCCACTCGTCGCCGGTGCTCTTCTGCTGTCACTGAAACCGCCTGCGGTCCTCACGCTCGCCGTCGTCGTCCTCGGCATCCTTCTCGCCCGCCGCCGATGGTCCCAGATCGCCTGGACCACCGCGGCGCTCGGAGCGATCGCGGCGATCTCCGTCATGGCGTATCCCGATTCCCTCGCCGCGATCGCTGCGACCGCCGCGGAGATAGCCACTGTCCAGGGCGCGACGACGTGGACCTTGGTCGCCGGCATCCTCGGCGCGCAATCCGGCGGCGTCGTGGCAGGGTTGCAGCTTGCGCTCGTCGTCGCCTGCGTCCTGAGTGTTTGCCTCGCGCCACGACCTTTCAAGATCCACGCCATCGTCGCTGTGGCGCTGGTGGCGGGACTTGCGCTCGTGCCGTACGCACAGGATCACGACCAGCTCCTCCTGATCCCTGCGCTCTTCTTGGCGGTCTTCTATAGGGACCTTGCGCCGCGCGGCCGCGGCTGGTACCTGCCCCTCATCGGTGTTGCGTTCGTGGCCGCGCCCTGGCTGATTGACGTGCTGCCGGCCGTCTTCGCGGGTGCCCCCGCGCTCGCCGGCCTGACCCCGTTCCTCGCCGCGATCACCGTGCTCGTCGGGACCGCCATCGTCCGCCGGGCAGCACCGCCGCTCGGCGTCTAGCTCCGCGCGCGTGCACCCTCGTCGACGCCGTCAAGCAGCGCGCGCGACGCTGTCCAATACGCGATGAAGTCGTCCTGCCGGTAGCGCATCGTCGGCCAATCGGCGGCGGCGAACACGAGGACGATCGCCGAGCCGGCGAGGGCGGCGAAGACGAGCATCCTCCCGCGCGCACTCTCGCCGCGTCCTGACGAATTATCGAGCCCCATCGACGCTCCCGACGCGCACGCGGCGTTGCTCCGCGTCCCAGCGCACGAGCAGCTCGACGCACCGCGCGTCAAGGTCGAGCCGCTACGCAGTCGGCTCCGCCGAACCTTGACCCGCTACCGTCAGTTCCGTCCCGGCAAGACAAAGTCGACATGTGCACGGGAAGACGTCAACTACGGAGTAGGACTTACGACTCATGATTAGTCGCCCCGCACGAGTTGGCCAGTGCGGGCTCGGTTTTGTAATTCGCCAGGAAACTCGCTCTGCTGAGGGCCGGAGTTGAACCGGCGACAATGGTTCTTCAGACCACGCGCCGAACCCCTACATCTCCGAAGGTCTCGCCTCGATCAGCCGCGCAGTCTCGCGTGGGCCGTAGGTCCGGGTCACCGGGCAGCGGAGCGGGGGTAGCCCGGAGAGCCAGAAGAACCCCCAGCGTCCGTCGCGCGCGCTCCGCGTAGAGCAGCACGGGGTGACCGGGTGATTGCCGACGAGGGTGACGATGGAGCGCGCCCGCCCTCGTTGATTTGCTGAGCATCTCGCGAGGAAACGCGACCGCGGCCTCGGCTGCGAGCCGGGTGATTAAGAGTCCCCTGCTCTACCGCTGAGCTACTGGCCCGGACCTAGGGTACCGAACACAGCATCGCCGCGATTATCCACCGCGGCGATGTTCGCTGGTCAACTCGCGTTGTCGGCGTTACGTCGCGGTCGTTACGACGCCCCGATCTTGAAGATCTTCGTCCCGCATACCGGGCAGAGGCCCTGCGTCGCGGGGCGCCCATTTTTCATCGTGATCGACTTCGCGTCCTTGATCTCCCGCGAGGCCTTGCACTTCACGCAGTATCCGGTCGCCACCGGTCACCTCCACACCCGGGTCTTGAACGCGGCACCTCGAGCGGAACGCACCCCGCGCGAGGCGGCGGGTATCGTACCCCCACCCTATTCGACGCCTGAAGCCACAAAACCCCGCCACAGGGGCGGGGCTTCGTGGTGAGGAAGGGAAGGGTTGGAAAGTCTCGTTCAGTTGGCAATCAGGGGGTGCAAGCCGCATGCCATACCGAAAAGGGAAAAGCGAACCTGCAGGCTGAGCTCCTTTCCATCGGCACGGAGCTCCTTCTGGGCCAGATCGTGGACACGAATTCGGCCTATCTGGCCGGCCGGCTGGCCGGTCTGGGCATCGATCTTCGGTACCTGTCCACCGTCGGCGACAACCTTGGTCGGGCCACCGAGACGCTGCGCCGGGCGACCGACCGAAGCGACCTGGTCGTCTGCACCGGCGGTCTCGGACCGACCGAAGACGACCTGACCCGAGAGGCCATCGCCGCGGCGTTGGGCGAGACGCCGGCCGTCGATCCGGTCCTCGAGGCGGAGCTCCGAGCGTGGTTCGCGGGGCGCGGCGTACCGATGCCCGAACGGAACCGCAAGCAAGCCTGGCTCATCCCGTCGGCCCGGGCGCTCCCGAACCCGCTTGGGACCGCGCCGGGGTGGGATGTGCGCCGCGCCGGAACGCGGATCATCGCGATGCCCGGCGTTCCGCGCGAGATGACGCGGATGTGGGAGGTCGAGGTCGAGCCGACGCTCGGCGGGGGCAGCGTGCTGCGCTCGCGGACCTTGAAGCTGCTTGGCATCGGTGAGTCGAGCGTCGAGGAGGCCTTGGACGAGCTCGTGCGCTCGACCGCCCCAACGGTCGCGACGTACGCGAAGAACGACGGCGTCCACGTGCGCATCACCGACAAAGGCGACGACGCGACCAGGGTGATGGCCCGGATCGAGTCGATGGACACGACCATCCGCCGGCGCATCGGCGAGCACGTCTGGGGGACCGACGAGGACACGCTCGGGGCCGTTGTCGGCCGCGCCTTGCGGGCACGAGGGTGGCGGCTCGCGGTCGCCGAAGCGATCACCGGCGGCGACATCGCCCGCGCCCTCACCGAGACCGCCGGGAGCGAAGTCTGGTTCGCGGGAGCGGTCGTCCTGCCTGCCGCCGATGAGCGCGCGCTCGCAACGCATGCGGCGAGTCTTGGCGCGGACGTGTCGTGCCTCGCACCGGCCGGCGAATCGGAGACGTCGCTCGTCGTGGGAACACCGGAACGCGTCGCTCGTCGTGCGACGGTTCACTTCCGGTCGGCCACCGAGGGACGCCGCCGCGCGACGCTCGCCGCCCTCGACCTCATCCGCAGGGCAGTGATCGGATAACCAGGCCGGGTATTAGGCAGAGCCGATGCCTCACCCGCCGGAGCGGGTAACGGTTCAGCGACGGGTCGGGGAGGGGCTCGGTGTTCGCGCCCCGGCACGCCTGGCCTTTTCGGCGGCCTGCAGCGCCTTCTGCGCGGCTTCCTTCGCCTTCTCGGCCGCCTGGCGGGCAGAGCTCGCGTTGCCGGGCGGCGCCGCCGTCGCCGCGCGCGCGGGCGGCAATGTCGCGGACACGTTCGCAACGGGGGCGTCGGTTCGCGGCGTGACGCGCGCCCGGGGGGCGTCGGTGCTGCGCGCATCCGCGAGCTCTGCGCGAACGTCCGCCACCGACGCGAGCCGTGAGGTGATCGCCACGGCTTGGTCGGCGATCCTGGCCGCGGGCGAGTCTTTGCTTGGCGATGCCGTCGCCGCGACCGTCGCGAGCACTTCGGCCGTGGCCGCGGTGCGCGGGTCCGCGGCCAGCCGCGTCACGGTGCCGGCGACGCGTTGCTGGCTCGTAGTGATCGACACCTGGAGCTGCGTGACGAGGGCGGCGCCGCCTGCATCGCGAGACTCGACGCTCGCGAGCTCAGCGGCCGCGTACGCGATCGACGTCCCGTACCCCGCGGTCGCGATGATCGCGTCGTCCTCTCGTCCGACCGCCGCGAGCCGTTCGGCCTCGTCCAAGCGGTGCTCGGCGATCGACAGGTCGACGGCAGCCCGGTCTTCGGGGCTGATCGCGATGGCCAGGCGCAGTTGCTCGCCAGCGACCTTGAACGAATAGAGCGCGTCGTCGGGCAACGAGTCCGCGCTCGCCACCGTCGCCCCGCCGAGCAGGAGGGCGCACACGACGACGATCGCCAAGGCCCGCACGAGGATCGGCGCCGGCAGGCCGAGGACGGCGAACGCGCCATACGCGCGATCGGCGGCGGTGGGCCGCGCAGGCGCGAGCGCCGCCAGCACCGTGTTGCGCATCCGGACGCGGCTCGCCGAGTCCAAGCGAAGCTCGCGGTCGTGCAAACGAAGCGCGGTCGCGATCGCCTGCCGAAGGATCGGGTCCCGGATCTCCTCGAGGCGCCGGACTCCACGGGCCACCGCCTCGAGGTTCTCCGTGAAATCCCTGCGGGGCCTTCGACCGCTCATCAGACCTACTAACGGCCCGGCTGGCTGCTCCGCTACGCCACCCGATCGGGCGGCAAATCGGCCGAAAAACCCGCGTTCAGCGGGCTGGACCGCCCCACACCGGGACGTAGTAGCTGACGAAGGTCTGGTCGTGGACGACGGTGTCGCCCTGCCAAACGGTCCAGCTCCGGGTGACGCTCCGGCCCTGGACGACGGCGCCGGGCGGGTACGCCGGATCGGCCGGCTGGTCCGGGGCGGGGCTCACCAGGTTCCACTGCACGGCGTCGCCGATCACCACGCGACGCCCGTTCGGCACGCTGATGAGGTCGAAGCGAAGCGCCGTCTCATAGGGGTACGCCCTGATGAGCACGGGGTACTGGGTGTCGTTCCTCCATTGGAAATCGACGCCGGGCTCGAAGACCGCGGCGTCGAACCCCAGGGGGTAGCGATCGATGTAGTAGCCGTGGGGGTGGCGCTCGAGGACGTCGTAGCCGGCCCGCGCGACCGCGTTGAACAGCGTCGTCGAGACCTGACAGAGGCCGCCGCCGATGACGTTCTCATCCGACCGGTTATTGATGATCGCCCCCGCATACATGTAGCCCTGCTCGACGCTGACCGGACCGAGCCGGTCCCAGAAGCTGAATGATCCGCCTGGCTCGATCACGAGGTCGTTGAACTGCATCGCGCCGGTCGTGATGTTCGTGTGCCGCTCCAGGCTCGCCGGGTACGTCGTCGTGTACGACGAGACCGGGGTCATTTGTCCGACGAACTGCTGGGCCTGTTCGGTCGTGAACGTCGGCGTGTCCTGCACGAAGGGAGGCGTGATCACCCGAGGCGCAGCCACTGACGTGAACAGCTGGGCAGTGACCAGGGCGACGAATTGCGGCTGGTCGATCTTCACGCCGGTCACGGATGGCGCGACGGAGAGCGAGCCATCGCCCAGCACGGTGTACGTCGCGTTCTTCGCCGGATGGCCCAGGAGCGCCGCGAGCCGGCTGACCCACTGGGCCACGCGCGGCTCATCGATGCGGACCGTGTACAGGTATCGCG
>JALYLX010000169.1 GCA_030773995.1 Chloroflexota bacterium
CCTCCGCGCCGTTACGGACCGACCGATGACGTCTCCCCGCATTGAGCGGGAGCTCCAGCGCCGGGGACACGTGTGCTCCAAGCGCTGTGTCGTGCGTCCGGACGTCGAGCGGCACTACGACGCATACGGCGATCTGATCGCCGGGCGGCTGGCCCGGTGGGAGCGGTTCGCGCTCTCCGGGTGGATCGTGGCTGCCGCGGCAGGTGTACTTTTTGAGGGGCTAGCGCTGTTCCGCTGACCGTTACACGGATGCGAGGGGCGGCTGGTCTAAAAGGGAAGAAAGGAGGACCAAACAAGTGATGCGCTTCCTACGTGACGACGAAGGTCAGGGCTTGGTCGAATACGCACTCATCATCGCTGTTATCGCCATTGCCGTGATCGTCGCCATGATCTTCCTTCGTGGCCAGATCCAGAACATTTTCAGCAACATCGGCAACAACCTGACCTAGATCCTGACGCGGCTCCCGCGCTGGAGCGGTTGCGTACCGTTCCAGCCGGGGGCTGAGCCCCCGGCGCTGCCAGGCGCCGCTGAGCAAATGGCCCTAATTGCCCTGCACGACGAGGACGCTGCCGCATCCGCCCGAGGTGAGACTGGTCTGGAGCGAGAGCGGAGCCGGCGCCCTGGCCGGAGCCTCGCAGGAGCTCTGGGTGAATGCGCCGCTGATCGTGAACTGGCGGCCGGACGCGAACACCACATCCCCCGCGCGCCACTGCGTGATCAAGCCGAACTGGGTGTAGGCGTGGCCCATCAGGTAGAAAGGGGAGAGGCAGGTGAAGCTCCGGATGCTGGTGCCGACGTCGGTCGCGCCGCTGCAGTCGGTGTACGGCACGATCGCGCCGGCGAGCCCGAGCCGCGGGTAGCAGAACCAGGTGGCCGGGCACGTGGTGGGGGTGGCCACGGGCGGTGCCACGGTCGGAGCCGGCGGAGCGGCGGTCCGAACCGGGGTCGGAGCGGCGGTCGGAGCAGCTGCCAGGCGGGCCGGGGCGACCTGGGGGGCCTGGACCGGCGCCGTCGTGGCCGCGGGCTGCTCAGCCACGACCGGGGCGCTGGCGGGCTCCACGGCGGGGGCGACGAGGGTGGCCGTCGCGGTCGGATCCACCAGGGCGAGGTCCGTGACGTCGCGCGGCTCGGTAGCGAACGACGTCCGCGCCACGGTCGGTTGGGAGGTCGACGGGGAAGCGTCCGCCGCTGCCGCAGGCCGGAAGGCCTGGCCGCTGACGGACTGGGCGGCGATCGCGACGGCGATGGCGAGCGCGACGGCGAGAACAGTCCTTGTTGTCCTTGTCTTCTTCACGCCGGTAAATATGTATTCCGGCACTACTCATAGGTATCCCTCGATGGTCAGCACTGATGGTCCTACGGATAATTGAGTATGCCCAGCGGCGCCTAATTTGGGAGCAGTTCGGCCCGTAACGCCGCGAGGTCGCGGGGAAGCAGCAGGCGCCGTAACACGCGTGAAGGATCGACCCTGGCTTGCGGCAGACGGTGCCTTCGGCTGATGCGCCCGGGCTAGATGACGAGGCGGACGAGGGAGCGCACGAGCTCGGTGGTGAAGCCGAAGACGAGATGCGACGCGAGGGCGTAGGCCTGCTTCGACGGCGGCGACTCCGCCGGCCGCGTGCCGAGCTTCTGCGCGGGGACCGCCATGTTGTCCGCGGTCCACCAGACGATCGTCCCCATGAGCAGGCCATTGAACATCCGTGCCGGCGGGAGGATCTCAGCGACGAAGCCGTAGATCGCGCCGATGGTCGCGCCCGTCGTGTAGTGCACGGCCTCGCCCGCCGCGGGCTTGAGCTCTTCCGGGAGCGGAACGTCGAGGACCTTCTTCGCGACCCGCTCGGCGACCTTCACCGTCGCCGGCTCGTTGACGTCCTTCTCGGCGGGCGGATCCTTGACCGCGTGCGCGCGTCGCTTCGGCGCGGCGCGCTTCTCCGCCTCCTGCCACCACTCCTGGAAGCGGCCCATGGCGTACGCACCGGCGGCGCCGCCGATGGCGCCCGCGACCGCGCCCTTGATCGGGTCCATGACGGCTGGTCCTGCAGGAATCATGCTTGGCCCGGTGGGGACGCTCTACCTGGTCGCGACGCCCATCGGGAATCTCGAGGACGTATCGCCGCGGGCGCTGAAGGTGTTGCAAGAAGTGCACATGGTGGCGTGCGAGGACACCCGGCACACGCAGATCCTCCTGCGTCGCCACGAGATCCGGGCGAAGCACCTGACGTCGTACACCGAGTTCAACCACAAGCGGCAGGTCGGCATCCTGGTCGGGCAGCTCGACCGTGGCTGGGACGTCGCCCTCGTGTCGGACGCCGGCACGCCCGCGCTCTCCGATCCCGGTGAGGCGCTCGTGGCCGCGGCCATCGCCGCCGGTCACACCGTCACCCCGATCCCGGGCCCGAACGCGGCCATCGCCGCGCTGGTCGCATCCGGTCTGCCGACCCGGGCGTTCACGTTCCTGGGCTTCCTGCCCAAGAAGTCGGGTCAGCGCCAGAAGCTCCTCGGCGCCCTGATCGCCGAGGGTCGCACGATCGTCGTGTACGAGAGCCCGTATCGCACCGGCGACCTCCTCGCGGATGTCGCGGCCCAGGCACCGGACGCGCGCGTCGTGGTCGCGCGCGAGCTCACGAAGGTGCACGAGACCTTCGTCCGTGGCACGGCGACGGACCTTGCCGCTCGGTATGCTGCCGAGCGTCCCAAGGGGGAGGTCACGGTGGTCATCGCGCCCGCGGACCGTGACACAAGGGGAGAGGATGCCGGCCAAGGCGAGGTCTGACCAGGTCGATGTCTTCGTCGAGATCCCGCGGGGCTCTCGCGCGAAGTACGAGCTCGACAAGACGAGCGGCCACATCCGCCTCGACCGCGTCCTCCACTCGTCCGTCCACTACCCGGCGGACTACGGCTTCGTGATGGACACGCTCGGGAACGACGGCGATCCGCTCGACGCGGTCGTCATCGTCGAGGAGCCGACCTTCCCCGGCTGCGTCGTGCCGGCGCGACCGATCGGCACGCTCTTCATGCGCGACGCGAAGGGAGAGGACGAGAAGATCCTCGCCGTGCCGGTGGGCGATCCGCGGTTCGACGAGATCCGGACCCTGAAGGACCTCGCCCCGCACTGGCGGAAGGAGATCGAGACCTTCTTCGCGACGTACAAGTACCTCGAGGCGGATGACACCGAGGTGCGCGGCTGGCACGACGAGAAGACGGCCTGGCGCGTCATCGACTCGGCACGGCGCCGGCAGAAGCGGACATGAAGCGCGACTACCGCAGGTCGCGGAGTGCCGCCCTCGGGCGAGACATGGAGCTCCTCGTGTTCGGCGCGCAGGGCACGCCCGTCATCGTGTTCCCGACGTCCATGGGCCGCTTCTACCAATGGGAGGACTTCGGGATGATCGCCCACCTGGAGCGGCGCATCGAGGACGGCCTGCTCCAGCTCTGGTGCGTCGACACCGTGGACGTCGAGTCCTTCTACAACAAGCGGGTGAGTGCTCAGGAGCGCGCACGACGTCACCTCGCGTACGACCGGTACGTGGCGGAGGAGGTCGTGCCCGCCATCCGCGCGGAGAATCGCGATCCGCGCCTCGAGCTGTTGGGCGCATCGTTCGGGGCGTTCCATGCGGTCGCGCTCGCGACGCGCCATCCGGGTATCGCGAGCCGGACCATCGGCCTCTCGGGCGCCTACGACGCGGCAAAGTGGCTCGACGGGATGCGCGAGGAGGACGCGTACTTCGCGAACCCGCTCGCGTTCCTCCCGCGCCTGGCAGACGAACAGCTGCTGGGCCCGCTGCGCGCGACCGAGTTCGTGGTCGCGACCGGCGTCGAGGACCCGAACGTCGGCGGTTCGCGCGAGATCGTGGCGACGCTGCAAGAGAAGGGCGTGCCTGCGGCGCTGCACCTGTGGAACGGCTGGGCCCATGACTGGCCGTTCTGGAAAGAGATGGTGGACACGTTCCTATGAACATGACGACGGTGGGTCTCCTCATCGGTCGGGAGAACACGTTCCCTCAGCCGTTCATTGACACCGTGAACCGGAAGGGCGAGCCGAAGGGCGTTCGGGCGGAGCTGGCGATCTTCGGCGGCGCGAAGGAGCTCGAGGAGCCGAAGTACAAGGTCATCGTCGACCGGATCAGCCACGAGGTGCCGTACTTCCGCGCGCACCTCAAGAGCATGGCCGTGCTCGGCACGGTCGTGGTGAACGATCCGTTCTGGTGGGAGGCCGACGAGAAGTTCTTCGAGTGCACGCTCGCGCGCAAGCTCGGCGTGGCCGTGCCGAAGACCGTCGTGCTCCCGAACAAGTCGTACATCCCGGACATCAATGATGGGTCGCTGCGGAACCTCCAGTACCCGATCGACTGGAACGGCATCGTCGAGTACACCGGCCTGCCCGCGATCCTCAAGCCGAACACCGGCGGGGGCTGGAAGGACGTCTACAAGGTCGACACGATGGAGCAGCTGCTCTGGGCGTACGACCAGACCGGTACGTCGACGTTCGGGCAGCGCCCCAAGACGATGATCCTCCAGGAGTTCATCCACTGGGACGACTACATCCGGTGCATCTGTATCGGTCGGAAGCACATCAACCCGATCCGCTATGACCCGACCGCGTCGCCCCACGAGCGCTACGTCGTCGACAAGCCGGTCGAGGGCCAGGTGCGCGACCGGGCGATCCACGACGCGATCGCACTCACCGATGCCCTGGGCTACGACATGGACACGGTCGAGTTCGCCGTGCGCGACGGGATCCTGTACGCCATCGACTTCCTCAACCCCGCGCCTGACTTCGATTCGTTCTCGATCAAGGGCGCGAACTTCGAGTGGGTCCTCGAGCATATGAGCGACCTCGTCATCGACTACGCGACCGGTGCCGCGGAGCCGCCGTGGCGCAAGGACCATCGGTGGTCGCACCACATCCGCTGATCGAGTACGACGGACTGCTCGAGGACGGGGACATCGCGGCGGAGAGCGCCGCGGCCCTCACCGAAGGGCAGCGCGCGCGCGGTCTCGTGTTCGGCGACCGACCGCTCTGCGTGGCGCTCAGGCCGAATCTGATCTCGCGCCCGCAGTACGACGCGATCACGACCGCCTCGGAGACGTTGTACACGGCGCTTGGGAAGCTCGAGCGCGCGCTGCTCGGCGATGACGACCTGCGCCGTGAGCTCGACCTCGATCCGCAGGAGGCGGACCTCGCGCTCGCCGACCCCGGTTTCCGCGCATCGTCCCCGTCGGCGCGCCTGGACGGGTTCGTCGGCGACGACGGCGTCGTCCGCTTCGTCGAGTACAACGCCGAGTCGCCAGCCGGGATGGCCTACAACGACGAGCTCTCGTCCGTCTTCGCGACGCTCCCGGTCATGAAGGCGTTCAAGAAGCGGCACAAGCTTGGCGCCTTCCCGGTCCGGGGCAAGCAGCTCGGGGTGCTGCGCCGCGCCCGGCGACCCCGCGGCGAGCTGAAGACCATCGCGATCGTCGACTGGCCCGGCCTGCCGACGCTCACGGAGTTCGAGATGTTCGCCCGCTACTTCGAGGAGCAGGGCCTCAGGGCGATCATCTGCGCGCCACAGGACCTCTCGTACGCGCGCAGGGCGCTCCGCGCGAACGGGACGCGCGTCGACGTCGTGTACCGCCGCGTGCTCACGAGCGAGCTCCTCGCGAAGCCGGAGGTCGCGAGACCGCTCGTGCAGGCGTACCTGGACGGGGCGGTCACCGTGGTGAACAGCTTCCGCGCGAAGCTGCTGCACAAGAAGATGAGCCTCGCGCTGCTCTCGGACGAACGCTACGGGAAGCTCTACACCCCGGAGCAGCGGAAAGTGATCGATACGCATATCCCCTGGACGCGCAAGATGCGCGAAGGGCACACGACGTACCGCGGCAAGACGGTCGACCTCGTCGATCTGGTGACCCAGCAGCGGGACCGGTTCGTCCTGAAGCCGAACGACGAATACGGCGGCAAGGGCGTTGTGCTCGGCTGGACCGTCGAGCAGCACGAGTGGGAGCAGACGATCCTCGCGGGCCTCACGGCCTCCTATGTCGTCCAGGAGAGGGTCTCGGTGCCCCGGTACCCGTTCCCGGTGCTCCTGGACCGCGTCCACTACCTCGATCTCTCGATCGACCACAACCCGTACGTGTTCTGGGGCGCCGTGAGCGGCTGTCTCACCCGGCTCTCGTCGAGCGCGCTGCTGAACGTGACCGCCGGTGCCGGCAGCGTCGTCCCGACCTATATCGTCGAGTCATGAAGGGGGTGCAGCGGCTCACGATCGGGATCGAGGAGGAGTTCCAGATCGTCGACACCGACGGTCAGCTGAAGAGCCACAGCGCGACCCTACTGGGCGCGGCGCGGCCGTACCTCGAGGAACGGGTGAAACCCGAGATGATGCAGTCCGTCATCGAGCTCGGCACGCGGATCTGCGCCGACGTGGGCGAGGCCCGCCGGGAGATCGTGAACGGCCGGGGCACGCTCGCGACGCTCTTGAAGCGGGACGGCCTGCGGCTCGTGTCGGCCGGCACCCACCCGTTCTCGCACTGGCAGGAGCAGCAGGTCACGGAGGAAGAGCGGTACAAGGTCCTCGAGGAGGAGCTGCAGGACGTCATCCGCGAGCTGCTCATCTTCGGGCTGCACGTGCACGTCGGCATTCCCGACCGTGAGCTGCGCATCGAGGTCATGAACGAGGCGCGCTACTTCCTCCCGCATCTCCTCGCCATCTCGACCTCGAGCCCGTTCTGGCTGGCGCGCAACACCGGCCTCAAGTCGTACCGCCAGATCATCTGGCAGCGCTTCCCACGCACCGGCATCCCACCGCAGTTCTCGTCGTGGGACGAGTACGAGAACTACGTGGAGCTACTCGTGCGCACCAAGTGCATCGACGACGGCAAGAAGATCTGGTGGGACCTTCGGCCGCACGCGTTCTTCCCGACCATCGAGTTCCGGGTCTGCGATGCCGCGACGACGATCGATGAGACGCTGTGCATCGCCGGCCTCGTCCAGGCCATCTGCGCCAAGCTGCTTGTGCTCCGCGAGCGCAACCTCGGCTTCCGCCGGTACATGCCCGGCCTCATCCAGGAGAACAAGTGGCGGGCGATGCGCGGTGGGATGGACGCGAAGCTCGTCGACTTCGGCAAGGAGACCGAGGTCTCGATGCGCGATCTCGCCGAAGAGCTCCTGGAGTTCGTGGACGACGTGCTCGACCCGCTGGGCTCGCGCGCGGAGGTCGAGTACCTGCGGGTCATCGCGCGCGACGGCACGAGCGCGGATCGGCAGCTCCGGGTCTTCGAGCAGACCGGCCACCTGCACGCCGTCGTCGATGCGCTCGCGGAGGAGACACTGCGCGGCGTGCCCGAGGTGTCCCTGGCGTGACGGTGACCCAGGCGGTCGAGCGGCTCGTCAGGGCGACCGTGCACCTTTCCGACGCGGATCTGGACCGCCCGTACGCCTGGCAGGACTACGACGAAGAGGGCCTGCGGTTCTCGCTCCTCACCGCGCATCACATCCTTCGCGACGCCGCGGCCTCCGTGGCGGCCGCGCGCCTGCGCGCCGGCCGTCCGTTCACCGAGGCGCACCGGATCCTCGCGCAGGTCCATGAGGCCTATCGCGATCTCACTGGCGCGCTCGCCGGGACCTCGGAGGCGGAGATCGACGCCGCGCCTCCCGACAAGCAGTGGCCGATCCGCGAGGTCCTGACGCACATGCTCGAGACCGAGGTCTCGTTCCTCGCTGCGATCGAGGTGGCCCTCTTCGCGAATCGCGCCGGTCGCCCGTCGGAGGAATCCGAGGCGGCGTTCCAGGCGAAGCGGCGACCCCCGGAGGATCCCGCCGGGTCGCGCGCCGACGCGCTCGACGCCCTGTTCCGCAGCCACGCAGCGATCCTGCAGGCACTCCGATCCGTGACCGACCCGGAGCTCGACCTCTCGTCGTTCTTCTGGGAGAACCGGCCGTACCCGGTCCGCTTCCGGATGCACCGGTTCGAGGAGCACGTGCGCCAGCACACGATCCAGGTGGACAAGACGCTCGCCGCGATCGGGCATCCGCCGACCGAGGCCGAGCGGCTCGTGCGCAACCTGTACACCGCGCTCGCAGGCGTCGAGTCCGTGGCGGGGGATCTGCCCGCGGGCGGCGATACCGGCGACATGCTGGATCGCTGCGCGGCGTCGATCGACGCGCTCGCTCTTCAGGTGGCGGAGATCGTTCGATGACGACCGACGTGCGGGCCGCGCGCGCGGACGAGGCCGGGGCGATCGGCGGGCTCCTCGCCGACGCGTTCTTCGACGATCCGATCCAGGTGTGGATCCTGCCCGATCCGGCCACCCGGCTCGCCATCGGGACGGAGATCTTCACCGCGATCGCGACGGGCGCGTTCGCGGCCGATCGCGACGTCTACGTCACCGATGCGCTGAGCGCCGTCTCGATCTGGGCGGCACCCGGGACCTACACCTATGAAGAACCGCTTGGCCTGCCGCCCGCGGTCTCGGCCGCCTTCGCGCGGATCTGGGCGTCGCATCCGAAGGCGCCGCACCAGTACCTGGAGTTCAACGGCGTCCGGCGGGCAGCCCAGGGACACGGCCACGGATCCGCCGTCCTCGGGCCGGGCCTCGCAAGCGCCGATGCCGCGGGCGCGCCTTCGGCGCTCTGGACCGGCCACGATCGCAACCTCGACTTCTACGGCACGTACGGCTATCGGGTGCTCGAGCGTCTCGACTTCCCACCTGGGCCCAGCGCCTGGTGGCTCTGGCGGGACACCGCCACGTCCTAGTTCGTCGCGACCAGCTCCAGCACCGTCTGCGTCGCGACGCGCCCGGCCATCGCGAGATGCAGCGCGGTCACCGTGTCGATCGTGTCGCGCGTCGTGTGGAAGCCACCGAAGTCGGTCCACGACAGGATCGTCGCGGGCACCCCGCGCCTGGTGTACGAGAGATGGTCGCTCCCGCCCACATTTGGGGTGTAGCCGAGCGAGTAGCCGAGTCGGTCAGCGGCGCTCGCGAGCCGCGCGTGCATCGCGAAATTCTCGTCCGACGCCGCGAGCTCGTCACCGCAGCAGCCCGAGACGTCCAGATTGACGAAGGCGAGGATGTTCGCCGGACGCAGGGGCGTCGTCAGCGAGTGGTTCGCGAAGTACTCGGAGCCGAGGAGCCCTTCCTCCTCGCCGGCGAACGCGACGAAGATGACCGAGTTCCTCAGCATGTCGCGATGCGCGGTGAGCACGCGGGCGACCTCGAGCGTGACCGCGGGCCCGGATCCGTTGTCGTTCGCCGCCGGGAACACCGTGCCGTCGGGGTCGGTGCCCACACCGTCGAGGTGCCCGCCGACGAGGACGAACTTGTCGGCGCGGGCGGGATCGCTCCCGCGGAGGATGCCGACGACGTTCTGGCCGACGATGTCGTGGACCGGACCGAGCGGCACCGAGAACCGGACCCGCGTGGGGGTGTCGAACGAGATGTTGCCGGGGATCTCGTTCCGGAGGCTCGGCCGGGTCTGCGCCCGGCGGAGACGGTCGACGAGGGACTGGGAGAGGTCCTCGATCTTCTTGCCCGAGGATGCGATGAGCTCGTTCGCGACGCCGGCGCTCACGGTCACGACGGGGATCGTCTCCTTCTCGAACGCCGCGACGTAGGACGGCTTGATGAGGTCGGTGAACGAGACGAGGATCACGCCGACGGCGCCCTCGCGC
>JALYLX010000170.1 GCA_030773995.1 Chloroflexota bacterium
CGCCGCTCGGGTAGAGGACGAGCCCCGCGAGGCGCTGGACCGGCGCGAAGGTCGGGTAGCGATCGACGAGCGGCGCGGCGATCGCCCGCGCCCCAGCGAGGTCGCCCGATCGCAACGCCCGCTCGCCGCGTGACAGCGTGTTGAGGAAGCGCACATGCCGGATGAGGTACGCGACGAGGCCGGCGGCGAACCAGCCTGCCGCGATGAGGGCGACCATTGGGTACGAGAAGGCTCGCAGGGCCATGAGGCCGACGGCCGCAAGCAGCATGACAAAGGCGGCCAGCCACACCGCCCGGATGACGGGATGGCTCCCCGGCGTGGACGCTTTCAGCACGTCGGGCTTTTCCACAGGAAACCGCTCGTTTGGCATCCCAGAGGGGCTTTATCCACCAAAATCGAGGGCTTATCCACACCAGCGGCCGCGGTGATCCCGTCGTTGGAGGCGGTCCGCTGTTCGCAGTACGTCCAGCGATCAGCCATCTGCGAGCAGGCCGGCAGCGATGACGACCCGCTGGATCTCGCTCGTGCCCTCATAGATGCGGTAGATGCGCGCATCCCGATAGGCCCGTTCGATCCAGAGCTCCCGCATGTAGCCCATCCCGCCATGGATCTGGACGGCGGCGTCGGCCACCCGGCCCAAAAGCTCGGTCGCGAACAGCTTCGTCATCGCCGCCCGATCAGTGACCCGCTCGCCGCGGTCCGCCCGCGAGGCGGCGTCGTAGACCATGAGCCGGGCCGCGTGGATCCCGGTCGCCGCGTCGGCAAGCATCCACTGGATCGCCTGGTGGACAGCGATCGGCTTCCCAAATTGGACCCGAGCCTTCGCGTGCTCCACTGACGCTTCGAGGAGCCGCTGCGCCGCGCCGACCGCATGCGCTGCGAGGCCGAGCCGCCCGAGGTCGAGCGTGCCGAGCGCGATCTTGAAGCCTTCGCCCTCGGCGCCGATGCGCTGCGCCACCCCAACGCGCATCTCGTGGAAGTAGAGCTGCGCGGTCGTCGAGCCGTGCAGGCCCATCTTCTCGTCGTTCGGTCCGACCTCGAGGCCAGGCGTGTCGCGCTCCACGACGAAGGCGGTGATGCCCTTCGAGCCGGCCGCGCGATCGACCGTTGCGAAGACCGTGAACACGTCGGCGATCGGGGCGTTCGTGATGAACGTCTTGGCACCGTCGATGACGTAGGCCTCGCCGTCACGCCGCGCCGTCGTCTTCAGCCCGCCGGCGTCGCTGCCGGCCCCCGGCTCCGACAAGCCGTACGCCCCGATACGCTTCGCCGACAACAGGTCCGGGAGGTACCGGGTGCGCAGGTCGTCGGGTCCGCCGACATCGATGGCCGTGCCGCAGAGTCCGGCGGATCCGCCGATCACGTTCCAGAGCGAGGCGTTCGCGCGCGCGAGCTGCTCGACCGCGACGCAGTACCCGAGCTTGCCGAAACCCTGGCCGCCGACCGCTTCGGGGAACCCGATGCCGAAGAGGCCCATCCCAGCCATCGCGTCGATGACGTCACGCCCGATGCGATCGCTCTTTTCGATCTCATCGGCCCGCGGCACGAGCTGTTCCTCGACGAACGCACGAACGCTGCGTTGCAGGAGCAGCAGCTCCTCCGGAAGCGTCGTTTCCATCAGGCGGCCTTCGCCCGCTCGAGCACGTCGCGCAGGTGCTGGGGGATGCGCGCCGCCTTGCCGGTCGTGCGGTCGAGGATCACCTGCACCGTCGAGCCGATCGCGCACCGCTGCCCGTCGGCGCGGTCGAACGCGTACTCGAAGACCCAGGACGAGTTGCGGATCTCCCCCACCCGGACCCAGATGTCGTACTCGTCGTCAAATCGGAGCGGCGCCTGGTACCGCACGCTCGCCTCACCGATCGTGAAGTCCACACCCTGCTCGATGAGATCGCGCTTGTAGTCGATGCCCAACGCGCGCAGATACGCGATGCGCCCGACTTCGGCGAAGAGCAGGTAGTTCGCGTAGTACACGACCCCTTGGAGGTCGGTCTCACCGAAGCGAACGCGCTGGCGGTGGGCGAACGGATAGGCGCCTGTCGTCGTCGGCATCGCGGTCGAGGCTAGCCGCTACGGTGGCGCTATGCCACGCCTTCTCATCGTGCAGCAGATCGTCGGGGTCCTGTGCCTCGGCCTCGTCGGGCTCATCGTCGTCGCCAATCTCGACTGCGCGCCGAAGTACTTTCAGCGGGGCGACGTCATCGCGCTTCTTGCCATCGGTGTGGTCGACGCGGTGCTGCTCCTGGGTGCGTCATCCGGTGACAGCGACGCTCACCGCGCGATCGGCGTCGGCGCATCGGCCAGCGCAGCGGCGCTGTTCCTCTCGACGGTCTCCATACCCGTGCTCTTCGCGCCGCTCGCGATCGCGGGGGCCTTTCGGTCCCCACGCTCACGCGGATCGACGTGGCGGGTGCTGCTTCTCATCCCCGTGGCGATCCTCGCAACCGCGGGACTCGAGGTCATCGGTCAGTCCTTCGTTTCGGCCGACCAATTCCGCTGTCCGTGAATCGTTCGACCGTGTTGGCACGTGACCTGCTCGCCAGACCGGCATGACTACACGACACGAATCCGACAGCGGCGAGACCGAGATCATCGACCGACCCATCGTCGAACAAGGCGTGAAGCGCGCCGAGCCCGTCCGCGAGCCGGCCTCCGTCGCGCCCGCCGGACAGGTGAATGTCAACCCGGACCCGTACGCGCCGGTGTGGACCGTCACGCGGGTCATCACGCTGCTGTTCACGGTGCTCGAGGTGCTGCTCCTCACCCGCTTCGCGATGAAGCTGCTCGGCGCGAACCCGCAGCAGCCGTTCGTCGCAGGCCTCTACGGCATCACCGAGCCGCTCGTCAGGCCGTTCCAGGGGATCTGGCCGCAGGCGACCACGCCCGTGGTGTTCGACCTGCCCGCGCTCCTTGCGATCGTGTTCCTCTTCCTCATCGCGGCGCTCGTCGTCGCGCTGGTGCGGGCGATCGCCGGCAACCGGACCGCCGTCTAGCGCTTTCCCGCGGCGCGCACCTCCTCGAGCGCCGCTGCGTCGTCGAGCGATGACGTGTCCCCGAGATCGGTCTTCCCGAGGTACGCGCCGCGGATGAGGCGGCGGAGGATCTTCCCGTTGCGCGTTTTCGGCAGCTGGCGGACGAACCGCACCGCCTTCGGCCGGAGCGGCTTCCCGAGCTGCTCCGCGATGGTGTCCGAGACCGACCGCTCGAGCGCGGCGTCGATGGCCACGCCGGGCTTCGCGACGGCGAACACGACGATCGCCTCGCCCTTCAGCTCGTCCGGCACGCCGATGGCCGCGGCTTCCCCCACGGCCGCGTTCGCGACGGCCGCGGACTCGACCTCGGCCGGACCGACACGCTTCCCCGCGATCTTCAGGGTGTCGTCGCTGCGGCCCTCGATGTACCAGAAGCCGTCGTCGTCGACGCGAGCCCAGTCACCGTGCACCCAGAGATCGGGGAAACGACTCCAATAGGTCGACAAATACCGGTCGCGATCCTTCCAGAAGCCGCGCGTCATGCCGGGCCACGGCGCGCGCAGGACGAGCTCCCCCACGGCGCCGCGCACCGGACGCCCGTGCTCGTCGACGACGTCGGCGGCCATGCCCGGGACCGGACCGCGGAACGAGCCGGGTTTGATGTCTGTCCACGTCGTGCACCCGAGGATGCCGCCGGAGATCTCCGTGCCGCCGGAATAGTTGATGATCGGGCAGCGCGCGTCGCCGACCGTGCGGAAGTACCACCACCACGGCTCGGGGTTCCACGGCTCACCGGTGCTGGCGAGCACGAACAGGCTCGACCGGTCGTGCCTGCGGACGGGCTCCTCGCCGGCGCGCATCAGACCGCGGATCGCGGTCGGCGAGATGCCGAGGTGCGTCACCGTGTGGCGCTCCACCATCGACCACACTCGCGACTCGTCGGGGAAGTCCGGCGTCCCGTCGTAGAGCACGACGGTCGCGCCGAGCATGAGCCCGCCGGCGATGAGCCAGGGGCCCATCATCCAGCCGATGTCGGTGAACCAGAACACCACGTCGCCACCCTGCACGTCCATGCAATGGGCCATGTCCTGCGCGGCCTTCACCGGGAACCCGCCGTGCACGTGGACCGCGCCCTTCGGCCGACCGGTCGTGCCCGAGGTGTAGATGATCATGAAGGGGTCCTCGGCGCCCATATCTTCCCAGGCGACCAGCGGCGCGGTCCCGCGGCGCACGACCTCCGCCCAGGTCACGTCGCGATCCCGCTTCGGGTACTCGCAGCCGAGCCGCTCCGCGACGACCACGGTCGTGACGCTGGGCGCACCGTCGACGGCTGTGTCCGCGGTCTGCTTCATCGGCACGACCGCGCCACGGCGGTGGAAGCCGTCGGCGCAGATGACCACCGAGGCCTCGCAGTCGCGCAGCCGGCCGGCGATGGCTTCGGCCCCGTACCCTGAGAAGATTGGGGTGTAGATCGCGCCGAGCGCCCCGAGCGCGAGCACGGCGACGACGCACTCGATGCCCATCGGCAGGAACACGGCGACGCGGTCACCCTTCTTCACCCCGACCGACCGGAGGCCGGAGGCGAAGCGCGCGACGTCATCGCGGAGCTCGCCGTACGTCCGCCGGTCGACCTGTCCGCCCTCGCGCTCGGCAACGAGGGCGACGCGATCCTGGTCGCGATCCGCGCGGAGCGCCGTCCCGACGTAGTTCATGCGCCCGCCGGACCACCACGTCGTCCAGGGCAGGCCCTGGGAAGTGTCCATCGCGCGCGAGTACGGCGCCGTCCAGACGACGTCGAGATCACGATCGACGGCACGCCAAAAGCGCTCGAGGTCGTCGGTCGCCCACGTCAGCAGCTCGTCGTAGCTCTTCAGACCCTGGGCGTTCGCGAAGCGGCGAAGGCGGCTGCGGTCGAGGTAGCGCTCCGTTGGGGACCACGCCGCTGGCACGAGATGACTCTAGCCAGACGCGGCGACCGGCTCCTTGGTGGCCCTATCGTTCGGCGATGCCCGCCAAGAAGACGACGGCCAAGAAGACCACCCAGAAGACGGCCAAGAAACGCGGTCCGGCCGCACCGCGCGGGCCGGAGCCGCTCGAGAGCGCGATCGACCTCGCGGACGACAGCGTCGCCGAGATGACGAAGCGCGTCACGAAGGCCGGCGGCGCGACACTCGCGGCGTTCAAGGATCCGTACGGCGGATCGCCGCTGCTGTTAGCGAGCCTGCCACTCCGCTCGATCGAGGCGACGGAATTCCAGCGCGACCTCTCGAAGGTCCATGCCGACCGGCTGTCGGACGCGATCGGCGCCGTGGGCGTGTTCCTCGATCCGGTGATCGCCGTCGCCGGCAAGGATGGCTTCACCTCGCCCAACGGCCGCCACCGCCTCGCGGCCGCGAAGAAGCTCGGACTCCGCACGGTGAGCGCGCTCGTCGTCGCCGACCCGCAGATCGCGTATCGCATCCTGCCGCTCAACACCGAGAAGGCCCACAACCTGCGCGACCGGAGCATGGAAGTGATCCGGATGGCGCGGTCGCTCGCGAAGGAGCAGCCGCGATCGAAAGAGAAGGACCACGCGGTCGCGTTCGAGGCCGCGCAGTTCCTCACGCTCGGCACGGCGTACGAAGAGCGCGGCCGCTTCGCCGGATCGTCCTACCAGTCGATGCTCCGGCGCGTCGATGTGTTCCTCGACGGCACGCTACCGGCCGCCCTGCGGCAGCGCGATCAGTGGGGCCGGCGGCTCCTCGACATCGACGACCGTGTGGCCGCCCACGTGAAGACCTTGCAGGAGCTGGGCTTCAAGAGCCCGTACCTGCGCGCGGTCGTGGTCGCGCGCTGTAACCCGGTGCGCTGGATCCCCCAGAAGCGCGGCGCCCCGCCGCCGATGAGCATGGCCGAGGCGCTCGGGAAGATGGCCGCGAGCGTGCGCAAGTTCGATCCGAAGTCGGTACGCGCCGGAGACCTCGCACTCGTCGCGGCGGTCAGCTCGGACGAGGGGTAGCTAGCGCGGGACGTACTCGAGAACGATCGCTGCGACGATGAGCACGACGACGGACGCGACGATCAGCACCAGCGGCACGACGTAGAACACGACGACCGCGATGATCAGCACGATGAAGGCGCGGCGCTGCGGGAGCCCGTAGTGGACCTCGATCGCGCGCCACGCGACGACCGCGAGCCAGACGAGGCCGGCGGTCCCGATGAGGCGCGCGACCTGTGCGCCGGCGCCCGGCCCACTCCCCAGGAGCGCGGCCGCGCCATCGGACGGAATGCGCGCCAGGGCGGTCGCGTAGCCGAAGAGCACGAGGATCGGCCAGAACGGCTGTCTGGCGCCGTCCAGTCGTGCGGCCGCCTGGATCGCGGTCGCACCGAGGAGCCACACGAGGAGCGGCGAGACCGCGGTGACGACCACCACGGCCGTCCATGACTGCTCGATGAGATACGCGACGATCGTGGCCCGGTCGCGCCCCAGTGACTCGATGAGCGTGGTGATCGCCGGGCTGCGGCTCTCGCCGAAGAGCACGCTGCTCACGGGGACGTCGGCGGCGAAACGCGCGGCGTTGACCGCTGCAACCGCCGTCGCGACGAGCACGAGCACGACCGCTACGTGTAGCGTCCCGTGCGCCAGCACCGCCGCGACGCCGCGCCGCGGTGAGCGCGCGAGGGTCAGGAGCTCGTTCACGTGAACGCGGCGGCGAGGGCGTCGCGCACGGCGACGTCGGTTGCCACGTCGATCGCGTCACGCTCGTCGCCCGTCCACGCCGGCGGATCCGTGTCGTGCAGACCGTCGGGCACCGGGGCATCGAGCATGACGAGGAACTCGATCGACCAGCCGCGCGCGACGGCATCGAGGTCGTAGCCACCGCCGCCCATCGCGACCCAGGGCAGCCCGAATCCGCGGAAGGCGCGCACAACATGCTCGCGCGCGCGTGTCGAGACCTGCAGGTGCGTGAGCGGATCGGTGAAGTGCGAGTCGATGCCCTGCTGGGTCACGAGCACGTCCGGCTCGAAGCGGGCGATGAGCGGCGGCACGACCGCATCGAACGCCATCGTGTACGCGTGGTCGTCGGTGTACGGCGGCAGCGCGACGTTGATGCTGAACCCCGCGCCCTTGCCGGTGCCGCGCTCGTCGGGGAAACCGGTGCCTGGGAAGAGCGATCGACCGGTTTCGTGCAGCGAGATCGTGAGGACCTGGTCCGTGTCGTAGAACGCGGCCTGCACGCCGTCGCCGTGGTGCGCGTCGATATCGACGTATGCGACCTTCAGCCCGCGATCGGCGAGCGCGCCACACGCGATGGCCGGATCGTTGTAGATGCAGAAGCCCGACGCCCGATCGCGCATCGCGTGGTGCAGGCCGCCCGCGCCATTGAACGAGACGCGGAGCCGGCCGGCCAGCACTTCCTCCATGCCGCGGAGCGTGCCGCCGGTCGTGAGCAGCGAGGCCTCGTGCATCCCCGCGAACGGCGGTGTGTCGCCGTACGCCGACAGGCCCCAGCGCGCATAGTCACGGTCCGGGTCGGCCGACGCGTCCCGGACGGCGCGGACGTACTCAGGCGAATGGATGCGCTCGATCTCGGCGATCGTCGCGTCTCGCGGCGCGAGCACGACGGCGTTCGGCCGGTCGAACGCTCCGATCCGCCGAAGCGTGTCGTGCACACCGATCAGCCGACGCGGCTTGAGCGGATGGTCGGCGCGGTAGACGTGCGAGGCAAGGCGTGGGTCCCAGAGGAACCCGGCGCGGTCGGTGCTCAGCGCTCGAGCGTCTCCTTGAGCTCACGCCACTCGCCAGGTGACATCCCGGTCGACTCGCGATCGACCGGCTCGCCGCGGAGCATGCGGCGCACGGCGGCGAGGCCCTTCGCCGAGAGCTCGTACGCGCCCATGCGGTAGTCCATGAATGCCGCATAGGTAAGCGGGACCCACTGTTTCACTACGTCGAGGATGGCGTCGGCGTAGACGCGGATCTCGTACTGCGCCCGCGCGTCGGTACGTAGGTTCAGGAAGTGAAGCAGGTTGTGCAGGTCGATCTTCCAGTACCACTGGGTGTAGAAGTTGACCGACAGATTCATCCGCGCGAGCTCGCGCGCGAGTCCGGCCCTTGCCGGGTCGATCGTGTCTCCGGCGATGTTCTCGTTGAGCATCTCCTCGTAGTGCGAGTACGCGCGTTCGGCGTCTTCACGAAGGATCTCGAGCACCCTCGCGGATTCCTCGCCGGTGAGTGTCTCGCCGCGCCCCTGCCGGTTGCTGCGGGATTGCGTGCCGAGCTGTTCAGGCGCCGGCATGTAGAACTCGTTGTCAAGGATCGAATACCTTCCTGACGTTTCATTCAGATTCGCGACGCGATGCCTGACCCATTCGCGCGCGACAAAGATCGGCATCTTCGCGTGCAGCTTCATCTCGCACATCTCGAACGGCGAGGTGTGGCGATGACGCATGAGGTAGTTGATGAGGCCGGCGTCCTCGCGGATCTTCTTCGTGCCCGCGCCGTACGACACGCGCGCAGCCTGTACGACCGCGGCGTCGTCGCCCATGTAGTCGATGACCCGGATGAAGCCGTGGTCGAGGATGGGGACCGGCTGATACAGGAGCGCTTCCATCGCCGGCACGGTCGTGCGGCGGGTCTCGTGGGTCGCCTGGCGCTGGGCCTCGATCTCGGTCCGCTGCGACTGTGTGACGGTCGCGGGCCGTTCGAGGATGTCCACGAAGGCCGAGTCTAGGACCGGCGGAAATTCGCCTCCACGCGCGTGTGCTCGCTCCGACGCCTGCGATCAACGGCCACGCGCCCGTCGAGCTGACGCTTCGCGACCGTTTTCATCTCGGCGGCCGCCTGCGCGAGCGCCGCGGCCGTGGGGAACGCTCGCGCGTCCGACAGCGCGATCCCGACCGAGACCGATACGAGCCCCCAGCGGGTCCGCAGGCCGCGACGATCCGGCGCCTCATAGCCGCCGGCAGCGACGTCGCCATCGTCATGGAGCTGACGGGACCGGATGGCGAAGCGCGCAACGACCTCTTCCGCGAGGGCCTTGGCTTCGTCGACGCCGCACAGGATGACGAAGTCATCGCCGCCGATGTGGCCGAGGAATGCCTCGTCCGCCGAGTCCGCGACGGCGCCGAAGATCGCCTCCGCCAGCTCCGCGATGAGCGTGTCGCCACGAGTGAAGCCGTATCGGTCGTTGAAGCTCTTGAAGTTGTCGATGTCGATGTAGACGCACGCGAACCGCTCACCGGCGCGCAGGCGCGCGGTCATCTCCTCGTAGATGGCGGTGTTGCCCGGGAGACCGGACAGGGGGTTCAGGCCGCCAAGGGTCCGCAGCCGTCGCAAGGCGTTGTGCACTCGCGCGGCGAGCTCCTCGAGGTCGAACGGCTTCGTCACGTAGTCGTCGCCGCCGGCCCGCAGGTGACGAACCTTGTCGTCCCGTCGGGACGAGCCGGTCAGGAACACGACCGGCGTGTAGCGCGTCCGATGGTCCGCCTGCAGCCGCTCGAAGACCTGATCCCCGGAGAGCTCCGGTAGTCCGAGATCGAGGACGATCAGCTGCGGCCGGAGCGCAATCGCACGCTGGATCGCCGTGACGCCGTCGTGCACCGAAGTGCTGGACAGGCCATCGGCCGCGAGGCGTTCAGCCAGGGCGGCGCAGGTGGCCGGGTCGTCGTCGACGATGAGCACCGCTGGTCGCAAGTCCACAACGGGATGGTCGTCCTCCGCCTCTCACCGGAACAGATGACCGGCGAGGCTAAGCGGGGCAGGACGAAAGGCCCACGCGCGTACATGAACGTCGACCGGAAGTGCGTTTACCGATGGGAGTCAGCCGCCTGCATCCGCTCCCACTCGTCGCGGCGGACCTCGCAGATCCAGTGGTCGTGCCACCGGCCTTCGCGAAAGAAGTGCTCGCGCTCGACGCCGACCTCTCGATAACCCGCCCTCAGCAGCGCCCGCTTGCTTGGTTCGTTCTCCACGAACGCCCCCGAGCTGAGCTTGTGCAGATTGAGCTGCCGGAACGCATACGCGGTGCGCAGCTGCATCGCCTCGGAGGCGCGACCTTTCCCCCACTCGGACTTCACGCCGATCATGATCCCGGTCGTGGCGTGGGCGTGCAGCCAGTCGATCCGATGGATGCCGGTCGCGCCGATCGCCTGGCCGTCAGCCTCGAGCATCCAGAACACGTCGGTCGCGGAGTCTCCGAGGGTCTTGAGGAAGCCTTCCTCCTGGAGCTGGCCCACCGCGAAGCGCCGTAGCAGATAACGGGTCACGTCGAGGTCGCCGAACCACTCGACGAAGCGCGCGGTATCGGAGTCGTCGGGCGGGCGAAGGGTGACCTTCGTGCCCACCAGCACGGGGCCGTACATCTGCGCGCGTGATGCTAGCGCGGCATCATGGGTCAGATGCGTCTGCAATTCCTCGGCGCCGCACGCACCGTGACCGGCTCGCAGTACCTCCTCGAGACAGACCGAGCGCGTGTGCTCATCGATTGCGGCATGTTCCAGGGCAGCCCGCATGACGTGCTGCGCAACCGCGTACGACTCGCCTACGACCCGGCGGTGATCGACGCCTTGCTCCTCACGCACGCGCACCTCGACCATTGCGGACTCATCCCGCACGTGAGCACGCTCGGCTTCCGCGGTCCCATCTACGCGACGCGTGGCACGGTGGAGCTCGCGCGGCTCGTCCTGCTGGATTCCGCGAAGCTCCAGGAGGAGTTCGCCGCGAAGCACCAGCGTTTCGCGCGGAAGCACCCGGACCGCGCAGAGATCGAGGACCGCGCGGCCGCGGCCGAGCTCGCGGC
>JALYLX010000171.1 GCA_030773995.1 Chloroflexota bacterium
CCCACCTCGTCACCACGAACGACTACCTCGCGAAGACCGGCGCCGGCTGGATGGCGCCGATCTACGACGCCCTCGGCCTGAGCGTCGCCTACATCGCGCACGACATCTCGGCGATCTACGACCCCGCCATCGAGCTCGATGAGATCGACCCGCGGCACCGCCATTGGCGCCCGGTCTCGCGCGCCGCTGCGTATCGCGCGGACATCACGTACGGGCAGAACAGCGAGTTCGGCTTCGACTACCTGCGCGACAACATGGTCATGGACCTCGCTGAGACGGTCCAGCGCGAGCTTCATTACGCGATCGTCGACGAGGCGGACTCCATCCTGATCGACGAGGCCCGCACGCCGCTGATCATCAGCTCGCAGGCCGAGGACGCCTCGCAGCTCTACTACTCCTACGCGCGCGTGGCCGCGCGACTGGTCGAGGGTGAGGACTACATCCTCGAGGAGAAGCACCACGCTGCGACGCTCACGGAGTCAGGCATCACGAAGGCTGAGCAGCTGCTCAACCGGCCGAACCTCTACGAGGGCGATGTCACCGCGGTCCACTACCTGGACAACGCCCTCAAGGCGAGGGCGCTCTACCACAAGGACAAGGAGTACATCGTCACGCCGGCGGGCGAGGTCGTGATCATCGACGAGTTCACCGGTCGCCAGATGCCGGGCCGCCGCTGGAGCGATGGCCTGCACCAGGCGGTCGAGGCCAAGGAAGGAGCGAAGATCCAGCAAGAGACGCGGACCCACGCGACGATCACGATCCAGAACTACTTCCGGATGTATCACAAGCTCGCCGGCATGACCGGCACGGCCGCCACCGAGGCCGAGGAGCTGTTCAAGGTCTACAAGCTCGAAGTGACCCAGATCCCCACGAACCAGCCGATGGTCCGGCAAGACCTGAAGGACCTCGTGTACCGCACCGAGCAGGGCAAGTGGGACGCGGTGATCACGGAGGTCACCGACCGGAACACGAAGGGCCAGCCCGTGCTCATCGGGACGACATCGGTCGAGAAGTCGCAGGCCCTGTCCGACGAGCTCTCGCGGCATGGCATCAAGCACGACGTCCTGAACGCGAAGAACCACGAGCGCGAAGCGCTCGTGATCGCGGGCGCGGGCCAGCGCGGCGCCGTCACGCTGTCGACCAACATGGCCGGCCGTGGCGTGGACATCCTTCTCGGCGACGGCGTCCGAGAGCTTGGCGGGCTCCACGTCATCGGCACGGAGCGCCACGAGGCCCGTCGCATCGACAACCAGCTTCGGGGCCGTTCCGGCCGCCAGGGCGACCACGGGTCGTCACGGTTCTACGCCTCACTCGAGGACGAGCTCATCCGGATCTTCGCCTCGGAGCGCATCGCCGGCCTCATGACGCGCCTCGGATTCGACGATTCGGCGCCGATCGAGTCGGGCATGGTGACCGGGGCGATCACGCAGGCGCAGGTGAAGGTCGAGGGCCGCAACTTCGACATGCGCAAGCGCGCGCTCGAGTTCGACGACGTGCTGAACAACCAGCGCAATGTCATCTACGGGGAGCGCCACAAGATCCTCGCAAAGGGTGACGTGCGCGAGACGGTCCTCGAGTACCTGCACGACGCGGCGGCCGATCTGGTCGACGCGAGCGCGACGTCGCCCGATCCGGACGACTGGGACCTCGGCACGCTCGTCGCGGCGCTCGCGCCGCTCCTCGGACGGAGCGAGGATCTCACCGTCGAGGCGTTCGCCGGCATCGATTCACGCGAAGACCTCTCCACGAAGGTGGCCGATCTCGTCGACGAGACGTACGAGGCCCGCGAAGCCGCGCTCGGTGAAGAGACGTCACGCGCGATCGAGCGGTGGCTCCTCCTCCGCACGATCGACACGCACTGGGTGGAGCACTTGACCGCGATGGAGGAGCTCCGCGAGGGGATCTACCTGCGGGGCTACGGCCAGCAGGATCCGCTCATCGCTTACAAGAACGAGGCGCGCACCTTCTTCGACGAGATGACGACCAAGATCGCATCGGACGTCGCGCAGACGATCCTGCGCATCTCCGTCCGCACCGCCGAGCAGGCGGAGCAGGAGGAGAAAGAGAAGCTGGCCGCCGATACGTCATCGCAAGAGAAGAAGCGTCAGTCGACGAATACGAGCTGGAACGACCCCAACCCACCGCAGCCACCGGCGAATCCGAAACGTCTTGGGCGTAACGAGCCCTGCTGGTGCGGCTCCGGCAAGAAGTACAAGAAATGTCATGGGCGCTAGCTAGCTGAACCTCCCGTTCGACCCGAACGTCCACCTGGGGCCCTTCCAGGTCGCGTGGCACGGCATCTTCACCGCGGTCGGCATCTTCTTCGGCGTGTGGCTGCCGATCCGGGTGCTTCGCGGCCGCGTGGCCGAGGACGCGCTGTACGCCGTCGCGACCCCGGCGGTGATCGGCGGGATCGTCGGGGCGCGGCTGTTCCATGTGATCGACTGCTGGACCCTCTGCGGCTACGACACGAACCCGCTCCTTATCCCGCAGATCTGGAACGGCGGCATCGCGATCATGGGCGCGGTCGTCGTCGGCGCGATCACCGGCTATCTTGTCGCACTCCGCCGCGGCGACATCCCCATCGGCTCGGCGGCGGACGCCGCCGCGCCCGGCATCGGCCTCGGGATGGCCATCGGCCGGATCGGCGACATCATCAACGGGGAGCACCACGCCCTACCGTGCGGCGCGCCGGGCATCTGTGTGACCTACGACCATCCGGACTCCCTCGGCCAGGGTCCGGCCTTCCTGCCCGGCGACACGCGATATTCCGCGGATCCGGTGCACCTCGCCGTCGGCTACGAGATGCTCTGGGATCTCGCCGGGGTCGCGCTCGCGCTGCAGCTGCGCCGCCGTTTCGCGGGCCGGCCGCCGGAAGGCCGGATCTTCTGGATCTGGCTCGCCTTTCAGTCGCTCGGGCGGTTCCTGATCTCGTTCCTTCGCGTGGACAAGGTCGATCTCTTCGGCCTCTACCAGGCCCAGCTCGTGTCGCTCGTGCTGATCGCGCTCTCGATCCCGATCCTCATCACCCTCTTCCGCATGGCTCGGGCGGCGCGCGCGACGCCGGCGTAGGACGTGGACCTTCCGTTCGACCCGACCATGACGCTCGGGCCGATCCGGATCGCGTGGCACTCGTTCTGGTCGTTGGTGGCCATGGGTGCGGGCAGCGCTGTGAGCTTCCGTCTCGCGCGCAGCCTGGTGAAGGACGAGCGCATCTACCCGTTCGCGATCGCCGTCGTGATCGGCGGGCTCGTCGCGGCGCGGATCGGCCACATCGCGGACAACTGGTCGTACTACGGCGCGCATCCCGACCAGCTCGTCGCGTTCTGGAATGGCGGTGTCGCGGTCACCTCTGCGCCGATCGGCTCCGCGGTCGGCGGCTGGCTCGCGGCGAAGCGGCTGCGCCTGCCGCTCGGGTTCATGTTCGACATCACCGTGATCGGGATCACACTCGGCGAGGCCATCGGTCGGATCGGCGACATCATCAACGGCGAGCACCACGCCATCGCCTGCTCGGGGCTGCCGTGGTGCGTGCGCTACACCGACCCCGCCACGCTCGGCCAGCGCGACTTCGTGCATCCGGTCGCGGCCTACGATCTCGTCGTCGACCTGCTGAGCCTCGCGGTCCTGCTCTGGTACTGGCCGCGCGTCCGCGGCCGCCAGCCCGAGGGTCGGGTGTTCTGGTTGTACCTCGTGCTGTACGGCGGCTTTCGGTTCGCGACGTCCTTCCTTCGCCTGGATCCGGTGGTGTTCGCGGGACTCCAGGAGGCCCAGCTGCTCGGACTGATCTATCTCCTCGCCGGCGTCCCCGCGCTCATCTGGCTGCAGCGGCGAGAGCGCCGTCCTACTACTACGATGTAGTATTTTGGAATGCGGGTCGCCATCACCGGCGCGAATGGCTTTGTCGGCGGCAACCTCATAGCGCTGCTCCTGGGCGACCAGGCAGGCATCGATGTTCGGGCGATCGTGCGTGATCCGTCGCGCGCCGCGGCCGAGTTGCCGCAGGTCGAGATCCGCCGCGCCGACGTGACCGATGCAGACTCCCTCTCCGGCGCGTTCGCCGGGGTCGATGCCGTCGTGCACACCGTCGCCATCCCGACCGAGCGGCACGGGAGCTTCGAACGGATCAACGCGGAGGGCACCCGGGCGGTCGTGCGGGAGGCCGAGCGCGCCGGCGTCGGGAAGCTGGTGCATCTCAGCGCCATCGGGGCGTCGCCGGCCAGCCCGTACCCGTTCCTCCGCACAAAGGGCGAGGGCCAGGCTGCGGTCGAGGCGTCCGGAGTGCCTCACCTCGTCCTCCGGCCGTCGATCCTGTTCGGCCCGGGCGACGACTTCTTCCCGCGGCTCCGCTTTTCGCTGAACTTCCCGGTCGTCCCGCTGCCGGGCGGCGGACGCGCGCGATTCCAGCCCCTCCACGTCGCCGACCTCGCCCGCGCCATCCGCACCGCGTTGCTCGGCCCGCTGACCGGCACGTACGAGATCGGCGGCCCAGACCCGGTCACCTACCGCCAGATGCTCGAGGAGACGATGCGGGCGTACCGGAAGAAGCGCGTCACCGTGCCGCTGCCGGTGGCCCTGATGAAGCCGGCCGCCTTCCTGTTCGAGCGGACCATGGCCGATCCGCCGGTCACCGTGCGCCAGCTCGACCTCCTGGCGGTCGACAACACGCCGCAGCCGAACGCCATAGACCAGGTGTTCGGTGTCCGGCCGCGAGCCTTCCTCGGCGGCGGACTTTCGTATCTTGGACAACGTTCGCGAACGTCATAAAGGGCTTCCCCCGAGGCCCTCGGGCGGATATTCTTCGTCCGAAAAGCGGCACAGATCAGGCGTGGGGAGCGGTGTCGAAGCGGTTTCGGAGGCCTTCCGAACGGCTCTCATGTGCCCGAACTGCGTCTAGAGAGGACAGTCGCGCATGAAGGAATGGATCGTCTGCGAGGACAACTGCCTGAAGTGCAGCTACGGCGCGACCCTCGATTGCGATGGAGACTGCCCGCGTTGTCCGCGGAACACCTATTGCCCCTGCGTCACCTTCGTCAGCTTCGCCGCAGGCAAGCTGGCTCCGGTGGCCCAGCCGGTCACGACCACGTTCGATCGTCCCCGCAAGCGTTAGCCGCGCATCGCTGATGGCGATCGACGTCGGCGCACTCGCGTCCCTGCGCGACCGCATCGACCGCATGTCGGTGTTCCTTTGACCTCGACAACACCAGGCGCGAGGTCGGGCGGCTAGAAGCCGAAGCATCGGCGCCGGACCTCTGGTCCGATCGCCAGCATGCCCAGGCGACCCTGAAGAAGCTCGACGCAGCGCGCCGCCGCGTCGAACGCTGGGATGGCTTCCGCGCTCGCGCCGCCGAGATCACCGAGATGCTGCCGCTCGCGGACGAGGACCCCGGCATCGCCCGCGATCTCGCCGAGGATCTGAACGCGCTGCAGCTCGAGGTCGCGAAGGCGAGCCTCGAGGCGCAGCTCGGCGGTCCATACGACGAGCGGTCCGCGTTCCTCGCGATCAGCGCCGGCGTCGGCGGCACCGACGCCGCGGACTGGGCCGAGATGCTCGTGCGCATGTACCTACGGTGGGCCGAGCGTCGCGGCTTCCGCGCGGAGATCCTCGAGAGCACGCCCGGTGAAGAGGCCGGCCTGAAGAGCGCGACCCTGTCGATCGACGGCGAGTACGCGTATGGCTACCTGAAGCACGAGCGCGGCACGCATCGGCTGGTGCGGATCTCGCCGTTCGACTTCCAGAAGCGCCGACAGACGTCGTTCGCCCTCGTCGATCCGACGCCCCAGGTGGAGACCGAGACCGAGGTCGACATCCGTCCCGACGAGCTCCGCATCGACACCTATCGGAGCACCGGCGCGGGCGGCCAGAACGTGAACAAGACCGAGACGGCAGTGCGCATCACGCACGTGCCGACGGGCATCGTCGCGGCGTCGCAGAACGAGCGGTCACAGCTCCAGAACCGGGACATCGCGATGCGCGTCCTGCGCGCGCGCCTTCTCGAGAAACGCGTCCTCGAGCAGGAGGCCGAGCAGGCGAAGGAGCGCGGCCTGATGCGCGCGGCCGACTGGGGCAGCCAGATCCGGAGCTACGTTCTGCACCCGTACACGCTCGTGAAGGACCACCGGACGGGCGTCGAGATCGGCGACGTCCAGCGCGTCCTCGACGGCGACATCGAGCAGTTCATCGAGGCCTCGCTCACCGGCCGGTCGGCGTCCAAAGCAGCTGGCACCGGTCCTGCGGACTAGGCTGCCAGGCAGAGCCTCGGGAGGACGACACATGAACGCCATCAAAGACTCGATCAAGGATTCCATCAAGGACATGAAGCTCGACGACGTGCTGGATGACCTGCGCTCGCAGGCGACCAAGCGGATCGACGAGTTCATCTCGGAAGGCCGCAAGCAGGCCCGGAACGCGGGCGGCGGTCACGACGACACCGCGCTCTTCTCCGCCTTCACGCTCGGCATCCTCGTCGGCGCCATCGTGGGCGCGGCGGTCGCGCTCCTGATCACGCCGTTCAGCGGCCGGCAGGCGCGTGCGAAGCTGAGCGAGCAGGTGGACAAGATCCGCTCGGACAACGTCAGCTGGGATGCGACGAGCGGCAGTGGGAACGGCAAGCCCGCCAGCTCGTACGAGCCGAGCTACACCTCGCCCAAGCCGATCAGCTAGTCCCCGCCGGCCCGGACCCGGCCTTCGCGGACGAGCCGCGGGATGCCCGCGGTGTCGACGTCCACCGTGCCCGGTCGGGTGTAGCCGGCCGCACGCGCGCCAACGTCCAGGTGCAGCGTCGCGGCGTCCTCCGCGGCGAGGCGGGGCGTCGGTACCGAATGGAACGTCGCGATCGACTTCACGTACCCGTGGCAGCGCTCGCAGACGTCGACCCGGTCCTTTGAATGGGGCTCGGCCGGGG